>DATEGH010000293.1:0-20844 GCA_035280185.1 Terriglobales bacterium
AAAAGCTTAGGATAATCCAGACATTCACGATAAACTTCTACTACTTGCCTATGGCCAAAAAGCCGCCCCGTCAAAAAAGCCAAAGTATGTTGGAGAGCCCCGTAACCCCCACAAAAGATATGTGGATCAATCCCAGGTCCACCATGCGCGGCCCGGCTGGAAATCGCGCCTGGGACCACCAGCAAATTGGAAATCCGAACAGCGGCGCCCGCTTTCTGGAACTCGCCGACATTGCCTTGGGGCTCAAACGGCCGCCAGTGAGCAAGAAGAAACACTCCTCTTCCACCGGAACCCACGAAACGGGCAAGACCGAACCCTATTCCCGCTGATTCGGCCAAGTACGCCAAGATACGCCTCGCCCTAGTTTATCTTGTTGAAAACAAAGTGATATTACTGAGAAAAGCCCAGCCTCCTTAGGCTTTTCAAATCCCGAAGCAACTCTGCTGCGAACCTTTTTCAACAACTCTGAATCTAATGTTGAGTACCGTGGGCTATGAACTTCTGGTGTACAGAAGTACATGTACCATGGTACAGTACCGTCAGAGTGGAAAGTACAGCACCCAGGCGGTCCAATTTCCTGGGCCCTGAGTTCGGTAGGTGGTGAATATGGCGAATCTGCTCGATATTCTGTTTGGCTGCACACACAAGCGCTTCAGCTTTCCAATGACCCGCAGGCCCGGGCAGCGGCACTCCCATGCTGCTTCCCTCACCGGCACGTACGTAGCCTGCCTCGATTGCGGCAAGGAATTTCCCTACGACTGGCAGGAGATGAAAGTGGTTGAGCATCTCCCTCGTCGTAATAAGGCTCTGGCAACTAAGACCGCCGAGTCTTATGCTGGAAAATAAGTTCCGCATCTCTGGATGAGCTTCTACATCTCGTGATCGGGACATCCGCGCGAGATGCTTAACCAAACGAAACGCAAAGGGACTGTCACGGGCCGCCATACACGACGGAGGCAGCTCTGTTTCCCTTTGTGGCTCTTTCCGATCCTGCTCCTCCTGGCGCTGAGCTCTGTTTCCTGCTCAGGTCATGCCACCGGCAACACACTGGTGATGATTATCGAAAGCAGCCCCACCAATCTTGATCCGCGTGTAGGCACTGACGCGCAATCGGAACGGATTGACGAGCTTCTCTTTGATCCTCTGGTGCATCGCGACGAGCACTTCAACATGCAACCGTGGGTGGCGGAGCGTTGGGAAATTCCCGACCCCAAAACCTACATCTTCCATCTGCGCCCGGGCATTCGCTTTCACGATGGCCGGCCGCTCACCGCTCGCGATGTTAAGTGGACTCTGGATACCATCCGCAATGGCTCGCTGATCACGCTGAAAACCACGACGTACAGGCTGATTGAACGGGTTGACGCGCCGGATGCTTTCACGCTGGTTCTACATCTTTCCGACCCGGATGCGACGCTGCTCTACAACCTCTCCGATGGCGCTTTCGGAATCGTTCCTTACGGGAGCGGCAAAGAGCTGAGCCGCGATCCTGTTGGCTCCGGACCGTTTCGTTTTGTTGAGCAGGAGCCGGACAGCCGCGTTGTTATCGCTCGCAATGACAACTACTGGGGCGAAATTCCTCACATCGAGCGAGTCCGCTTCAACGTTGTTCCGGACACCACTACGCGCGCGTTGGAGCTTCGCAAAGGCAGCGCCGACATTGCGCCCAGCGGCTCTTTGAGCGCCGATATGGTGAAGACTCTGCGGCAAAACCCCAAGCTGGTGGTTGAGCAGCAACCGGGAACCGTGCTGGCCTATCTGGCTTTCAACTTGCGCGATCCCATTCTGAAAGATGTTCGTGTGCGGCAGGCGCTGGCGCATGCGATTGATCGCGGACCCATGCTGCGTTACCTCTTTGGCGATCAGGGACGGCTGGCGGACAGCGTGCTTCCGCCGCAGCATTGGGCCTACTCCGATGACGTTCCGCATTACGATTACGATCCAGCCAAAGCGAACGCCATGCTCGACGCCGCGGGCTATCCCCGCGGTCGCGACGGCGTGCGATTCCACCTGGAGATGAAGACCTCGACAGAAGAAACCACGCGCCTGATGGCCGCAGTGCTACAACAGCAGCTTCGCAAAGTCGGAATCGCGCTGGATATCAGGACCTTTGAGTTCGCAACGTTTTACTCTGACGTGGAGCGGGGATCGTTCCAGCTCTATTCCCTGCGCTGGATCGGAGGAAACGAAGACCCGGACATTTTTTATTATGCTTTTCACTCGTCCAGCTTCCCGCCCAAGCACGCGAACCGCGGCTACTACTCGAACCCGGAAATGGACCGATTGATTGATGAAGGTCGCACCACCGTGGACCAGCAGCGCCGCAAGGAAATTTACGCGCGCGTACAGCAAATCCTCGCGCGCGACCTGCCTTACATTGACCTTTGGTACTTCGATAACGTGGTCGTACACTCCCGCCGCGTGAAGGACCTGCAACTGAACCCGCCGGGCAATTATGACTTTCTGGATACGGTGCAATTGGCGGAATGAGTAAGGAGCCAGACCTAGCCGGTACATAAAAACTGGATATTCTCCCTCGTTCCTCCGGTCCCTCCACCGGGGACCTGGCGAGCGCGGTTTTTGCGCTTGCTGGGGTGGCTCGGTTCCTCTGTGTTTCAAGGTTTTCCGCAGTCAAGGGCGCGAGTTTTCGTTTAGCATCAAAGGTTCAGGTATGCAGATCCTTTTTATCGGCGACATCTTCGGCAGCGCAGGACGCCGCATTGTGCGCGAGCACCTCGGCCACGTGGTGGAGCGCAACAAGGTTGATCTGATTGTCGCCAACGCGGAGAACTCCGCCGGCGGTTTTGGAGTCACGCCCGCCATCGCCGAGGAATTGTTCGATCTGGGCTGCGAGGTACTGACCACCGGGAACCACGTCTGGGACAAGCGCGAGATCATCGAATATTTCAACTCTGTGAACGGCGATCCGACGGGGCGCGCGCGCCGCGTGCTGCGGCCGGCCAACTTTTCCGAAGGCGTTCCGGGAATCGGGTGGTACGAAGGCGTAACTGGCCGCGGGCAGAAGTACGCCGTCGTCAATCTGCAGGGCCGGGTCTTTATGCAAGACAATGACGATCCTTTTCGCAAAGCCGACGCGCTGCTGGAGCAGATCAAGAGCCGGGTGATTCTTGTGGACTTTCACGCCGAGGCGACTTCGGAAAAGATCGCGCTGGGCTGGTACCTGGATGGCCGTGTCACCGCCGTGCTGGGAACGCATACGCACGTTCCTACGGCGGACAATCGCGTGCTGCCCAAAGGCACGGCATATCAAACCGACGTTGGAATGAGCGGCCCTTATGACAGCGTGATCGGCGTGGACAAAGATCAAATCGTGCAGAAATTTCTTACCGGATTGCCGGTGCGATTCGAAGCAGCCAAAGGCGACCCGAGGTTCTGCGCAGCGCTGATCACCTGTGACGAGAACACGGGCAGAGCACAATCCATCGAGCGCATCATGCTGGGAGAATAGAAGAGGCAGCCCTCACAGGCTGCCTCTTTTATCCAATCGCGTTGCCGAATTAGTGCCTGCGAGTTCTCCGCCGCGCCGGCGCTCTCTTTGCCGGAGCTTTGGTTGGCAGTGCGCCCTTGGTCATGGTGAACATGAACGGATCGGGCGTGTAGTCAGAGATCACGCCGATAATGTCGGTCATGGAGCCGACCGCAGGAAGCTTGGTCATCGGCTTCTCCATTTCCACTTTCATATCGGCTTTGTTGGCCTTCTGATTGTCCTCGCTCACGGCGACCTGCAACGTGTTGTTATCCGGCACAGCAATAATTTTCACCGCCGGGATCTTCAGCTTGGCTTCGCCGTTCTTCTGCAACGTTTGCAGGTTCTGCCAGACAGCATCGGCGGCGGTCTTGTTGGCCGGAGACTTATCACGACAGCTCAAGATTGTTTCGCGGTCCGCGAACGATAGGCCTTCCGCGCCGTTCTGCTGCACGGCATTGGCAGCGAGATCGCAAAGCGTAGGAGCAGGCTTGACGGTGAATCCAGCCGGAGGGGCGGTGCCCTGAGCGGCGGAGGCCACGATCTGGTCCCAACCATCAATGCCGCCGTGATAGCGCTGGTACTTCGAGGTGAGATAGGGCTTCATGCTGTTAGCCGCAGCCGTATTGGGCGGGTTCTGCGCCTGGGCCAGAGCGATGGCGTGCGCGCCATACCAGAAGCCGGTGAGATCCATGGGCTTGCTTTCGAGCTTGGCGACTGCGAACCAATAGAGATTGGTCAAATTCGTGGGCTCGGCTTTGAGGGCCTGCTCGTAATATTGCTGGGCGGCTGCGTAGTCGTTGGTCTTCACCGCGCCAAATGCTGCGGCGCCGGCAAAGATTCCTTCCATTTGCGTTTTGAACTTGTCGTAATCGGCATCCGACATTCCCGTGGGCTTGGGCCAGCTCGGCAATGCCTTGAGCCCCTGCTCACCCAACTGGCGCAAATCAGTGAACTGCTGGGGAGTGGAAGGGTTCTGCGCCTGCTTAATGGCAGTGATGATGGCGAGAGCGCGCACATTGTTGGGATCAATCTGCCGGATTTGCGTGGCGATCTCTTCCACCTTGGCAGGATTCTGCACCTGTTGATACGCGGCCATGGCCTGCTCCAGAGCTTCCAGCTTGACCACGCTGTTTGGATACTGCTTAACGAACGCCTCCATGGCGGCCGCTTTCTGTCCAGGATCCTGGGTATTCAGCGCGGTGATATAGGCGTTGTACTCGGCCGGGTCCTTGATGACTTTCTGGCTGGTGGGAATATTCGCCTGTGAGGGCTCTGCGCCGGGCTGCGGTGGCTGCTGGGCGGAAGGTTGTTGCCCGGAAGGCTGCTGCGCGGGGGGCTGCTGCTGCGTGTTTCCCTGCGCCAGCGCGCAAGTCGTCAGCGCAAGCACAAACGTGACAAGCACTTTTTTCATTTCAAATCGCTCCTTCACTCCATCGCTGCCGATTATTCTGTCCGGCACACAACCGAACTCGGCTGCTCTTTACCTGGTCTGCCGTATTAATCTGAAAACCTGAGGCACGGATTATAAAAGACGCACCCCTGTTTTTTGCAAGCGCGTCCTGATTGGGCAGTTTACTCCTGAGATGCAAAGTATCTGCTGATCGTTACTCCGGCGTAGATCGTTTAACAATTAGGACACCGCAACGAAGAAAAAGTTCCGGAAAGGAGATGCGAGTGAACGATCTTAAGAACAAAATAGCGCTCGTAACCGGCGGCGGACGCGGAATTGGAGCCGCCATCGCAGAGCAGTTGGCCGAACTTGGCGCTGCCGTCATCATCTGCGGACGAACCACTGCAACGCTGGAGAAGACGGTACGGGAAATTTCCAATCGTGGCGGGCAGTGCGAAGCTATGTCGTGCGACGTCGCCGAATGGAACTCCGTTTCCTCTCTTGCCGATCAGGTGAAGCAGAGATTCAGAAAGGTCAATGTTCTGGTGAACAATGCCGGCATTGGCGGCTTCGGCGGCCCGCTGCACAAGCTTCCGCTCGAACAATGGGACGCAGTGCTGAACACCAATTTGCGCGGAGTGTTCTACATGACCCGTGCTTTCGTTCCGCTGCTGCTTGCGGCAGGCGGAGGACACATCATCAACATCTCTTCCATCGCCGGAAAAAATGCCTTGCCGAATGGAGCCGCTTATGCCGCTTCCAAGTGGGGCCTGAATGGTCTCTCCTATTCCGTAGCAGAGGAGTTGCGCGGACAGAACATACGTGTTGCTATAGTCTGCCCCGGATCCACTCATACCGAACTCTCGCCGCACGCAGGAAAAGATCCGCGCAAAATGCTGCAACCCGAAGATGTAGCCCACGCCGTCGCCATGCTGGTGACGCAATCACCGCAATCGTTTGTGAGCGAACTGGTGATGAGGCCGACGCAGAAACCATGAACCATCGGGTGATCGGGAGATCGGTTCATCGGGTGATCGGTTAATTAAATCGGCTCATCTGGTATGTGGTCATCTAGCGCTCAAGTTGATTCGGCAACAAAGACACAAACAGTCTCTTATTCCGAATCACGAAGACAAACGTGGTTACACTCACCGGCCGGTTCAGATCACCAGATCTCCCGATCACCCGATCTTATGGATGTTTCTGTTCTGCGCTGGGCAGGTCCGCGTGCACGGCTGCAGCTTCCTGAATGCGCACCGGTGGATATGGCGCCAGGAGCTGCTCCTTGCGATAGACCAGATTGCTGGCGTTGTAGGTTGCCAGCTCAAATCCGTGTCCGTGAGTGATGGCGTCAGTGGGGCAGGCCTCGACGCAGTAGCCGCAGAAGATGCAGCGGTTGTAGTCAATGTTGTAGACCTTGGCGTAGCGCTCAGCGCCGCTGATGCGGTTTTCCGCTGTGTTTTCCGCGGCTTCAATGTAAATGCAATTTGCCGGACATGCCGCCGCGCAGAGGAAACAGGCCACGCATTTTTCCAATCCATTCTCATCGCGCTGAAGCACGTGCAATCCGCGGAATCGTTCCTGGAACACCGCGCCCTTCATCGGGCCCTTGCCATCGGGATAATTTTCGACCACCGTGGGAGCAAACATCTCCCGAAAGGTCACGGACATTCCTTTGGCAATCCCGGCAATATCGCGAATGATGGACATGCAGTCAGTATAAATGGCCGTCTGGGGGTTTGGAATGATGCCTAGGACGGAACACCTTACCGCAGATTAACGCTGATAATCGCGGATTTGAGGAGCAGAGATGCAGCATGCGTGGTTTTTAATTTGTTCCTTCATGCCCTTTGTGGTTACGGTCTTTACGCCGTTTTGCCGTAGTTCGTCTCAAACTTGTTTCCCAGAATCTGATTCAGATGGTGCTTGAGATGAGCGACGTAGTCCTGCGCGATCCACTCCAGCGTCACGGGAGCGTTCTGCCCGATGTGGCAGGTGACAGTCGCGGCCTTGGCCGGCAGCACGGAAATAATGTGGGCGAGATAACGGTTGTAACCGGCCCAGAAGTCCACCAGGAATCCCCAGTCCATCTCACTGAAATGTTGCAAATCTACGAGTACATCCTGTTCGTACCCCGGAAACGTGAGCTCTCCCTGCATCGCCGCACGCACAAAGCGTTGATGGTTGTTTGACGCCGAATCAAGCAGATGGCCCAGAATCTCCTTCTTCGACCATTTCTTTGGCTGCGGACGCAGCGACGTATCGGCATTCGTGAGCTTCAACAGCATCGGCTTGGCTTCAGCGACGGTGCGGCCGAGATCGGTGGCGATAGCTGGAAAAAGGTTTTTCACTTCCGAACTCCAATTGTGATCTTGTTCGTTTCTTTCGCGTCGTTCGCGGCCCGACTCTTTCGATCTCGCGTTTATCTGCCTTCGTTTGCGGCGAAGAATCACTCAATCCCCAGCTCCTTCCATCTTCGGTCCACCTGCGCCTTGGTCTTCTCGTCCATCAGAATCTCATCCGGCCACGGGCGTGTAAATCCTTCCGCCGGCCATTTCCGCGTGGCATCAATGCCCATTTTCGATCCGAAGTTCGGCAGCCGTGCGGAGTGATCGAGCGAATCCACTGGGCCGAGCGTGAATTGAATGTCGCGTTCCGGATCAATGTTATTGGTCACCTTCAGCACCACTTCCGGAATGTCCTGCACGTTCACGTCCTCATCCACCACGATGATGCACTTGGTAAACATGGCCTGGCCAAGCGCCCAGATTCCATTCATCACTTTGCGCGCGTGCCCTGGATACGATTTGCGGATCGAGACGACCATCAGGTTATGGAACTGGCCTTCTACCGGTAGATTCACGTCCACGATCTCCGGCAGCGTGAGCTTCATGAGCGGCAGAAAGATGCGTTCCACCGCTTTCCCCATCCAGGCATCTTCCATGGGCGGCTTGCCGACGATGGTTGTGGCGTAGATCGGGTTCTTGCGATGCGTGATGCAGGTAACGTGAAACACGGGGTACTGATCTTCCAGCGAATAAAATCCGGTGTGGTCGCCGAATGGGCCTTCCGTGCGAAGCTCCTCCAGCTTGACATAGCCTTCCAGCACGATCTCGGCCGAGGCAGGCACCTCCAGATCCACGGTCTCGCATTTCACCAGTTCGACCGGCTTCTGCCGCAGGAAGCCGGCGATGATGAACTCTTCCACCTCCGGCGGCGCGGGCACTATCGCCGAAAACGTGAGAGCAGGTTCGGTGCCGATAGCAACTGCCACTTCCAACTTGCCGCTGGGCCGCTCGCCTTCCGCCAGAATTGATCCTCCGCCGGATCGCGCCATCACCGAAACACCGGCCCGCGCAGCATCACTTCCCGCGGCCGCTCCCATCCGCAGCATGTCGCGATAGTGCTCTGCCGCAACCTTCTGCCGCTGCCAGTGCATGCCCGCGCTGGTCGCGTCATAAATCTGCATGCGATACATTCCCACGTTGCGCTTGCCCGTCCGCGGATCGCGTGTGATCACGCACGGCAAAGTAATAAAGCGGCCCGCATCCTTGGGCCAGCACTGGAGAACGGGAAAATCCAGCAGGGAGAAATCTTTTTTCTTGATGACCTCTTTGCACGGACCCGTCTGGACCACGCGCGGAAAAAGTTTGCCGATATCGGCCAGCATGGGCAGCATCTTCATCTTCTCCAGAAATCCTTCCGGAGATTTCATATTGAGCAACTGCCGGATGCGCTCTGGGATCTCGTCGAGTCGGTCCACGCCCAGCGCCATCTGCATGCGGCGCTCCGAGCCAAACTGGTTGATGAGCACCGGAACACCATTGCCGCCTTTCACATTTTCAAACAGCAGCGCAGGGCCGCCCGGCCGTCCATACTTTTTTACAGCGCCCTTCGATACGCGGTCGGTAATTTCGGCAATCTCCAGAATAGGATCCACTTCCGCACGTATGCGCTTGAGCTCGCCCGCGCGATCCAGCGCAGAGATCCAGTCTTTTAGGTCGCTGTAGGCCAAGTGTCCGCTCCCAGGGGAACTGGCGATTATAAGACAGCAGTGCTGGACCCGACATTTCAAGTCTTTAATCGCAAAGGACGCAAAGATGAGCCAAATTGCCAGAAGTGCCAAAATTGCCAAAGAATCCAAATTGAAAATCGCAGGTGCAATAAGCTCTTCAATTTTCACTCTTTGGCACTTCCGGCGATTCCGGCGATTGGCTATCTCGTCTCACCTCTGCAACCCTCTTCCCATCAGCTCTCATCCTAAATGTCTGTTACCACGTTACGGAGACTCCCTTCCTGCTATGGCCCACGCGATTCAAGGAGAACAGCAATATATTGACGCGTTTCTGCGTCTCACCCTCAAGCCCACAGCCGCCGCGGACGTGTTTCCGCTTCTGCTCTCGCTCACGCCGGAGCAGCGCAAGGATTTTCTCGAGCTCGCCGATTCCAACCACGTTGTCGTCCGTGCGTTTGAGGTGATCAGCCGCGTCGCCGCTAACCTCGGCCACTCGGAGCTCCAAGCCTGGGCGGTGAGCGTGCTTGCCGGCGAGCGCGAGCGTATCGCCAACGCGCTGGCTCATCTCGAACAGGTTTGCAACGCGCTGGAGCAGGCCGACTGCAAGACCGTAGTCATGAAGACGCTCGACCATCTTCCCGATCTGGGCAATGACCTGGATCTGGTGGTGATCGGCGAAACCAAAAGAGTTGTCGAGGTCATGACCAGCCAGTTCCGCGCGCATATTGAGCCGCGAAGCTGGGGCGACCGCCTGGCCAACAAGTGGAACTTCGCTCTGCCCGGATTGCGCGAGGCCATCGAATCGCACATCAACCGGCTCGGCCAGACCGGCGAGCACATCGGGCTGGCACAACGATTTATTCGCCGTCGCGTGATCATGCAGGCTGGCGGACATTCCTTCTTTGCTCCCGCGCTGGAAGAGCGCATCTACGCCGCCACGCTCCAACGTATGTATCGCCATTTTTATTTCCGCGTTTGCGACATTCTGAACGCAGCGGCCATCGTCGAATCCGGCAAGCTGAACTACGCCGAGCTGCGCAGCGGCGCCCAAGCGGCGGGAATCTGGCCTGGCGTTGCCAGCTTCCTCAAGATCGTTTCCGACTACATGAAGCAGTATCGCGGAACCGGCCTCGACCTGCCGGTGCAAGTGGTCGCGGCGGCCGCCGTTGATGGCGACAAATTGCACACCAAAGAGCGTTTTCTCCGCATGCCTCTGATGCCTTACGGCGCCAAGCTCTACACGCGCCAGCTTACCCAGACGGCGTTTCGCGGCGACGTTCCGGCAACTCTGCGGCTCAGCCTGCTGCCTCCGCTGGCATCGGCTGCGGCCGTCGCGTACAGAATCACCGGCAGCGACAAGGGTGTCTGGTAGCATCTTCCTCCAGAGTAAAAGGCGCGGCGGGCTTGCTCTCCCGCCGCTCTTTTTGCGTTTGCACTCTGCTGCATGAAGAACAGTTAGCGGTAATGCGGACCGGAATTATTCCGCGATCCTTTATCACCACCCTGATCGCCTCCGCTCCGTTGATTTCCTCCGCGATTTCCTCCACCCTGGCTGCTTCCACCAGAAGGCATCCCGCGCGAACCACCCCGATCTCCGCCTCCGCGAATCTCCGGCCCGCGCGAAGGAGAAGGTGACGGGAAATTTCCCGGCCTGTCATGAATCTCCGGCCCACGCGACGGCTCGCGCGATGGGAAGTTCCCCGGCCTGTCGTGTACATCCGGCCCGCGCGACGGCTCACGGCCACGGTCGGGCGTGCGCGGCGTCACTATCGGCTTGTCCAGATCCAGCCGAGGCTTCCCGCCCAATCTGTCGTTGCCCCGGTCATTTTCACGCCCTGCTGAATCATTTCCTCGCGAACCGCGATCGCCATTGGCCGGAAAGCGCTGCCAGCCACCGCTGTCGCTGCTGCGCGGACCAGGCGAAGGCTGCGCGTTACGGTCCTGGCCTGACGGGAAGCGATGGAACCCGCTGCGATCCTCGCCTGAACCGTTATCCTGCCGCTGCGACTGCGCTGGTCCCGAGCGATCCACTCTCGGCCCGCGGTCGTTATTGCCGGAAGAAGGCTGTTGCCCGCGTCCCGAATCGCTGCGTTCGGGCCGCGGCGAAAACTTCGTCCAGCCGGTGTGATCGTTGCGTTCCGGAGTAGGCGACGCGTTGCCGTTTCGCTCCGGAGTCGGTGATGCGTTACCGTCTTTCTGCTGCGGACCAGATGCTGAAGCTTCCTGCCGCCCGCCATTACCGTTGCCGAATCCTCGCCAATTGCGGTCGCCAGAGTTCCGCTCGCGATCAATCCCCGATGCCTTGTTCCCGCCATCAACGCGACCCACTCTCGCAGGGTGCGTATGCGCGGTGTCAGTTGAACCGGCGTCTCTGCCAATCATCGTTGGCTGAGTATGGAAGCTGCGATCGTTCGCTCCGCCATCTCTGCCAATCTCAGTCGGTTGCGTGTGGAAGCCGCGAGAGTCCCCGCCTGGGCTGCCCTGCATCGGCACGCGCGCCGGCTGAGTATGCGCCACCACCTGCTGCACCCGATCCACCTGATCGTGGAATGAAGGCAGCGCCGCCGGAGGCTGACGCCGCGTGTAAAAGCGGCCCCCCGCCCCGGGCTCTGTCCTCATCCGCACCGGCTCATCGCCGCGTCCCGGACGCAAACTCTCCCGCGTCGGCACCACCGGAAGATTGCCTCTCACCATGCGCGAGTCGCGCAGGTCGCCGTCTTTCAAATCCAGCCGTGCGACCTTCACGTTGCCGCGGCCAAAGTCTTCCGCTCGCACGCCGCTGATGCCGCCGCGCACATGCGGATTCCGCATCGCCAGATTCACGTTGGAAATAAACGGCTGCCTTCCCCGCACGCCCAGCGGACGGATGTAGTAGCGGTTGTTCACGTTCGTGATATTCGTCACATTCGTAATATTGGTCACGTTTGTGATATTCACCACGTTCACGCGATTGAAGCCCCGCCCGTACCACGGATAGAAATTGTCAAACGGCCCGCATGGAATCCAGCCAATGGAGCCGAACCCGAAAGCAAAGCTGCTGCCGCGTCCGAACCCAATAAACGTCACAAACGCCGGCGACCACAGCGGCCTGTAGCCCACAATCACCGGTCCCGGCCACCACACCCAGCCACTCTGCCAGTAAAACCACCGACCATAGTGATACGGCGCCCATCCCCACGGCTCGTATGAAACCCAGGTCCATCCGTAATATGGCTCCCACACCCAGCGCCCAACCTGATAGGGCGCCCACGCTGCCGGCTGATCGTACGGCTGCCAAACGTTGCCATAGCCCGGAACGTAAATCCATCGCCCGTAACCATCCAGGTCCTGCGAGCCGGTGTAGTAGGCGTTCGTATGCCGATAGCTCTGCGCATCGCGGATGGTGTCATCCCGATCGCGATTGAAGCGGTCCCAATCATCCTTCGGCGGAGCATCTTCCACCTTGTACTCCGGATTGTCGGTCCCGCGAATCACCGCGCGCTCGCCTTTCTTGAGCGTGGTGCTGCCCTGCGGCGTGCTCAGCTCGGCTTCGCCATCGCGGACAATCACGTCCGTCTCAGACTCCGAGTTCACCTGCACGCGATACCTTCCCGGCTTCAGCGGACGCACCGCCACATTCGGCGTATCGATTTCTGAATCCGCCTCCGTGCCTTTGAACACGCTGTAGTAGGCGTACCCGGCCGAGATCTGTACCTGAATGCGCGTGCGCGTCAGATCGGCAATCTTGGCCTGGCTCTGCGACGAAAGCCGCAGAATGTCGGCATAGTCGAGCTGCACCTCCGTCCGAGACCTGTCGCCCGTGGCCACCGCGTCACCGCGTATCAGCGGCGTGTTGATCGTGGCAGCCACCCAGTCGCCTGAATCGCCGCGCTGCATGGAAACATCGCCATGGATCAGGCTCACGCGCGCTACATCCGGCGCCGGGGCATTTGTTGTGCGCCCGGAATCGTCGTCATCGTCCGCATGCGCAAACGCCGTCAACCCAAACAACGCCACCGCCAGCATCACCGCGTAGACGAAACTAGTCCTCGTGATGCGCCCATTACCTTTTCGCATTCCAGCCGTCTCCGATCCGCGATCATCAGCGTTAATCTGCGGTAAGGTGTTGCCTTTGTCTTTCCAATTCCCCGATTCCCCGATTGCCCGATTACCCGATCTCACCTCACCCAATCCTCCGCTTACTCCGTTCCTCTGTGTTTCAAAGGTTTTTGGTGTCACCGTCATACAGCCTCCCCAGACCGTAAACTTAAGACTTCAACCCCTGCCTAAGGTGATGCAACCCTCATGCCAACATCCTGCGGTCTCAGGAAGCTCTGTTTTCAATAGTTTGCCGCCATCCGTCTCTTCCCCCCGGCTGGTGCTGGTGGTTTTCAACCACGCCGATCTGGTGGATATCCAGCGCCTCATCGTGATCTCCTTCACCGATCCTTCGTGTTTCTTCGTGTCCTTTGTGGTTAAAAGGTTCTGGTGTTCGGTTTCGGCCTTGTCCCGATCAGGATCATCCCCGTTAATCAGCGGTACGGTTTTCCTGATCTTCGGTTTTGCTAATTGCCAATTGCCATCTGCCAATTGCTTGGGATCTGACACCCTAACTCCTTTAGATCTTGGGATCAGGAGGCGATAGGGGGCCTCTGCGGTTCCGGTTTTTGCTTTTTCAATCACCCGATCACCCGATCTCCCGATCACCCGATGCCTTCCCTCCCCCCGCCTTTCATCCCAGTCCATCCCACTCAACCCAAGAAATTGTGCCAGCCCCATCGAGGAACCCAACCTGTGCCGGGCCAATCCGCGCTCATCTGCGTTAATCCGCGGTAAGGTTTTCTTGACTCTCGGTTTTGCTAATTGCCAATTGCCAACTGCTAATTGCTTGGCCGACATCGTGGTGGTCCTTTTGTTCGGATTGTTTCGCGGCCTCTCGATCCTTCCGGAGCTCGTCCGGGAGCGACCTCGCGCCACCCTGGGCAGAACGCCCAGTTCATACAAGATTCAGCGATACCAAGAGCCAACAGCCAACAGCCCTTCATATCAACCCTATTTTGCTCCTTTTTATTCGCCAAAGCAACGGCGAAAATGGTACAGTTTCTCTGGCGGAAACAGGACAGTCACCCGTCTGAAACCAGGCCATTACCGAGACAGGTATTAATGAAAAAGTAACCCGCCCCGAGTTTGCAAGCGGACTTTCCGGCTTGCCAAAAATTAATAGACGAGGTAACACAATAAAGGCAGAGAACTTAGTGCTTCTTGAGGGGAAAAGACGTGGCAGGACACGAGAATAAAATTGAGCTGATCTTTATTATCAACGGCGCAAATTTCAAACTGGAGGTAAATCTGAATGAACCGCTGGGTTCAGCAGTTGCCAGAGCTTTGGAGAAAAGCGGAAACACAGGACGACCTGCTTCTGACTGGCAGGTCAGAGATGCGAATGGTGTCCTCCTTGAAACTCAGCGTCAGATCAAAGACTTCGGTTTCACGAACGAAACGCGCTTGTTCTTAAGTCTCGCGGTGGGGGCGGGAGGCGCTGCCCGAATCTGATGCGGCTCGATCCAGCTGTCAACCGGCTGAAGTATGACCGTGAGCTCGCTCGGCTAATCGAGCAGAGACTTGAGTTGGAAAGGCGTGGAATCCTCTTGTTGGGCTCTACTGCGCATCCATTCATTGACTTGCTCTTCGTGCCAAGCAACCCCATGGGTGGTGTGATTCCAGTTACTCAACAAGGGCTACTGTTTGTCCCTGCTGGAGCGCGCGTGGCAATCGAAGTTCCAAGCGTTTCAGCCCGAGCATTCAAAGCAAGGTTTGATCTTTCAACATACGATCTCGACGCTCCAGGACTTGAGTTTCGTGATCCTTGGACCGACGCACCATTGCAATACAACACGATGTTTCGTGCTCTTCAATATGATCAGCATCGCAAAGGTCAGATTGTACTGCTCGATGATCACCCTGTTACCCACAAACCGTTTCTTTGTCTCCGTGGCATCCGAGAATACCACGCTCACCCCCAACACTCGGGTGATGAATGGCTACTCTACCGTGAGAGCGTCAATTTGTTTTCAATAGTAATGTCGCTATGGCGAGTTGCGATTGATATTCCTCGTCCCATGCTGATTGTCCAAGAGAATGGAGCCCAAGTGCAGTGGATGGGCCAGGAAAAGCCATAGATGGCTCTTGCACCATTTTTCGACAGGATCTATTCAGCGCTCGGCGGGCACCTTTCTGTATCCCGCGATGATCTCGAAACTGCGCTGCGTGGCGTAGTAGTCGGTATTAGGGTCGCATCAAGGCTTTCGCAGAATGATGTTTGGATCGCAGAACTCACGGCTAATCTCATTGCCAGACTGTATCCCACAATAGCGATCTCCGGTCCAGAGCAGCATGCAACAAAACTGAAATCAGTTGCACAAGCAATCAACCCTGCCATCGAGATCGTTTCAGGATCGCACCCTGATCTTACAATCGCAGTCGGCCCGGTGCACGGAGGCGCGGCACTGAGACCCAGCGCTAGCGGCTGGGTAGCGCGACTCAATCACAACAACTATCTTGGAAGCGGACCTCCCAACCCCTACGCTGCGGGGGCGGCGGCGACCTTTGCCACGGCTGAGGTCTTCCGTCGAGTGTTCTTAGCCGAATCGCAGGGAAGCAATTTTTCCGTTTCACTTTTGAACTTTGATCCATCGTTGGGCGCGGATAGAGAACTGAGCTCATCCAGCCTAGGTGATCTGCTATTCGTAGCTGTCGGGGCAGTTGGCAATGCAGGGTTGTGGGCTCTCGCCCGAGATAAAAAGCGCACCGGACGGATAACCTTGCTCGACAATGAGAGACTCGAGCTCTCAAACCTGCAGCGTTACGTGCTGGGAACCCTGGACGACGCAAATCGGAATCTTGAGAAGGTTGTCATAGGACAGCGGGAGCTTGCTGAGTCCCTATTCGAAGTAGCGACGACAACCGGGAGTTTAGAGGAATACGCAGGTGAGCAACAGGGCATCAAACATCCCAACGTTTGCATTTCGGTCGACAACATCCCATCTCGCCGGGCCTCTCAAGCTCTACTACCGCGCTTAATCGTGAATGGCTGGACCGGCGAACAGGCCCTGGGAGCGTCGTGGCATGTACTCTCTCGCGAAGCCGCTTGTCTTGCCTGCTTGTATCAACCGCACGGAGAGGGGTTGTCCCAAACTGAGCAGGCAGCGCGTGCTTTGGGGCTTACGTCTGATCGCGCTGCCATGCTATGGGTAACCCGATTGCCACTGTCCGACGAGGACATTGCAAGCGCCGCTAAAAAGCTGGGCGTAAGTCGGGAGGATTTGACCCCCTGGAAGGGGAAATCACTGGGAGACTTGTACACAGATGTGGTATGCGGCGCGGTCCCGATAAGCTTACCGGTTAGCAGGAGAGTTGAAACTGTGCCTCTGGCACACCAATCTGCACTGGCCGGGATTCTGATGGCAGCTGAGTTGGTGAAACGCACCGATCCGAACCTCAGCGCGATATCGCAAGACGAACCACTTATTTCTTGGGATAACATACTCCGCCCCCCTCCCGATGTTTGGCCAAAACCACGGTCCCGCGAGAGAGGATGTATCTGCGGGGATCGTGATTACCAGCTCATCTACCGCGATAAGTGGGAGCACAAATCCCATCTGGATCATTAATCAACTCGCCCGTATGGCTGATTACGCAGTACTTCGGTCTTTGATTCCTATCGCCGGTAGGGAACTGCACATCCCAATGAGTGTGCTTCTGCCGATCCCAAACCCATACGCGATTCCAATAGTCAACGGGACCGGAGCCCTTGTTCTGGGCAGCACTGTCCCTGGGAAACGTTTTGCAGGCGTCTCTCCAATCTTCTCTTTTGATCTCTGCGAGATTCCAGTCTTCTCGGGGAAAGAAATAATAGCGGTCCAGTCCACCTATTCGGAAACGCCAGCCATTCTTCTGGAGCTCTGTAATGCGCTTTTGTAGCTTATCGAACGTCAGCCCTTCCAGTTCAGGATGCTTTGGTAACCGACAGCGGAACTGGTTTAGCCGGTTCGGATTGGGCGGCAAGTGGCAGCGTTCAAGATCCCAGGGATCGAAATCGGACATCGCATAACGGTGTTGCTCATAATCTTCCAAAATTGCAAAAACTCGTTGTTCCGGCCGCTCCTTCTCGGCGATTACGATTTGAAGCTGATCAGTATTGGGCCAAGCATCCCTCCGGCATGCAAACGTGACAATCTGGGGATTTCTCCAGTCAACAAGATCACCTAGAGCTTCGCGCAACGCCCGTTTCCAAGAATCCGGAAGGTCGTTGGGCCAATGCAAAGGTTCTGCTAGAGCGGCATCTGAACGGCGTGCCACATAAGACGGGAGAATTGTGAAGATCATGCGAGCATTGGCATGTGTATGCGCTGCTTGCTGCTTAAGAAGCTCGTATCGCTCTTCATCAATGAATGCTACGGGTTCAACGAGTTGATGCGACCGAATCCAGTCATTGAACCGCTTCAAAACGGATTCTGGTTCGAGGACATTCTCAACGCTCCATGGATGATCCAGCAAAGCACGAATCATTTGGCTGTGAAGCTCCGTGCGTCACGTATCATCTTCGTTCGCGATTCAATATCCCAAGCCTCCTCGAAGAACCCAACAGGCCAACGCAGCTGGGCATTTCCCGTGAGGCCTACCAACTCGGGTTTGGCGCAACGTCCATCGCGCGAAGGACGATCAATAAAGTAAACAGCGATCTGTTTGCTCAATTCTTCATTTTGCTCCGCGCGTAATCGCAACCAATTGAAGAGCATCTCTGAGTGGGTCTCAACAAGGACGTTTTGTCCGGAGAGCGCCATGGAGCAAAAGAAGTCCGCAAGCCTAGCCTGTGGTGCGGGGTGAAGGTGTGCTTCCGGAAGGTCAACCACAAAAAGACTGCCCGGAGCTTGCATGAGACCAGCAGTAAGAACTGGAAGCACCTGACTCACTCCAAATCCGACGTCGCTAAGGTTATGTGGTCTTTGTCCAGGAAGAGTGACGAGAACTCGCACAAACTGTTTGTCATCTGAAAGCACGGTCTCTATCGCTTCTGCTAACCCCAATTGAACCAACCAAAATGCCACAGCCTGCGATAGTTCTCGGGAGTCTGGTTTCCAGCTCTGATCGAGAAATTCCTTGGCTTGATCGACTCTTGTCGGTACTGGCGGTGGGTTGCGGTAAGAAACCGGATCAGTCTTTCGTCCATGCAACATTGTAGGTGTCCATTCGCCAGCATAGCCAATCGGCTGCCAGCGGCCGGTCCTCACTTCGTAACCGCGCGCGGGCCTTTTCCGAGTTCCCCTCAAGTAGCTCAGGTTTGCCAAAGAATGTCTGAGTTCCTCTTGGACTTTCCCAGGACGAAAATACGTCGCGCTAAAGTGCTGCATGGATCTGACTAACAGACCATCAAGAACAACGGCGGCTTGTTGCTGCGTGGCTTCGTCCCACCATGTACTCTCATTGTGTTTATCTCTGGTTACAGTGATATTTTTGGAAACAGGAGCATTATCGATCGTCATCACATCACTTCGATCGGAACTGACACTAAACGGGTGCGATAAATAGCTGAGAATGAGACTGCTTGGCTCTGACTCTAAGTCTCCGAACCCCATCTCAACAAACCCGCTTTGTGTCTGAAGACCGATGTAAGCTCGTCCGGATTCCCCTTCAGTCCGGAGCGTCTGAAGCGTTCCGAGATCAACAGGCCATTCATCTGAATCGTTAACAGGGGTTAGCGTGGGTCGCTGACTGCCGGCATCCCGGCGTTGACAATGAGCTGCTGCCGCCAGCGCATGCCCGAATGATGATTTTCCCGAACTGTTTGGGCCGAGTAACACCGTAAGTGGCTTCAACTGGAGGCTAACTTCTTTGAAGCCGCGAAAGTTCCTGAGCTGAATTGCCTCAACACTCATGCGGACGCTCCGACACTCAACAGAGAACGCGCCTCTGACGCCTCTAGTTCTCTCCATGAGCCTTTGTTTAGTCTGTAGACCGCCCACATCGTTGGATCTGCCGGGGCCCTGCCAAAATCGGGAACTACAAGCGACAGCCCGCCCTCGGAGGTCACAATGGCATAGCGGTCATCTGCCGCTGAATGATATGCCTCTCCAGGATGACTGTGAACTTGCGCGATTAGACGTAAACCTGTTTCAGATAGCTTTTGATTGAGCTCAAAAAGAGTTTGCGATTCGATGAAATATCCCACACCGTCCTCGCTCTTTATAGGCCGCTGAAGAGGAACTACGGCGCGTGTAATATGCGCGCTTCCCTCAGTCAGTTCGCCGACCCAGAGAACCATTCCTTCGCAACCTTGAGCACCGAACACCTGCAATACGCGCAGTGTCGTCGTGATTACACTGGGATCAATGTAGATCCTGTCAACAGTATCTAAACGTGTCGCATGCATTCTTGAAAGCGTAACACAGCCAAATTTGCGCTATTCGACGCAGCCGCAAACCGAAGTGCCATGTTTATGCTTCTGTAAATTCGGGCAATCCGAGGCTAATCGAGACAGACAACGTTCCTGTGAGAAGGGAGGCCAGCCTGAACCACGCGATTTTTCCACTCCCGCCGATGGTTCGTATCTCTGATGAATTTGTGGCTTCTTCTTGATCCACGTCCAGCGCGGGATGTACCTGTCCTGACAACCGTCCCCAGATATCTGACGTCCTCGTCATCCGCCAGCCGCCGCACGCACACTCGCCCGATCTCTTGCACAATATTTTTTTCTCCTGTTGGCATCTGCGCTGAATCGAGAACATACTTCAGTCCCGAAGGGACGCAACAACCTGTAGCCCGGCACGGCAGTGCCGGGAATACATTCGAAATTTCCCGAGTCCCCTTCAGGGGACGGCACACTCCCTCGGCTCGAACCTGTGCCTCTTCGCCGGCGCGCCGACGGAGTCGCGCCCCCCGCAAGCAACGCGCCGAAGCCGCACTGGTGGAAGAGCGGCGTCTTCAGCGCCGCGTAAACGAGCAAACAACATGTAATTCCGCTCTGCCGAAGGCTCGCGCGCAGCAGCGCGGAGCGCGAAAGAAATGTTTGATTGCACTCTGCGTAAAAGTCTTATCGTGAAGTCTTTGGGGCGTTGGGCTGTTCGCAGCCCAGTCCCTTGTTGAACGTATAATCCGCCACCTTAATTGCTTCCGCTACGGTGATCGTGTAAACGCCGCCGCAGTCAGCCCGCCATTGCTCGTAGCCGCTTAAGTCGGAAATCTCGACAGAGTCCTTCTCCAGCTTTGTGACGCTACGCTCCAACGCATCCCTCGTGAAAGGCATGTGCTGAAAATTGTCTGGTTCTGGTCCACCCGCGCAGTTTCGAAGTCTTACGCGATCCACCCGGACGTGTACGATGATTCCCACCTTTGGCAACGTTTCTACTCTCAGGACAGTTATTCGGGAACGCTCCTCGCCCTGCCGCGTCTTGTATCGCCAAACCTGGCCGGGTTGATATTTCTTGTCTTTAACCACCTCGGGGGCGGGACATGAGTGAACGTCTTTCTGGCCAATCGAGGGGTTGCCGGATTGTGCAAGGCAGACGAGCACAATAGAGATCATTGCCCAGTTTGGAGTGTTCTTTGCCAAAGCGAGCAGAAGATTATCACCAAAACGTCTCGTGTCCAATGACAGGAAAAAGGGCTCGGAGAAAACGGGTCAGCCACGCGATTTTTCCACTCCCCCCGATGGATCGTGTCACTAATGAATTTGCGGCTTCTTCTTTCGTCCACGTCCAGCGCGGGATGGAGATTTACTGATAACCGTCCCAGAGATCTCTTGGCGTCCTCGTTATCCCCCAGCCCGCCGCACGCGCCCTCGCCCTCGCCCGATCTCGCACACACAAACGAGAACAAGTGTCAGGGCACGGCTTCAGCCGTGCCGTCTAAAGCAACCAAAATCAAGTCCTTGCTGCCGCAGGCCTGCGCGTAGCGCAAGAAATAGAATTCGCG
>DATEGH010000294.1:0-37152 GCA_035280185.1 Terriglobales bacterium
ACCGGGGATGATCGTGCGGAGCGATGTGCTCGATGCGACGGACGTTTTCCGGCCATTGCCAGCCGTAGGGATAGAGCGAACCGGCAAGGACGAATTGGCTTTCCTCGTGGCGACGCGCGGGTTCGAGGAAGAGAGCATCAACTTTCTCCTGCCGGTCCGGCGCATAGGTCCCCATGTAGCTCAGATCGCATTGGAAATTCTGCGACGCTTGTACCCGGAAATAATCGTCGGGATCAACACAGCCGTAGAGCGGGCGCGCCATATGGACCCGGTAACGGTTTTCGAGTTCGGGAAGGATGGGCCCGCCGGTGAACGAGAGAACGAGATCGAACTCGGGAAGTTGCTCGGAAGAGATGTAATCAACCGTGCCGGCGCTCAATGCGGCCAGAGTGACCGGCGTATCGAGATCGTAAAAGACCTTCAGCGGTCGGCCCAGATTCAGCATTTCGTCGTTGATCTGGCGGCCTTCAGGAAGATAGCTGGCGGTGAGCACAACATCGGAATCGCTTGCTTCGCTCAGCGCGGTGCTGCGTACCTCGGACCATTCCTCAAAAAGATGCAGGCGGAAGTATGGAGCGGAATCAAAGTCGCGGCGGGCGCGATAATATGGAACATCTTTCTCGAAGAAGTGAACCTCGTGCCCCATCCGATGAAGCGCCTTGATCACGGCGCGGTACGGGGTGGCATGACCGTTGCCCCAGGAGGAAGAAATTGTCAGGCCAAAGATGGTGATCTTCACGCGAGAAGTGCCCCGCCGCGAATCAAGAGTGCGGCTGCCGATGAGATGTAAGGCAGAGTCCGTCTGTTGCCGCCAGCTCACGTTGCTCTCTGGACTTGCAGAAGTTATATGCGGTTGCATCTGAACCAGAGAATTTGAACCGGACCTTAGACCCTGCTATGGTGAAAGACTGCTGAGCGGGAATGCGCATCCGTTTGTGCAATCAGCGCTCATCAGGAGCAAGGTTCCGCAATTTTATGTTTCTCCTTGACGATCTTCTTCTGGCACCCTTTAAGGGCTTCAACTTCATCATGAGCACGTTGCGTCGCGTGGCTGAAGAGCAGTGGACCGATGATGCGCCGCTCAAAGAACAGCTTCTCGCCCTGCAACTCCAGCTTGATGAAGGCGCGCTGACCGAGGAGCAGTACCTTGAAGCCGAAGCCGCGATCCTGCGCGAGATTCGCGAAGTGCAGCGCCGAAAGATTGAGCTGGCGGGCGGCGATCCTGATGCACTAGAAGGTGGCCTCTCCGGCGAAGTCCAGGAAGGCTCGCGGGCTGAGATCACCTGGGATCCCAACCAGGAATGACATCGTTCAGCGCCAGTAAACCCTTGCCGCGGATAAGCGCGGATTTACACGGATTATTGAGTAAAACCTTGCCGCTGATGAATTTGTGAAAGCCGCCCGTCGACGCGATCCCAAGCCGGCACTCTGGAAGGCCAGACTTTGAAATAATGGCCGCCGAGGAAAGTTAGCCATGCCCCAGATGAAAGTCGCACTTATCTCCAAACCCGGAGCAGATTTTGAAATCGTCGAGCGTGAAATCCCGAAGCCAGGAGCCGGACAAGTGCGAATTCGGGTGCAGGCCTGCGGCATCTGCTTCAGCGACCACTATGTCAAAGATGGCGCGTGGCCCGGCATTCAATATCCGCGCGCACCAGGACATGAGGTTGCAGGAGTGATTGACGAAGTAGGCGCAGGCATCACGACGTGGAAGAGGGGCGATCGAGTGGGCGTGGGCTGGCATGGTGGACACGACTTCACTTGTCCTGCATGCCGTCGCGGAGATTTTCTCAATTGTCCGAATGGCGTGATCACCGGGATGAGCGTGGATGGCGGCTATCAGGAGTACATGATTGCGCGCCAAGAAGCGCTCGCGGCCATTCCCGATGACCTTGATGCAGCCGAAGCCGCGCCGTTGCTGTGCGCCGGCATCACGACCTTCAACGCGCTGCGCCATAGCGGTGCACGGCCCGGAGACACTGTCGCGATCCAGGGCATCGGCGGATTGGGGCATTTGGGCATACAGTTCGCGAGCAAATCAGGGTATCGAGTCGTGGCGATCAGCCGGGGTAAGCAGAACGAAGCGCTGGCCCGCAAGCTGGGCGCCCATGTTTACATTGACGCGGCCGCGAGCAAAGCAGCAGAGGAGCTTCAGAAACTGGGCGGCGCACGTGTGATTCTTGCAACAGCTCCAGCGGCAAAGCCTATGACTGAACTCGTGGACGGACTGGGGCCGAACGGCAGGATGATTGTTGCGGGCGCAACTCCTGACGCGATTCAGGTTTCTCCCATCCAGTTGATTCGCGGGCGCAGGGGCATTCAAGGCTGGGCTTCAGGGACAGCGACGGATTCTGAAGATACTTTGCGTTTTGCTCAGCTCACCGGCGTCCGTCCGATGATTGAGAAATTTCCGCTGGAGAGAGCTAGTGACGCGTATGCGCGAATGCTCAGCGGAAAGGCGGAGTTTCGCGTCGTGCTGACGATGTAAATGTAAAGGTAAGCTCGCGAGTGATTTCCGTCTTCCTAAAAGCTCAACTCTTTCAGCGCGCTTCCTGTCGCCGCAGGCGCGACCTGCTCCATTCCGCACTGATGCGGATCTTTGTCGGGACGCCAGCGCAGGAATTTGGTGCCATGGCGGAAACGGCCTCCGGAAAAATGGTCGTACTGGAATTCGCCCACGAGCTTGTGCTTGAGCGGAAACCATTCCGTATTGCGGTCCTCACGCGTCCATCGGCTGGGGCCTCCAGGAGCTTTGCCGGTGAAACCGGCTTGATGTGCGACGCTCCCAGAGCTCCCTTTCGCAATCAGCGGTGTGAGAATGGATTTTAATTTGCGACGTTCTTCTTTGCTGAAGCTGGAGCTAAAGCCGATGTGGTCCAACTCGCCGGAATCGTTATAAAGCCCGAGCAGGAGTGACCCGACCTCGCCTCCTTTCTGTGCCCAGCGAAAGCCGCCGACCACGCAATCGGCGGTGCGAATGCGTTTCACTTTTACCATGCCGATGCGCTCGCCTGAGGTGTATTCACAGTCCAGTCGCTTGGCGACCACCCCATCGAGTCCGCGAGCGGAGCCGTGTTGCATCCATTGCTTGGCTTTTGTGACGTCGGAGGTCGCGGGTGAGAGCTGGATGCCGCTGCGAGGCGTCAGGCTAGAAGATTGGTCAGCCCGGATGTTTGCGGCAGCAAACTCCTGAAGCGCCATGCGTCGGGCGGAAAGAGGTTCGGAGGTCAGCCGCTTTCCGCGGGCGTCCACGAGAAGATCGAACACCAGATAGGTTGCCGGTGTCTGCTGCGAGAGCTTTCTGATCCGGCTTTCTGCCGGATGGATGCGCTGAAGCAGGGCGTCAAAGTCCAGACCCGCTTCACCCCGAATTACGAGTTCGCCATCGAGAACAAACTTGCGCGCGGGGATCGTGCGTAATGTCTTCACAACTTCAGGGAAATAGCGGGCAAGCGGTTGTCCAGCCTTGGATTGCAGAATGATTTTGTCGCCGGAACGAAAAGCCAGACAGCGGAACCCGTCCCACTTTGGTTCGTAGAGCCAACCGGAGTCGCGAGGAATTTCTTTCACCGCTTTGGCTTCAGCCGAAGGATAGGGCGGATGGATAGGAAGATCAATCCTGGGAAACGAGCGCCCAAGAGCTTCGGCAAGTATTGAGCCGGAGTCAATACTTGGCTTGCGTTTGCGAACCGCCGGCATGAAGAGTCAGATGCTGTGAATCGGGTGATCGCGCGTGATCGGGTGACCCGGTGATCTGGCAGGTTTGAGCCGTAGATCCGTCTCCTGCAGTAATTCCGGCGATCATGGCAATTCTGGCAATTTTTTCAGGTTTCTCCCTGGGTTCTCCCTGTTTTACCGATTGTCGCCGGCAGAGAAGCGGCTTATAATCCCTCTACTCTGGCTGTTTCTCTGGCAATCAGGTTGGTGAAAGGTGAGTTGGCGCCTCAGGTCACTGGGGTAACTAGCCACGGCCTCGGGAAACTGGTATTTAGAGTCGAACGCGATGAAAAAGCACCTGTTTACCATCCTGATCAGCGCCCCGGCGATGGTACTTGCGAGTCGCCCAGTTCGCGCCCAGAACGTGGTGTTGAGCCATGATGCCTATGGTCACGCCGTTTTCAGCGAACCAGATGACCTGCGGCCCAAGCCGACCACCCAGGCGCATTCTCAGCCTGCAACATCGCGTTACAGCGGTCTGGTTTACTGGAGCAGCAAGGGCCACCGCTGGAAACCTGTTCCTTCCGCTTCATCATCAACCATGAGAGCAGCTCAAAAGGCAGCGCGGGAAGTAGACGCCCAGGTTGGCCCACGGGCCGGCCGGGAGCTGATGCACGCGCAGCCGGTTGAGCCGGGAAGCCCGCAGCCTGACACCGCAGCCGGCCAAAACCTGGATGCGGTGATTGATGCGGCGGCGCAACGTCACGGAGTGGATCCGAACCTGGTCCGCGCAGTGGTGAAGACGGAGTCGAACTTCAATCCGCATGCGGTTTCCCGCAAGGGCGCCATGGGATTGATGCAGTTGATGCCCAGCACCGCGCGGTCGCTGAACGTGAGCAATGCATTCGACCCCAATCAGAACGTTGATGCCGGGGTCCGCCATTTGAAGAACCTGCTGGACAACTACAATGGCAATGTGGAGCTTTCGCTGGCGGCTTACAACGCGGGCAGCGGCGCCGTGGCACGGAACAGGGGAATCCCGCCCTACCGGGAGACGCGCGACTACGTCAAAAAGATTACGGAGATGTATTGGAACAGCGCGCGAAAGCCGAAGGTGCAGGAAACGAAAGACGCCGAAGGACATCGTAATTTCAGCAACAACGATTGACGGTGTTTCGGGTTTAGATTAAAGGTGCTTTGACCGGCAGTTTGCAGATGACAATTGAAACCAGGCTCTTGACACGGTCCTCCCTCACCGCAGGGGTGATGTGTGCCGTGCTGTTGTCTGCCATGGTATCGCCGGTTGGTGCAAGGACCGTGAAGCAGAAGAAGCAGGCAGCGCGCGCGCAGTTTGAAGTCGCCGAACGCCTGCGCGATGCTCTTCTCGGTACGCCAGAATCAGATCGCGACCGCGGCGACTACCTGAAAGTCATTGAAGCCTACCGCAAGGTCTATTACACCGCGCCGTCATGGGCCAGAGCAGACGCAGCGGTGCTCGCCGTGGCCGAACTCCTGGATGATCAGGGCCGCGTGCTCCACGACGAGAAGAGCTACAAAGATGCCATCGGTCAATTGGCATTCTTGCGGCGTGAGTATCCCGGCAGCACGCATCGAGTGGAAGCTCTGTTCACCATCGCGCAGATTTATCGCGACGACCTGAAGGACAACGAGCAAGCGCAAGCGACATTTCAAGATTTCCTGAAGCGCTATCCGGGGAGTTCGCTGGCGCCCAAGGCGCGAAAGGAATTGGCCGAACTGGGTGACATCGAAGCCAAGGACCCGTTCCGGAGAAAGCCTCGCCACAAGCAGGAATCGGGGCCCGAACCTAAGGTCGCGTGGGCGGAACCTGAGCAGGCGCGGCCGAAACACGATGAAGTGGACCGAGCTTCGGCAAAGAGTGCACGGTCAGAAAAGGCGAAAGACGAAAAAGTCGCAGACGACGAGCAGGTTCGAGGAAAGTCGGATGCCGAATCCCCTTCTGCGAGTAAACCTGCTGTGGAGCAGAACGCAGCACTGGGCGCTGCCGCCCAACCGTTGGGTCGGCTGCCGCGGCTGACCAGCGTGCGACATTGGTCGACTCCGGATTACGTTCGCGTGGTGATCGATCTGGAGCAGGAGGTGCAGTACCGATCAGGCCGGGTACCGCGTCCTGACCGGATCTTCTTCGATCTTTACGGCGTGAAGCTGGCTTCTGACCTGGTGGGCAAGAGTTTCGATGTTGAAGCAGGGTTCCTGCATCGCATTCGCGTGTCTCAATACAAGGCCAACATGGCGCGCGTGGTGCTCGATGTGGACGATGTCGCGGAGTACTCGGCCTTTCTGTTGCCCAATCCCTATCGCCTGATCATTGATATTCACGGAAAAACGCCGGCTGGCCAGCAGAGCCAAGTCGCTAACAATGCCGGCAGCAATCAGGATGCGAAATCCCAAGCCGGCCAAGCAAATGATTCCGGAGAAAACGACGTAACGGTCCGGCATGTTGCACCGAGTGCGCGGTCGCGTCCGAATGAGAGTGCGGCCAGCGCATTGCAGCATGCCGCCGAGGCCCAGGCCGGCCCAGCCAAGTCATTGCCTGCAACGACGACGGAAGTGGCGAAAGCTGCGCCACCGAAGGTTGTTGCGGATGACGATGACACCAGCGATACACCGGATGCCGACAAAACCGCTTCGAAGCCAACCACCGGGCCAACTTACGAAGCTGTTGCTCCCAGGCAGTCGAGCCGGATCAAGAAGAGAAAAGCTGCGCGGGCAAGCGATGATTCTGAACCGGCAAGCACCGCGCACGTTGCTGCGCCTACAGCGAATGGCGAGCGATCGCTGATTCGCGCGCTGGGACTGAAGATCGGCAAGATTGTGGTGGATGCCGGTCACGGTGGGCATGATACGGGGACGGTCGGCCCGAACGGATTGAAGGAAAAAGATCTGGTGCTTGACGTGGCGCTCCGGCTGGGCAAGCTACTGGAGAAGAAGCTGGGGGCGGAGGTGGTCTACACCCGCGATGATGATACCTTCATCCCGCTCGAAACACGGACAGCCATCGCGAATAAAGAGCAAGCCGATCTGTTCATTTCAGTGCATGCGAATTCCAGCAGCGATCCTTCGGCAAGAGGCGTCGAGACGTACTACCTGAATTTCACCTCATCGCGCGACGCGTTGGAGACGGCGGCGCGCGAAAACGCTGTGTCAGAGAAATCCATTCACGAGTTGCAGGACCTGGTGAAGAAGATTGCGCTCAAGGAGAAGATCCAGGAATCGCGCGAGTTCGCGGCTGATGTGCAGAGGTCGCTCTACAACGGGTTGAACGCGAGAAATCCGGGACTGAAGAATCGGGGAGTCAAAAAGGCGCCGTTTATCGTTCTGATTGGTGCGAACATGCCTTCCATTCTCGCGGAGATTTCCTTTGTGAGCAATCCGAACGACGAACGCAAACTCAAGGCCAGCGTTTACCGGCAGCGCATTGCGGAGTCCCTGTACAAAGGGATCGCCAACTACATCAACGGCCTGAGCGGCGTGAAAGTGGCTTCGCGGTTGGAGCGACAGGAGAGCGCGGCAGCCATGGCCGCCAAGTAAGTTCAAAAAAATTCTAGAAGTATTCGATCTGTTCCACACCGATCCAGCGCTTTACCTCATCGGCCACCGAAAATTCTGCCTCAAGATTCGCGCTGAACCGCTGTTCCAATTCATAGGCGTGCTTTTCCAGGGGATTCTCGGCGTAACCGCCGGCTTTGAGAAATCCGCTCACGTAGCGTGAAGCAAACTCTTTTGTCCCAAGCTGCGCGTATTGCACAGCATGTACGAGTTCATGGAACAGCAGACCGGGAGTGAATTCTTCATGCGAGACTATGACATCGATGAAGGTAACGGCGGAGGTATCGGCAAAGCTGGGCAGGTTCTTGATGCCCATGATGCGGGCCATCGTGTAGAACGGTGGATCCTGGATTCTGATTCCACGCAGCACAAGAAGACGAACGGAATCGAGAATCTCGGCAGGGAAGAACGCCTGCGTTTGCGAGCGCTGCTCGGAGGTGAGCGGAGCGGCTTTCGGAAGGTATTTCTCCCGGCTGTTTTCAATGTAGCTCTCCACCATGCTGGCGACCTGCGTGATGATGCCCGGCGTAAGTGTGGAGAGATCCATGGATGAGATTTGGTAATTGGGTAAGTTGATAATTGAGTAATTGGAAACGGATAAAGCTCGGCGCCGCGCTGCCGTTCAATTACCCACTTACCACATTACTCAATTACCAAATTGGTTTTACGCGACTCCGATTTCGGCGGCGATGCGCTCGGTGACAAATGCCTCGATCACATCGCCCTTCTTAACATCGTTAAAGTTCTGGATGTTGATGCCGCATTCCATCCCGTTGCGCACTTCGCTGGCATCGTCCTTAAACCGCCTGAGCGAGCCGATTTTGCCCTTGTAAACCTGCACGCCGTCGCGTACCAGGCGCACTTCGGAATCGCGCTTGATGATGCCATCGAGCACGTAGCAGCCCGCGACAACGCCAACCTTTGGGACGCGGAAGGTCTCGCGTATTTCGGCGCGGCCTTGGTAGGTTTCTTTGATGACCGGTTCGAGCAGGCCGGCCATGGCTTTGCGGATCTCGTCTTGAAGCTCGTAGATGATGGAGTGCAGGCGAATATCGACTTTCTCCATCTCGGCGAGTTCCTGTGCTTTGCGCTCCGGACGCACGTTGAAGCCGATGATGACCGCGTTAGAAGCTGAAGCCAGCAACACGTCGTTTTCGGTGATGGCACCCACGCCGCTGCGCAGGATCTTGATCTTTACCTTCTCGGTCGAGAGGCGCGAAAGAGTATCGGAGAGCACTTCCGCCGAGCCGCCAACATCCGCTTTGAGGATGATTGCCAGCTCTTTGACGCCGGCGGTTTTGATCTGCTCGGAGAGGGCTTCCAGCGAAATCTTCGATGAGCGCGCAAGAGCTGCTTCGCGTGCCTTCTGCTCGCGGTATTCGGCGATTTGGCGGGCCTTCTCGCGCTCCGCGACGAGAAGTTGGTCGCCGGCTTCCGGCAAGCCTTCCAATCCCAGAACTTCAACGGGCGTAGAAGGCGGAGCTTCCTCCACCAGGCTCCCGCGATCATCAAACATGGCGCGCACCTTGCCGAAGGTGTTGCCCACGATAAAGTTGTCGCCGATGCGTAGCGTTCCGTTCTGGACGAGAACGGTAGCCACCGCGCCGCGTCCGCGATCGATTTTTGCTTCGACTACGGTGCCGCTGCCGGGACGTTCAGGATTTGCTTTCAACTCACCCAGGTCCGCAACAAGGCAGATCATTTCCATCAGCAGGTTGAGATTGGTGCGCTTCTTCGCAGATACGTCAACGAAGACTGTGCTTCCGCCCCAGTCTTCCGGCATGAGCCCACGATCTGCAAGCTGTTTCTTCACGCGATCCGGCATGGCTTCCGGCTTATCGATTTTGTTGACTGCAACGATGATCGGGACCTTGGCGGCCTGAGCGTGGTCCATTGCTTCGAGCGTCTGTGGCATGACGCCGTCATCGGCCGCGACGACGAGCACAACGATATCGGTGACCTTCGCTCCGCGCGCGCGCATGCGAGTGAAGGCTTCGTGGCCAGGGGTATCGAGGAAGACGATCTGGCGTCCAAAAGCGGGCGAATCTTCTTTGGTGATCCGCACCTTGTAGGCGCCGATGTGCTGTGTGATGCCGCCGGCCTCCCCACCTGCGACGTCGGTCTCACGAATTGCATCGAGCAGCGAAGTTTTGCCGTGGTCCACATGGCCCATGATGGTAACCACCGGTGGCCGAGTGACGGCAGCGGCAGCCGCGGCTTCCTGAGTGATGCCGCCGAGCATCGCCATTTCCTGAGCTGTCTGATCTTCGAAGCTGATAGCTTGAGATTCGGCCCCGAAATGGCGCGCAAGATCCTTCGCCAGTTCGTAATCCAGACTCTGGTTGACGGTGGCCATCACGCCCTTCATCAGCAATCGCGCGATCAAGTCTTTGGCGCGGACTTCGAGCTTCTCCGCGAGGTCCTTCACGCTGATGCCTTCCGCAATAGTGATGCTGCGCGTGATGGGCAGTGGCTCATTCGAGAGCGCCAGCCGAGGCGGCGGAGTGAAGCCCTTCATCGGGCCTTCTTTTGGCCCATGCTGATAGCGCTGTCCCGGCCTGCGCACAGGAGCGCCGGGGCGTCCCGCCGGTTTACCTGGCATTCCCGGAGGAGGCAATGTCGGGGCACCGCCCATACCCGGCCTTTGCCCAAAACCACCGCGGGCGGCGCTGGTGGGATGCGGTCCCCGGCGTTGGTCCCCAGGACGGGGTGCGCCGTACGGCGGGCGTGTTCCCGGTGCTCCACCCGGACCTGAGGGACGCGGTCTCTGAAAAATCGGCTGTCCGCGGACGACACCGCCCTGCGGGCGCCCACCTTGCATCGGACGGGCACCCTGCATGGGACGGCCCTGGCCTTGGAACTGCCGGGGCTGACCTTGTGCCTGCGGCGGAGCGGCAACTGGGCGCGGTGGAGCGCTGTAGACCGGACGCGGGCCGGTCTGTGGGGTAATCATTCTGCGTTGCGGCACGATCGGCTGCTGCGATGTGGGTTTCGCCGGAGGAGCAGCGGGAGCGGAGGGCTGTGCATGGCCTGCAGGTTGCTGAGGCGCAGGAATCGCCGCCACCGGTGGCGGCGCGACGGGCGCCTTGGGCGGAGTAACTACAACCGCCGGAGGCGATGGAGGCGCTGGCTTCTCCGCAGCCGGAGCCGTCGGCGGAGGAGCGACAATCGGAGGCGCCTGGCGCGGCTTTGGCACAACAATGGGCCGCTGCTCGGCCGCCGGAGCTGCTGGTTTTTCGGTAGCTGCCGGCTGTGCTGCCACAGGCTGCGGCCTCGGTGGCGCAGGAGCGGCAGGGGCTTTGGCTGCCGGAGGCGCGGCTGGTGCGGCCGGACGTGCTGGCGGAGCGGGGTGCGCCTGCTGCTCGCGCTGCTGTTTCAACAGCTTCAGTACATCACCGGGTTTCGAAACCTTGGAAAGATCGAGCTTTGGCTTCATCTCGGCGGGCGCAGACTTGTCCCTGGAGGCGCCGGACTTTGCGGCAAAATACTTTCTGACCCGGTCCGCTTCATCCTCTTCTACCGAGCTTGAGTGCGTCTTCTTTTCGGTAATGCCGATTTCCTGTAGCGCATCCAGCACCGCTTTGCTCTTGACCTCAAGCTCTCTGGCTAAATCATTAATTCGAGTTTTCATTCCGCTCCGCAATTCCTCCAGGTTGTTCCGCTACGCGATCATAGTGACCTCACGGCTGTTAACTTGAACGTTCGATTTACGAATCTTCTCCACTACTTTCAGACTCAGGCACGTTTTCCGTCGCTTCCCCCTCAGCAGAAGCCTCGTGATCTGGTGCAGATTGCACTTCTTCGCCGCTAGCTTCGGTTTCCGCGGGCGCAACTTCTTCGTCTGCTGCGGTCTGCTCGGGCTGTTCCGCCAGATCTGTTTCGGCGAACCCTGCCTCAGCGGCTTCTGCCTGAACTTCGCCTTCCGCAACTGCTTCGGCAGAAGGCTGGTTTTCCAGGGTGGAGAAGTAATTATTCACCGCAATGCTGATTTTTTCCACTGTCTTGGGGCCGATTCCCGGCAGCTCTTCAAGCTGCTCCGGAGTCATATCAGCCAGCGCCTCAACGGTGGTGATGCCGGCTTCCTTAAGCTTCTCCAGCACTCCCTCGCCCAGGTCGGGAACACTCTCAAGCGGCGTAGCCTGCTGCGGCACCAGAGAAGCCATCTGCTGCTCCACTTCCTGGCGCTTTTCTTCTTCGCTCTTGATGTCGATCTTCCAGCCCAGAAGCTTGGCGGCAAGACGCACGTTCTGGCCTTTCTTGCCGATGGCGAGCGAAAGCTGGCTGTCATCGACAACGACTTCAAGGTGCTTTTCGCCGGGATCGAGCACTGTTACGCGGCTGACTTTGGCCGGCTGCAGTGCTTTTTCCGCGAAGGTGACAGGGTCTTCGTGATACTCAATGATGTCGATCTTTTCGCCGCGCAGCTCGCGAATGATGGATTGCACGCGCATACCCTTCATTCCGACGCATGCACCCACCGCGTCCACGTCCTTGTCCTTCGACATTACGGCGATCTTGGTGCGCTCGCCGGCTTCGCGCGCGATGGCACGAATCTGCACGGTGCCATCGTAGATTTCCGGCACTTCAGTCTGGAACAGATTCTGAACCAACTCCGGCGCAGCGCGGGACACTACGACGGCAGGACCTTTTGACTGCTTGTCCACGCGTGCCAGCACCACACGAACGCGCTCGCCCACGGCGAAGGACTCGAGGCGAGATTGTTCCTTGCGGCCCATCCGCGCTTCGGCTTTGCCGATATCCAGAATTACATCCGGGCCTTCGATGCGCTTTATGGTTGCGTTCAGAATTTCGCCGACGCGGCCAATGTACTCGTTGTACACAGTATCGCGTTCGGCCTCGCGCACCTTCTGGAAGATGATCTGTTTGGCAATCTGCGCGGAGATCCGGCCCAGGCCTTCGGTTGACTTCAAGAATCTGACTTCGCCGCCGACCTCGGCGTTGGGATCGATGGCTTTGGCTTCTTCCAGCGAGATTTCCAGTTGCGGGTCTCCAATGTCATCTTCCGAGGGAAGGATGGATTTAACCGCGTACACGTTGACTTTGCCGGTTTCTTTATCCAGTTCGCCGCGCAGATTCTCCTGGCTCTTATCTTTTTTGCGGGTGGCCGCAACAATAGCGTCCTCCACCGCGCTTACCACAATCTGGCGGTCAATTCCTTTTTCCCGGCTTAAAGCGTCGATGACGTTGTAAATCTCAGTTGCCATATAAATCCCTGCTATAAATTTGCTGCTAAATCTCCGGCACCAGATTGGCCTTTTCGATGTTGGCCAGATCGATCTCAATCTTCTGTCCCGGATGTGCGTGCCCCGGCTTCGGCTTTTTCTTTTCCGAGATGGTTTCCAGCGTCAGCTTTCCCTGGCTGAAATTCTCAAGTCGTCCTTCAAAGTGACGATTGCCGTTTACCGGCTCTCGCGTCATCAATTTCATGCGGCTTCCGGTAAAGCGCTGAAAGTCTTCCAGCCGCGTCAGCTTGCGATCCAATCCCGGCGACGATACTTCCAGAGTGTACGAACCGCCCGGAACGGCATCTTCCACGTCGAGAATGGTTGAGAGCTCGCGGCTGACGTTGGCGCAATCCTCATGAGTCACGCCTTCCGGCCTGTCAATCGTCACACGCAGCGTCCGCGCTTTGCCTCCACCTTTCAGTTCCGCATCCACCAGTTCGCAGCCGTGGGTGCGAGCCACCCGCTCTGCAATCTGCTGAATCTTGCCGCTGTCTGCCATCACAATTAAGGGTTTCACCCCAAAATAAAAGTGGGCGTTCCGCCCACTGGTACGTTCGTCAGCGAATTGGGAATTACAAACCCATGCCCAAACCCAACTCAAAGAGTCTGGGGCCGAAACCAGCTACAACGTCTATTATGATAGCTCTGTTGCGGTTAAAAGACAACCTGCGCCAAAGGCGGTAAGTGGCTGGATTTTGGGAGGTTAGTGGCAGCCGATGCCCGGCCGCCAGAAGCATTCGACTGTTGCTGCGCAACGTCTGAAGCCAAAGCCTTGATGGCATCCGCAAAGTTCATTTTGCTTCCATGTATGGCTGCCATTCCTTTCTGATAAGCGGAAGAAATGATGGCCAGCGGCCGCGCTGGTAAAGACCGTATTTGAGCGCGTAAGGTTCGTAGGCTGGTGTGCCCGCCTGCGCGAGCTCTTGCTTGACGACTTCGCCTACGGTGAAAAACTGAATGGCATTCCAAAGATCGCCGCAATCAGCGTGCTGAGCTTGGCAATCTTTATCCAACTCCTGCCCCAAACGAGTAGTGAGAAGATGCGCTCCCTCGTGGAATACGGTCTCGAGTCCTGGATCACCGGAATTCTCTGGCCGGTTGGAGGAAATCGTGGTGTGTGGCGGAACGTTGGGGTATTGGCCGGGGAGTGAGTATGGTTAGATCGAGAGTGGACGCAAGATGAAGTTTCTGCTGTTCCGGAGTGGGTGGCCTATTGTAATCAGTGCAAGTGACGATAGCTCGTCTTACGAGGCGAGTGGCCATCTATAATCGTTGTATGGCCCGAGGTTGGGAATCCAAGTCCATTGAATCGCAAATCGAGAGCGCCGCAGAAAATTCGTCGAATTCGACAGGTGACGGGCAGCTCTCAGTTCAGGAACGGCAGCGCAGGAGAAAACGCGAGCAGCTCTTGCTTTCACAGAAATATGTCCGGCAGCAGATGGACGCCGCTAGCAACGAACGCTATCGGCAATCGTTACGTAACGCGCTCGCCGACATTGAGCAGCAGTTGGCGGCTCTGCAACAGTAGATCCTTCACACCGCGGCGCGACGGCCTGTGATCAGCTCGATCACCAGGACCACCAGTGCGATCACCAGAATCAGGTGAATCAAGCTTCCCGCGATATGAAATCCCCAGCCCAGCAACCAGAGCAGCAGCAGGATGGCAAAGATCGTCCACAACATACGCAGCCTCCTATTTGCGGAGGTTGGATGCTGCGCGTCTCGCGCAAGTTGACTTGCTGTTCCGCGCAGCCCGCGTCAGGGTCTCTGCTGGAATTGCGAGTGTGCAGCGGCGGATGAGAGCAACAAAGGTGCGCATCAAGCCAATCTAACCTTTGTGATTCATTCGGCGCGCGCGCGGAGAGGACGTGCAGAGATGCCCGTCTTGTGGTATCGCACCCGCACAGTTCTCTTTATCGTTTCATTCCTGATCTGGATTGCGGGCTGTTCCATGCTGGGCGGTGGTAGCGGTGCGGTCACAAATGCGCAACCTTCGCCGACACCCAATCCCGAAGCAGCGGAGCAGGGATCAGTTTCTTATGAAGGACAGCGTGTTGCGTCGGTGGAGATCGCCGGCAAGCCGGACGGGAATCTGCGGGAATTGAAGTCTCTGATCACACAGCCGATGAATGCGCCCTATTCGCAGGACAAAGTGGATTCGACCATCGCGGCATTGAAGAAGGCGGGGGCATCGGACGATATCGATGTGAACATCACGCCGGAGGCGAATGGGCTGGGGCTGCAATTTGTGCTTCAGCCGGCCTACTACTTCGGCATCTTCCAATTTCCCAAATCGGTTGATCGTTTTTCCTATACGCGATTGCTGCAGGCCGCCAACTATCCGCGCCAGGAGCCGTATTCGCCCGGGCGCGTGCAGGAAGCGGAATCGAACCTGCTGGACTTTTTTCACCAGACCGGTTATTTCCAGGCGACGATCGAGCCCGAGCTTCAAACCGATGCCAAGAACCACATCGTGAATGTGGCGTTTGACATCAAGCTGAGAAAGCACGCGAAGTTCGGAAAAATCATTATCACTGGCGTTCCAAAATCGCAGACCGAGCGCCTGGCGCACAGCCTTACCGGGTATCGAGCGCGGCTGAAGGGCGCTTACCTGAAGCCCGGCAAGAGCTACTCCCTCAAGCGTCTGCAAAACGCCATCAATTATCTGCAAGGCCAATTGGCGAAGCAGCACTACCTCGAAGGAGGAGTGCGGATGACCTCGGCCAAGTACAACCCCGCCACTAATCGCGCTGATGTGACACTGCACGTGGTGCAGGGGCCCAGGGTGGAGATCAGGATTGCCGGCGCGCACGTGTGGGGACGCACGCAGAAGAAGCTCATCCCCATGTATCAGGAGAACACAGTAGATCCCGACCTGGTGCATGAAGGCGCGCAGGACCTGACGTCGTACTTCCAATCAAAGGGGTTCTTTGACGCAAAGGTCGATAGCAAGATCACGCAGCAGTCCGATGGAATCAACATTCTTTATCAAATTACGAAAGGAAAGCGTGGAAAGGTCAAGGAGCTTGAATACCACGGCAACCATCATTTTTCTGACAGGGAACTGGAGTCGCACGTAACGATTTCGGAAGCCAAGTGGTGGTGGCCGTTCTTTTCTCACGGCAATTTCAGTGACCAGTTGCTGAGCAAGAGTGTCAAGAACCTGGAAGGCCTGTATCAGAGTGCCGGGTACAGCCAGGTGAGCGTGACGCCGGAGGTGAAGAACAAGCAGGGAAAGCTGACGATTGTTTTTCAGGTGAACGAAGGGGAGCGCGACATTGTCGAGTCGTTGCGGATCGAAGGAAACAAGTCATTTTCGGAAGAAGAACTCGCGCCGAAGGGCCTGAACCTGGAGCCCGGGAAGCCGTATTCTCAGGACCTGCTGAACCGCGATCGCGACCGCATTGTTGCGACTTACCTCGATCACGGATTTCTCACCATGACATTCCGCGCGAGAGTGACACAGCCCAAGAACAACCCACATCAGATTGAAGTGGTTTATGGCATTGAGGAAGGGCCGCAGGTGTACACGTCTTCGCTGGCCCAGCTAGGCGCGCCGAGCACGCGGCCGGAGATCGTTGCTCGCAACGCCAATATCAAGGTGGGCAAACCGTTGAGCGAAACGGCGCTACTTCAAGGCGAAAGCAATCTTTATACCCTCGGAATCTTCGATTGGACCAGCGTGGATACGCGTGAGCCGATTACCGACCAGTCCGAAGCCGATGTCCTGGTGAAGATGCATGAGGCCAAGAAGAACACGATCACTTACGGCGTGGGATTCGAAGTCACGAATCGTGGCGGCAGCATTCCCGGAGGAACAGTTGCCGCTCCCGGACTGCCGCCAGTCGGCCTTCCACAGAATTTTCAAACCAGCCAGCAGACGTTCTGGGGACCGCGAGGGTCGATTCAATACCGGCGAAACAATTTCCGCGGACGGGCGGAAGCGGTCACAATCGGGGGATTCGCCGGCAGGCTTGATCAGCGCGCCGACGCGAGCTGGGTGAATCCGAATTTCTGGAACGGCGGCTGGGCTTCCACTGTGACCCTCTCGGGAGAGCGGAACAGTGAGAACCCGATCTTTACCTCGAAGCTTGCGAATGCCGGAATTCAGTTTCAGCATTTTCTTGACGCCAACAAAACCAAGTCGGTTTACGTACGCTATAACCTGAGCCACACAAAACTCACCAATCTTCTGGTTCCACAACTGGTATTGCCCGAGGACCAGAACGTGCGACTCTCGACCGTTTCGGGCTCCTACAGCCGCGATACACGCGACAACGTTCTGGACGCACACAAGGGCATCTACCAGAGCTTTGAAATCGGCATCAACCCGAGCGCGCTGGGATCTAATACTAACTTTGCGCGTGTTCTGGGACAGGTGGCGTATTACAAGCCGGTGTTCGGCAACAGTACGGTGTGGGCAAACAGCATTCGACTGGGACTGGAGCAGTCCTTTGCCGGAGCCCACATTCCGCTAAGCGAGAGTTTCTTTTCCGGCGGCGGCAGCACGCTGCGGGGATTTCCTTTGAATGGCGCGGGACCGCAGCGTCTGGTTCCTGTGTGCGGAAATCCAGCCGATCCGAGCACGTGCTCGCAGATCAGCGTGCCGGTAGGCGGTCCGCAACTGCTGATCTTGAACTCAGAGCTCCGTTTCCCGTTGGGGATCATGAAGAACCTGGGGGGCGTGGCGTTTTACGACGGCGGCAACGTGTTCAGCAAGGTCGGCTTCGGCAGCTTTACTTCTGATTACACCAACAGCGTGGGCTTGGGACTGCGGTATTCAACGCCGGTAGGGCCGGTGCGCATTGATATCGGGCACCTCGTCAACAGTGTTCCAGGAGTGAAATCGACACAACTGTTCATCACTCTGGGCCAGGCGTTTTGAAGCGGGGAAGAAACGTGAACTGGAAAAAAATCATTCTTTGGGTCGCCGTCGGCATTCTGGTGCTGGTGTTGGTCACTGTTGGAACCGTATTTCTGCTGCTCAAAAACAGCACAGGCTTCCGCCATTATTTGCTCGCGAAAGTCGAAACCAATCTGGAGCAGGCCACCGGCGCTCGGCTTGAAGTGCGCGATTTTGCGGTGCATCTCTCGCCACTATCGCTCGACCTGTACTCTATTGTGGTGCATGGCAGGGAGCCCGCAGGAGCGCCTGCTCTGATGCACGCTGACCATCTTGGCGTGGGAATCACGATTGATTCTCTGCTGCAGCGCAAATGGCACTTCCGCGAGATCACACTCGACCATCCTGTGGGACATCTGCTGGTGAACCGCGCAGGAGAGAACAACCTGCCGAAGCCGCAGAAGAAATCGAGCGGCAGCCAGACGAGTGTGTTCGATCTTGGCATTCGGCATCTGCTGCTCGACCGCGGTGAGATCTATTACAACGACCAGAAATCGCCGATGGAGGCCGACCTCCATGATTTGCGAGTCACGGGCGGGTTCGATCCGACGCAGGCGCGCTACCAGGGGCGCATCAGTTATGACACCGGCCATCTGCGCTACGGCAAATATGCTCCGCTGATGCACAGCCTGGATGCAAGTTTCAGCGTGACGCCGCAGCAGTTTGCAATAGAGCAGGCAAAGCTCTCGACTGAGAAATCACGAATCACTCTCAACGCCACAGTTGAAGACTACAGCGGCGCCAACAGCAATCCCAAACTTCAGGCGAACTACGATGCCGTGCTGGTGACGCAGGAGTTCGCGCAGGTTCTGAAGAATTCGCAGATTCCTATCGGCACCATCCGACTGACGGGCTACCTTCGCTATCAAAATCAGCCCGGACGGCCGGCGCTCGAAAATGCTTCGTTATGGGGCGTGGTGAGCAGCCCTGAACTGCAGGTGAGAACCAAAAGTTTGCAAACCACCATCCGGGAGTTCGCCGCCAAGTATCGACTGGATGGCGGCAACGCTGACGTTGAAAATCTGCGGGCGCAGTTGCTGGGCGGAAGCCTGGAAGGTCGCGTAACGGTCCAGGACCTCACAGGCGCGGGTCGCGGCAGGCTGGAAGCGACGCTCAAGAACGTTTCTCTCACGGTTCTGCAGGGTGCGTCAAAGACCAACTCTCTGCGGCAGGCGCACCTGGCAGGGACGATCAGCGCGGATGCTGAGGCATCGTGGGCCAAGTCGCTCAAAAACCTGGTGGCGCACGCGAATGCGACGATGCGGGCGTCCGTAGGGCAGAATCCGGTGACGCCGCTGGATGGGGTAATCCATGCGGACTATCTGGGCGCGAAACAGCAGGTGGCGCTGCACCAGAGCTACATTCGAATGCCGCAGACCTCGATCAATCTTGACGGCAAGATCAGCCAGATTTCACAGTTGCAGATTCTCGTCCATTCACGCGACTTGCATGAGTTGGAGCTGCTGGCGCGCAATTTCCGGTCGCCTTCGGCAGGGCAGCCACAGGAACTGGGCTTATATGGATCAGGGTCGTTGAATGCTTCGATCAGCGGATCGGTTACGAATCCGCAAATCAAGGGACAGCTTACAGCCAACAATTTGCGCGTGAAAGGCAGCGCGTGGAAGAGCTTGCGGGCAAACATCAGCGCGAACCCGTCGCAGGCGAGGATCACCAACGGCGAGTTGCTGGCAGCAACGCGCGGTCGCTTTGATTTCAACGTGCAGGCAGGACTGAGCAACTGGGCGTACAAGCCGGCAAATCCCCTCAACGTGAGCCTCTCCGCATCGCAGCTCTCACTGGCTGATCTGGAGCGGCTGGCGAACAAGACCTATCCCATCGCGGGAACGCTTTCGCTCAATGTCGCGTTGCATGGATCGCAGCTCAACCCGATGGGGCAGGGCAATCTCACGGTCATGAATGCGCGCGTGGGAAACGAGCCGGTGCAGAACGTGAGCGTGAAATTTCAGGGAAACGGCAATGCGGTGAATGCGAATCTCCAGGTGCAGATGCCGGCGGGGCAGGCGAAAGCGCTGGTTACCTACCTGCCGCGCACGCAGGGGTACCAGCTTCAGCTTGCGGCGGACAATATTCGCCTGGAGAAGCTGCAAACGGTGAAAGAGAAGAACCTTCAGATCGCAGGAGGGTTGAATCTGGATGCGAATGGGCGCGGGACGTTCAAGGATCCGGAACTGATTGCGAACTTGAATATCCCGCAATTGCAGGTGCGCCAGCAGACCATTCAGGGGATCAGTTTCAACACCACGGTCCGTAACCATGCCGCCAACTTCGCTCTGAATTCCGCCGTGGCGCAGACCTACATCAAAGGGCACGGAACAGTGGGTCTGAATGCTCCGCACATGGCTGACGTTCATCTCGACACCGGGCGCATTCAGTTTCAACCGCTGCTTGCGCTGTATGCGCCGGCGCAAGCGCAGGACGTGAACGGGCAGACCGAGTTGCACCTGAGTATTCGCGGACCGCTGGCGGAAGAAAAGCGCCTGGAAGCGCATCTGGAGATTCCGTTGCTGAATGCGCAATACAAGCAACTTCAGCTTGGCGCGATCAAGCCCATTCGTCTCGATTACCAGAACGGCACTGCAGTGCTGCAGCCGACCACGATTCGCGGGACAGATACAGACATCAACTTGCAGGCCAGCGTGCCCGTGACTACTCCCAAGGCCGCGTCGTTTCTGGTGCAGGGAACGGTGGATTTGCAGATTGCACAATTGCTGAAGCCGGATCTGCAAAGCACCGGACAGCTCAAGTTCGATATTGACTCACGGCGTTACGCGGCAGCTTCCAACCTGAACGGCGAGATACGTATTGTGAATGCCAATCTTCACACGGCCAGCGCGCCTATTGGACTGGACAACGCGAATGGCGTAGTCACGGTGACCAGCAGCCGCCTGGAGATTACGAGTTTTCAGGGAACAGTCGGCGGCGGAACAATCACCGCGCGGGGCGGAATGGCGTACCGTCCCAAGCCGCAGTTTGATCTGGCGCTGGCAGGAACGAACGTGCGACTGCGGTACCCCGAGGGCCTGCGCTCGGAGATGGGAATGAACCTGGCGTTGACCGGGAACATGCAAGCGTCCACGCTGAACGGACAGGTAAAGATTGAGCGGATTGCATTCACGCCGGACTTTGATCTCACCAGCTTCGTCGGACAGTTTGGCGCCGGAGGTTCAGCGCCCGCGCCGTCCAACGGCTTCATGCAGAACCTGAAGTTGAACGTTGCGGTGCAATCCACCTCGCAGATGAGTCTTGTGAGCAATCAGGTCAGCATTCACGGAACCGCCAACGTGCGTGTGGCGGGGACGGCCGCCGATCCGGTGATTCTGGGAAGGGCCACGCTCACTGGCGGAGATTTGTTCTTCGGGGGCAATCGCTACGTGGTACAGCAGGGAACGATCGACTTCCTGAACCCAGTGCGGACGGAGCCGGTAGTAAATCTGCAGGTGCAGACCACGATTGATCAGTACAAGATCGCGATGAATATTGAGGGTCCGGTAGAGCGGCTGCACACGACGTATACGTCCGATCCGGCGCTTCCGCCTGTGGACATCATCAATCTGATCGCGTTTGGCAAGACCACGGAGAATCCGAGCACCACGCAGCCGGGACAGTTGGGAGCTCAGTCGCTGCTGGCCCAGGGTGTCAGCAGCGCGGTGAGTAGCCGGGTGCAGAAGTTTGCCGGGCTGTCGCATTTTGCCATCGATCCGCAACTGGGCGCGACAAACAATCAGAACCCCGGAGCGCGCGTCGCCATACAGCAACGCGTGACCAGCAATCTGTATGTGACGTTTGCCACTGACGTAACGTCCACGCAGCGGCAGGCCATTCAGTTGGAGTACCAGTTGAATCCGCGATGGTCGCTGACGGGAGTGCGCGATCAGAACGGCGGCTTCGGCGCCGACGTGCGCTATAAGAAGAGCTTTTAGTCCGCGGAGCCAGCGTTTGCGCGCAAGCATTGTGCGTGAGACGATTCCAGCAATGCCCAGGACTGAAGCGCCTAACCTCATTCTACAGACGGACAGCTATAAGTTTACGCACTGGAAGCAGTATCCGCCGGGCACGGAGCACGTTTACAGCTATCTTGAATCGCGCGGCGGAATGTTTGGCCAGACGGTTTTCTTCGGCCTTCAGTATTACCTGCTGCGATACCTGCGGGGCAGCGTGGTAACGGAAGAGAACGTGATGGAGGCGCAGCGATTTGTCGATCAGCATCTTGGCCCGGGGATGTTCAATGCGGAAGGCTGGATGCACATCGTGCGGCGGCATGGCGGGCGATTGCCGATAGAGATCAAAGCGGTGGAGGAAGGCAGCATTGTTGACGTTCACAATGTGCTGATGACGATCGAGAATACTGATCCGAAGTGCTGTTGGCTGCCGAACTATCTGGAAACGCTATTGCTGAAGGTCTGGTATCCGATTACGGTGGCGACGCTCTCGCGCGCCATCCGGCAGGTATTTCTGGCGGCGCTGGAGCGGTCGGGCGATCCTTCGCTGATCGATTTCAAGCTGCACGATTTTGGCTATCGCGGAGTTTCGAGCGAAGAGACCGCCGGCATTGGCGGCGCAGCCCACCTGATCAACTTCAAAGGAACGGATACTGTCGCGGGGATTCGCGTGCTGCAGAGCTATTACCAATCGGACGAGATGGAAGGCTTCAGCGTGCCGGCGGCCGAGCACTCGACGATTACGGCATGGGGACGCGAGAACGAGGCATTGGCGTACGAGAACATGCTGCGTCAGTTTCCCACGGGAATCGTCGCGGTGGTGAGCGATTCGTACAACGTATATGAAGCGGTGCGAAACAGCTGGGGCGAAGCGCTGCGCGACAAGGTGCTGGAGCGCGAGGGAACGCTGGTGGTGAGACCTGATTCCGGCAATCCGCGAGAGACGGTGCTGAAGGTGTTGGAAATCCTGGGAGAGAAGTTTGGATATGAGACGAACAAGAAAGGCTATCGCGTCTTGAACCCAAAGGTGCGGGTGGTTCAGGGCGATGCGGTGAACTACTGGACCATCCAGGACATGCTGACGGCGATGAATCGCGCAGGCTGGTCGGCGGACAACATCAGCTTCGGCATGGGAGGCGCGCTGTTGCAGCAATTGAACCGCGACACGCAACGGTTCGCCTTCAAAACTTCGAGCGTGGTGGTGAACGGAGCGGAGCGCGACGTCTTCAAAGATCCAGTTGAAGGGCACGAGAAGCTTTCCAAGCGCGGCCGGCTGGGGCTGCAGTATCGCAATGGAACGTGGGCTACGGTACGCGCATCGCGGACGACAGAAGATGCGGAAGACCGCTTAAAACCTGTGTTCCGTGATGGCGAACTACTGGTGACGCATCGCGTGGCGGACATTCGGAAGAGAGCGAATCAATTTTCTGACGTGATACACTTCGCGGCACAACGGGTGGAGTGAGGGAGCGATGGAGGTTGTTCCAAAGTTAGTTACCCTTACGCTTTTCTTTGCCTCCGACAGCACTTCCTGCTTTTTATCGTCTTCCGACCATTAGAAACTCTAATTTCTCTTTAAGCGCGACTTAATCTCGCACGATGAGATTGGGAAGGCCTCGACGTGATGCCTTCCGGCTAATCTCAGGGGAGATCTTCACCCAATAGATGGCTGCTCTGCTTCTTGATTGCTGAAACCAGAAAAGATCAAGAGGGCACAAATGCACAGCCATACACTCTGCCGCAGCCGGCGCAGCCTATGTGTGTTCACCGTACTGGCTCTGACCGGGCTTCTTTCCTTGAGCGCGCAAGCGCAACGCTCCATCAACGACGCAGACCGCGTAACGCTTCACGGCAACACTCATCCCATGGCGCGAGCGGAATTCGACCGCGGGTCAGCGCCCGCGGGAATGCGCATGAACAATATGATCCTGCTGCTGTCGGTCCGTCCGGACGCGCAGTTGGCGCTGCAGCAATTGCTGAGCGACCAGCAGGACCCGAGCTCGGCGAGCTACCATCAGTGGCTCACGCCGGCAGAGTTTGGCGCGCGCTTCGGCCCCACGGACCAGGACATTGCCGACGCCACGAACTGGCTGAAGCGTTTTGGTTTCACCATCGACCAAGTCGGCAACGGAAGGATGTGGATCAACTTCAGCGGCAACGTGCAGAAAGTGGAGCGCGCCTTCCAGACCAACATTCGCCAATATGAAGTGAACGGGAAGATGCACCACGCCAACGCGTCAGACCCGACGATTCCGCGCGCTTTGACCAGTCTGGTGCAAGGCGTGGTTTCGTTGAACGATTTTCCCAAGCACCGCAACAGCACGGTGACGCAGCTTCCGCCGGACTTCACCAACTCGACCGACGGATCGCATTTCATCGCGCCGGGCGATTTCGCGACCATTTACAACGTGACGCCGCTTTACAGCGCGACCCCGGCGATTGACGGCACGGGCCAGACGATCGCAATTGTAGGGCGCACGGACATCAACCTGGCGGACGTGCAGTTCTTCCGCAGCTTTTTCGGGCTACCCGTACACGATCCCGTGTTCATCAACAACGGGGCGGATCCCGGCGACCTGGGCGGAGCGGAAGAGACGGAAGCTGATCTGGATGTCGAGTGGGCCGGCGCGATCGCCAAAAATGCGACCATCGATTTTGTGATCTCGCAGTCAACCGCGACCACAGACGGCGTGGACCTCTCCGCGCAGTACATCGTCAACAACAATATTGCCAAGGTCATGAGCACGAGCTTCGGGCTTTGCGAATCCTCGCTTGGTAGCGCCGGAAATAGTTTCTGGGGCACGCTGTGGGCGCAGGCGGCGGCACAGGGAATCACCTCGTTCGTTGCCGCGGGCGACAGCGGAGCGGCGGGCTGCGATGCGCCGAACTCGGTGAACGGCACGGTTGCGGCAGTGAGCGGCTTGAGTTCGACGCCGAACAACGTGGCAGTGGGCGGGACGCTGTTCAATGACAGCACCGGAAACTTCTGGAACGCTACGAACAATCCCGATCAGTCGTCGGCTATCAGCTACATTCCTGAGAGCGTTTGGAATGAGAGCGCTAATGACGGCGGGTCAGGTCTGTTCGCCACGGGCGGCGGCACCAGCAGCGTGTACTCAAGACCTTCATACCAGACAGGCACCGGAGTTCCCGGCGGCGGGCAGCGGCTGGTTCCCGACGTCTCGCTGAGCGCGGCCACGCACGATGCTTACATCGTTGTGCAGGGTCACACGGCTACGTTCTCGGGGCTTGAGGGCGTGGGCGGAACATCGGCTTCTTCGCCATCCTTCGCCAGCATCATGGCTCTGGTGCTGCAACAGACAGGAGCGGCGCAGGGTAATGCTAATACCGTTTTCTATTCCATGGCGCGGAACCAATTCGCGGGCGGAATTGGCGTGTACCACGACATAACGCTGGGTGATAACAGCGTTCCCGGCGTAAATGGCTTCAAGGCGGGCGTAGGGTACGACCAGTCTACTGGCTGGGGCTCGCCTGATGTTGCGCAGCTAGTGAGTCTCTGGAACAACAACGCAGGCACGCCGGACTTCAACATGAACGTCAGCTCCCAGTCGCAGACAGTGGGGCAGAACGCTTCAACGACGTTTAGTTTCACAATCGTTCCTGTGAACGGCTTCACTGGAACGGTGAACTTCAGCGTGAGCGGACTTCCCGGCGGGACGACGGCCAGTTTCAACCCCACGAGCGTGGTTACGTCAGGAACGACAACGCTGACCATCACGACCTCAGGGACCACACCGCTGGGCAGCTTCCCGCTGACGGTGACCGCCAGCAGCGGAAAGATCGGGCGCACAGCGACCGTTACGCTGATTGTGGCCAACCCGGACTTCTCGCTCGCGGCCACTCCGAGTTCGCAGACGGTGATCCAGGGCAATTCCGCCAGCTACAGCATTACCCAGACTGCAATCAACAAATATGCAGGCACAGTGAGCTATAGCGTGAGCGGCCTGCCCGCGGGAGCGAGCGCCAGCTTTACGCCAGCGAGCATTGCCACGTCCGGCACAACTACACTCTCGGTAAGCACGGCGGCAACTACCCCGGGCGGAAGTTATGCGCTGACCATCACCGGAACCGATGGCACCCGGACACATACGGCATCGGTAACGCTGGTGGTTTCTGCGGTTGATTTCTCACTGGCTGCAACTCCGCCTTCGCAAACCGTGGTGCAGGGCAGCTCCACCAGTTACAGCGTCTCACTGACGCCGATCAACGGCTACGCGGGAACGGTGAACTTCAGCGTGAGCGGCTTGCCCGCGGGCGCGACAGGAGCGTTCACTCCCACGAGCCTGGTAGGTTCCGGAACCACAAGCCTGGCCGTGAGCACGGCGGCTACAACTCCGGCGGGAAGCTACACGCTGACCATTACCGGAACTGACGGGACGCTTACTCATACCGCAACAGTCACACTGGTAGTGAACCAGCCTGACTTCGCGATCGCGGCGACTCCGGCCTCGCAGTCGCTGCAGCAGGGCGGCTCAACCAGCTACACGGTTACGCTTTCAGCAATCAACGGCTATGCCGGCACGGTGAACTTCAGCGTGAGCGGATTGCCGGTGGGTGCAACTGCAACCTTTACTCCGGCCAGTCTCGTTGGCTCTGGAACATCGACTCTGGCGATTACAACGGCGAACCCAACGACCAGCGGCAGCTATACGCTGACCATCACCGGAAGTGACGGAACTCTGACACACACGGCTTCCGTGAGTCTGGTGGTTTCCGCGCCTGATTTCTCGCTCTCGTCGACTCCCGCATCGCAGACGATCAATCAGGGCGGCACAACCAGTTACAGCATTGCCGTGAATCCCATCAGCGGTTACACCGGCACGGTAAGCTTCGCGGTGAGCGCGCTGCCGGCTGGCGCTTCGGCTACGTTCAACCCGGTCAGCGTCTTGGCGGGCAGTTCAACTTCGCTTAACATCACGAGCACGCCCAGCGTTGTCCCTGGGTCGTATCCGCTGACCGTGACCGGATCGGATGGAACGCTGACTCACACCGTTTCCATCACTCTGGTGGTGACGCCGGCAGGCGACTTCATCCTGGGGGCCAGCCCCGCGTCGCAGACCATCAATTCGGGAGAAAACACCGGATTTGGATTCACCATCAGCAGCGTGAACGGCTTCACCGGCGTCGTCAGTCTAACCGTTAGCGGACTGCCGGCCGGCGCGAGCGGCGCATTCACGCCTTCCTCCATCACGGGCGCGGGCACGGCGAACCTGGCTATAACGACCTCAGTGACCCTCGCTGCAGGCGTTTATAACCTCACAATCACCGGGACCAGCGGTGCGATCTCTCACAGCGTCGGCGTGCAACTGATCGTGAATCCTGCAGTTCCTGGGGACTTCACGGTGGCTGCCCCTGACATTACGGTGAAGCGCAACAAGACCGGTTCAGAAACGGTGACGGTCTCTGCGACGAACGGGTTCACCGGAACTGTGGACCTGAGCGTAACCGGGGCTCCTTCAGGCGTGACAGTCACTCTGGCTCCCACAAGCATCGCGGGCGGCAGCGGAAGTGCGACGCTGACGTTCCAGGTGCCGAACAACGCCAAGCAGGGCGCTTATCCGATAACGATAACCGGAACCAGCGGATCGCTGATCCACGCGGCGGGGATTACGCTGACCATCAACTAATGATCCAACTCAGGGCATGGCTTGAAAGCCGTGCCCTTTTTTTTGTGCGGCGCTGGAATGAATGTAATTTGGTAATTGAGTAAATGGTGTTCCGGTTGAGGACCAACGTCATTTCTGCGATGCGCGGGTTTCGTTTTCGAGCGCGGAGAAGAAGCGGCCGATCATCATGCTGGCGGTGGCCTGGATCATGCGTTGACCGACGCTGGCCAGCAAGCCGCCGACATTGACCTCACCGTCATAGGCGATGGCGGTGCCCTGGCCTTCTTCACGAAATTCGAGTTTGCCCGAACCTTTTACGAATCCGGGCTGGCCGGTTCCGTCAACGGAGAGACTGTAGCGCTCGGGACGGAGCAGATCGTGCAGGGAGACGTTTGCGCTGAACTTTCCTTTGATAGGACCGACTCCTACGGCGAGCGCGGCCTTGTATTGGTTCTCGGCTGTCTTCTCCAGATGCTCGCAGCCCGGGATGCACTTTTGCAGGATGGCAGGATCAGTAAGCGCGTCAAAGATGCGGTCGCGGGGTGCGGAGAGTTGATGGGTGCCGGAGAGGTGCATAGGAGTTGGTAATTGGGTAATTTGGTAAGTTGGTAATTGAATCATCCATATTTGGTAATTGAGTAATTTGGTAATTTGGTGATTGACGATTGCGTCCCCTAAGGCATCGTAGTCCCTGGCGTGTTGCGATATCGGCTCTCAGGGGCTAAAGCCCAAAATCCGAGAAGCCAAAACGGCACGACTAAAGTCATGCCCTGACACTTCTTGTCGCTAATGAATCCAACAATCAAAAATACTCAATTTCCAACTTACCAACTTCTATCACTTGGATCGCCTGGCGGCCAGGTCCAGAGCCCGCTGGGTGTAGACCTGGGCGAGATGTTTGCGATACTCGCTGCCGGCGAAGAGATCAGAGTTCACGTCGACGCCGTCTGTCGCATGTTCGGCGGCGGCGCTGATTGATTTGGACTCGAGCGATGCGCCTTTGAGCGCGCGCTCCACTCCTCCGGCGCGGTAGGCCTTAGGAGAGACTCCAGTGATCCCGACTCCGCAGCTCGCGCACTTGTTGCCCTCGGCGACGAGGTTCACCGCAATGCCGACCACAGCAAAGCCGGAAGCAGGATGCCTCACCTTCATATATGCCTGTCCGACTGATCCCTTTGGAACAGCAAAGCGAACTTCTTTTGCTATCTCGCCCGGCTGGAGCGCGGTGGTGAGCAGCTCAACGAAGAACTCGTCGGCCTTGATGGTGCGCTCGCCTTTTGCGCCGACGGCAACGATCTCGGCATTCAGCGCGATGACGGCGGCAGGCCAGTCGGCTGCCGGATCGGCATGAGCGAGGCTTCCGCCGATGGTCCCTTTGTTGCGTACCTGCATGTCGCCGAGATGGCTGGCGGTTTCCGGCAGCAGAGGACAGAGACGGCGCAGCAGATCGGAGCTTTCGATCTGGAAATGCGTGGTGGTAGCGCCAATGCGAATCCTGCCGCCTTCTTCGCGAATGTAGGAAAGGTCCTTGATGCGGCTGATGTCGATCAGCACCGTGGGCTGCATCAGGCGCAGCTTCATGGCAGGGAGCAGGCTGTGTCCGCCGGCCAGCAGCTTGGCATCGTCCTTGTGTTTGGCCAGCAGAGAGACGGCTTCGTCCAGACTTTTTGCGGCAACGTAGTCGAAGTTAGCTGGAAACATAAAATAATCTCCTAGGCCGCGCCTGTACCACACAGCCTATCGCGGGGCGCACAGGGGCTAAAGCCCAATTCAAATGAAGACTTTACGGCACGACTAAAGCTCGTGCCCTGATACAAACCATCGTGCAAAGAATCTTTTCGCGAACCCCTCATGCGGCCCCCGCTTGATTCTTGTTGATGATGCGCCAGACATTTTCCGGTTTGATTGGCATATCGAGATGGCGAATGCCGAAGGGAGCAAGCGCGTCACAGACAGCGGCAACAACGGCCGGCGTTGCGCCAATGCTGCCGGCTTCGCCCACGCCTTTCACGCCCAGCGGATTCACGGGCGACGGAGTCTCAGTGCTGTCGAGCTCGAAGCGGGGCAGCATGGCAGCTTTGGGCACGGCGTAGTCCATCAACGTGCCGCTCACGAGCTGCCCTTGATCGTCATAGACCACTTCTTCAAACAACGCCTGGCCGATGGATTGCACAATGCCGCCGTGAATCTGTCCATGAACGAGAAGCGGGTTGATGATTTTGCCGCAATCGTCCACGGCAACGTAGCGGACGAAATGGATCTCTCCGGTATCGCGGTCAATTTCCACCACGCAGATGTGCGTGCCGAAGGGGAAGGTGAAATTTTTGGGCTCATAGAATGAGATAGCGGAAAGGCCGGGCTCCATGTCGGGCGGCAGACTCTTGGCGAGATGAGCCGCCAGGGCAACATCCTGTATGCTGACGTTTTTGCCTTCGGGATTGGGTTTGGGCAGCGAGGACGCGGGCGCCTGACCGGCGGCGGGAACCATGGGCTCAGGAACACTAGCGCCTTTGGCTTTGCGAGCCTGCTCACAGAATCGGCCTCCGCGGAACTCGACGTTCTCGCATTGCAGAAGATGCGCCGCGATTTTTGAAGCTTTCTCTTTGACTTTCTGAAGAGCCATATAAACCGCGGTTCCGCCAACAGCGGTACCGCGGCTGCCGAAGGTGCCGATACCGTATTGCACCACAGCGGTGTCGCCGTGGATGACCGTGACGTCGTTCAGGTTGACGCCGAGTTCGTCGGCGGCGATCTGAGCGAAAGATGTTTCCTGTCCCTGTCCGTGAGGCGATGCGCCGCTCAAAATTGTGACTTTGCCGGTCGGTTCCACTCGAACGGTTGCGCTCTCCCAACCTCCGGCGGGCATGGCGGCGGATGGTCCCATGGCGCAAATTTCGACATATGTGGAGATGCCGATGCCGATGAGTCGGCCCTGCTTGCGCGCGTTGTGTTGTTCTTCGCGCAGCTTCGCGTAATCGGCCATCTTGATGGCCTTATCGAGCGCGGCCTGATAATTGCCGCTGTCATAGAAAAGTCCGGTTGCGGTTTTGAAGCCATTGTTGTCAAAAGGAGCCGGGAAGTTTTTGCGGCGAACTTCGATGGGGTCCTTTCCAAGTTCCAGCGCGATGAGATCGAGCGCGCGCTCGATGACGTAAGTCGCTTCCGGGCGGCCGGCGCCACGGTAGGCGTCAGTGGACATCTTGTTGGTGAAGGTCGCCGTGACGTTCATCTGGATCGCAGGAATTTTGTAGCAGCCGGAGAGCATCAGTCCGGTGAGAGTCGGGATGGCGGGCGTGAGCAGTTGGAAATAGGAGCCCATGTCAGCGAAGACGTTGTAGCGGAAGCCGGTGATAGTGCCGTCTTTTTTCACGCCGATCTCGATGTAGCCGGTCTGCCCCCGGCCGTGAATGGTGGCCTGCATGTTTTCGCGGCGGCCTTCAATCCACTTCACCGGACGGCCAAGCTGCATGGCGCACCAGCTAATCATGGCTTCTTCTGCGTAAACGTTCAGCTTGGAGCCGAAGCCTCCGCCAACTTCAGGAGCGATCAGGCGCAGCTTGTTCTCCGGCATGCCCAGCATGATGGCGACCTGGGTGCGCGCGAGGTGGGGGATCTGAGTGGAGGTCCAAAGCGTGAGTTCCTGCTCGCCGGGATAGTAGCGCGCCAGCACGCCGCGCGGTTCCATGGCGATGGGGGCCAGGCGGCGGTGCAGGATTTTCTGCTTGATGACCTTCTCGGCGGATTTGAGCGCGGCCTCGATGTCGCCTTCGCCGGCCGTGAGCTTGTAAGCGATATTGCTGCCGAATTTCTCATGGATCACCGGGCTCTTGGGATCGGCGGCCTTTTCTTCGTCGAGCACCGGCGGCAGCTCTTCGTAGTCCACCTGGATGAGATCGGCGGCATCCTTGGCGATGTATTTGTCTTCTGCGATGACGACGGCGACAGGATGGCCGACCCAATAGACTTTGTTGATGGCGAGCACGCGATGATCGGGGATTTTCATCTCCGGGATGGCTGCGCCGCAGGGTACAGGGCCGATCTTCTGCGCAACATCTTTTCCGGTGTAGACCGCGGCAACTCCGGGGAGCTTCTGTGCAGCGCTCGTGTCAATGCTGCGAATGCGCGCATGAGCGTAGATGGAGCGGAGGAACACGGCGTGAAGAGTATCCGGTAGCTTGATGTCGTCAACATAGTGGGCGAGCCCCTGGATCATTCGGGGGTCTTCAGTGCGCTTTACGGGCTTTCCAATCAGTTTTTCCGGCATGGGTCCTCCCTGTTAACAACAAAAACAATTCAACCACAGAGGGCACGGAGGAACACGGAGTGGCTCTCCGAGGAGGACACAGTCGTCGCATGCCCCAGCGAGTTATCTCTCATCAACAATTTGCGACTTCCTTTGTGCACCTTTGTGTCCTTCGTGGTTAACTGCGTTATCGTGCCGACGCCACGGATTTTGATTTCATCTTTCTGGCAGCACATTGCACGGCCTGAACAATGTGCTGGTAGCCGGTGCAGCGGCACAGATTACCTTCGAGAGCGTGCCGTATCTCTTCTTCAGTGGGATCGGGATTGCGTTGCAGGATCTGCGCGGTGGCCATGATCATGCCCGGCGTGCAGTATCCGCACTGCAATCCGTGATGCTCCCAGAAGGCCTGCTGCACAGGATGAAGATCGCCCTGCTGGGCCAGCCCTTCAATGGTGGTGACGCTGGAGCCATCGGCCTGCGCGGCGAGAACGGTGCAGGATTTCACGGCCTGCCCGTCGAGCATTACGGTGCAGGCGCCGCACAGAGATGTCTCGCAGCCGACGTGGGTTCCGGTAAGGCCGAGCACGTCGCGCAAGTAGTGGACCAGCAGCATGCGAGGCTCAACCTCGGTCTGGTGTGTAGTTCCATTCACGGTCAGATTGATTTTTGTCATCGGAACCACCCTTTGAGCAGCGGGAATCGGTAGCAGAAGCAGAGGAATTGTATTCCTTTTCGGGAGAAGATGCGCGAGGAAGCAATTGGCAATTAGCAATTAGCAATTAGTTCGGTCATACCGATTATTGGCCCTGAGGAATCTGGCAGGAATCGCTAGTAGCCCAAAATCTGATCGCTGATGACGGTGATTGGATGGATTAGAAAATTAGTCTAATCACGGATAGTCCGGTTCCTCCGTTCCTCCGTGTTTCAAAGGTTTCGGGTTTTGAGCCGTAGAATCGTGGTCGTGACGCGGCTGACGTTTGTGGTGGGAAAAGGCGGAGTGGGCAAAACGACAGTAGCGTGTGCGCTGGCGCTGCATCTGGCAGCGGAGCGCCGGCGGGAGAAGGTGCTGCTGATGTCCACCGATCCGGCGCACTCGTTGCGAGAGATGCTGGAAGAGCCGTACTTAGTACTTAGTAATGAGTACTTGGCAATCAATCATCCGAATCCAGCAAAGCGCATTCAATCTAGAGCCATTACGAAATTGGCTAAACAAACTAGGAGCGAGAGGCTTGGTGGGCCGGACGGCAAAGCGAGGGCGAGGCGAGAACACGCACGCTTGCGATCTGGCGAAACGACGAATCAAGGACCGAAGCGGTTGCGGGGAGCCGAAGGGCAGCTTTGGATATGGGAGGTGGATAGCCAGAAGGAGTTTCAGAAATTTCTGGCAGGGAATCGCGATTCGATTCTGGAGATCGTGGAGCAGGGGACGTTTTTCAGCAAAGAAGAGATTGCGCCTCTGTTGGACACGACGCTTCCCGGCATGGCCGAAGTGGCTGGTCTGCTGGCGATCGAAGAACTGATCGCGAGCGCAGAATACGATCACATTGTGGTGGATACGGCGCCGTTCGGGCACACGCTGCGGCTGTTTGAACTACCCGGGCATTTTCAGAAGTTCCTGAATTTTCTGGAGGTGGCGTCGCGACGCGATGCGCTGCTGGCAGAGCGCTTTGGCGGTCGGGTGATGCGGACAGCGAATCCGTTTGTGGAGCGCTGGCGGGAGACGGTGGAGCGGTTGCAGGAGGCATTCAGCGCGAAGCAGGCGGAGATTGTGCTGGTGACCTCGCCGGAGATGTTCTCGCTGAACGAGGCGGAGCGGTCGATGCGAGCGCTAGAGGAATCACAGGCGGGCATGAAGCTGGGGCGGATTGTGCTGAATCGCGTGGTGACCGAAGCGCATGATTGTGCGCGATGCAAGCGCAGAAAGAAGATGGCGGAGCAGGCGAAACGGTGGTTGAGGCAGCACTTCCAGCGCACGCCCGTGCTGCTGGGACCTGATCCGGGGAATCCGATTTTGGGAGTGGAGCAGTTGAGAAGGTTTGGGGAGGGGGTGTTTGGGAGAGCAATTAGCAATTGGCAATTAGCAATTAGCCAAAACCAAAAGCAACGAAGGAAGGGCAGGGTTGCAGCGGGAGGACTGAAAGTAAGGAAGGCGGAATGGCCGGTGAGTGAGTTTCCGCTGTCATTCACGGTTGGGAAAGGCGGGGTGGGGAAAACTACCGTTACGGCGGCGCTGGGGTTTGTGACGAGAGAACACGGTAATAAAGAAGATAAGGTGACGGTGTGCTCGACGGACCCCGCGCCTTCGCTGGATGACGTTTTTCAGAAAGAGATTGGCGACCCAGGAGTCTCAGTTTTAGGCGATCACCACTTTGGCGCATTGGAACTGGATTCGATGGCGGAGTTTCGCGATTGGGCGGAGCAGATGCGGGAGCGGCTGGATACGGGGTTAAGCACAGAATCCGGCGGCGTGCATGTGGATTTGACCTTCGAGAAGGAAGTGTTTGCCGCGTTGCTGGATGTGGCGCCGCCAGGAGTGGACGAGGTGTTCGCGATTTTCAGGATTCTTGAATTGATGGAGAAGCAGTCAACAGTCAGCAATCGAAGAGAGCAGTCAGCAGTCAGCACTCAGCGTTCAGCGAAAACCAAGGCCGCCCAAGTACGAAACCGGGTGCTGATTGATATGGCGCCGACGGGGCATGCGTTGGAGCTGTTGCGCACGCCGGAGCGGATGCTGAAGTGGTCGCGGCTTTTGTTGAAAAGCCTGGCAGCGCACCGTACACTTGCGATTGCGCAGGAAGTTGGCGTGGAACTGGCCTTGCTGGGGCAGCGCGTGCGGCAACTGATTGAGACGATGAAAGACGCGCGACAGAGCCGCGCGTATGCAGTAATGCTGGCGGAGCCGGTACCGGACCGCCAGACGCGGCGGTTGCTGGATGCCCTGGAAGAAATTGGCATTGCCGTGGAGGCAATCTTCGTGAACCGCGTGCTTCCGGAATCGAACGATTGCGAGCGGTGTGCTCGCAGCCGCGCATGGCAGATGGCGAGCTTGAAAGGTTTTCGCCAGCGATATCCGAAGCAGAGAGCATACGTGGTGCGCGAGTTTTCGCAAGAGATCGCGGGAGCGGCGGCGCTAAAAAAATTCACAGGTCATCTATGGGAAATCGCGCGGTAGCAGCGGAGCAGGCGCTGTATCTGTATGGCGTGTCGCCGGCGAATGCGAGCGCTTCGGCAAAGATCGCGAGTCTGGGGATTGACGGAATCCATGCAGTGGAGCGGCTGAGCTGCGGCGAGTTTGTCTGCTGGGCGTCGGCCGTGGACGCGGCGAGTTTTGGAAAAGCGCTCGAGAGCAATATGGAAAACCTGGATTGGCTGGCGCTGCATGGAGTACGGCATCAGCAGGTGGTGGGGGAGATTGCGCGCCAGGGGAGCATTATTCCTGCACGTTTCGGCACCATCTTTTCCGGCAAAGAGGCGTTGCGGAAGGATGTGGAAAGCCGACGGGAGATGCTGAAGCGCGTGTTGGCAAAGATCGCCGATGCGGACGAGTGGGGCGTGAAAGTTTATGCCGAGCGCAAGGCGGCGCCGGCAGCGGTGGCGGCGAGTTCGGGGCGCGATTATCTGCAACAAAAGGCGGCGCGATTGAAGGCGCGTCCGGAGCGCGATGATGCGGAGTTAAAAGAGTTTGCCGACGCGCTGGGCAAGGTGGCCGCGGATTCTGCGCCGACAGGAAAGATCAGCGGAGCGCAGCCGGACCTGGCGTGGCAGGCGACCTTTCTGGTGCCGCGGAAGCGCCGCAAGGAGTGGGACGGAATGCTGAAGAAGTTCGTGGAGCGCTGGAGCGGGTCGCGCCGCATCGAAGTAAACGGGCCCTGGCCGCCGTACTCTTTCGTCTCTGATGCCGACTGATTTCGAACCCATCACGCTGGGCGGGACCACGGAAGATGAGGTCTCACTGCTGGACATCCTGGACCATGTACTTAACGCCGGCGTGCTCGTGCATGGGTCGCTGGTGCTTTCGCTGGCCGGGGTGGACTTGGTGTATTTGGGGCTGAATGTGGTCCTGACGTCGGTTGAAACGGCGCTGCGCAATCTCCAGAGCGGGCCGAAGTGAAGCGCGCGCTTGCCTACTGCGCGTATCTTGATGATCCCGGAATTCCTGTTCCGCAATCGGGCGTAAATGGCGCGTCCGTGCGCGTGATTTCTGAAGGCCGGCTGCGGGTGTTGTGGTCAGAGGTGGAATGGCCGTTCGCGCCGGAGAAGATGCAGCAGAACGCTGTGGAATTTCACGCGGTGATCACGTGCGTGTTTGCGCGTGTGGCGGCCGCGCCGTTTCGCTTGCTTTCAGTGTTCGAGAATGGGAAGGCGCTTGCGGCATTTGTGACGGGACATGCGGGCGATCTGATTGGCGATCTGGAACGGTTGAAGGATTTTGTGCAGATGGAGTGCGTGCTGTATGTGCTGGGCGAGCGCGGGCAAGCGGAGTCTGGGACGGCGTACCTGCGGCAGAAGGCGGAGGCTCTGCGAAGAGTGGAAGATGAGACGGAGCGGGTGCGCAATGCGCTGCGCGGAATCGCGGCGGAGGTGCGGGTGCGGGAAGGAAAGAATGGGCGCCGGGTGTACGCGCTGGTGGCACGGGGAAATGAGGGGCGCTTTCGTGAAATGGTGCGGGACGTGCCGCAGGAGGATGGCGTATCGCGGCGTACGAGCGGGCCATGGCCGGCGGCGGAGTTTTTGAGCGAGAAATTGAGTAGTGGCAAATGACGGAGATGCGCAAAATTACCCCGGAAGAGATCGCCGCGGCGGTGACGGAAGTAAACCGTGAGTTGAAAGCGGTGGGCGCAGGAGAGATTCAGCGGATTGACTGCTCGCCGGAGAATATTGAGCAGGGGCTGGCGCGTCTGGTGCTCAGCCTGGTGGAGCTGCTGCGCCGACTGCTGGAGCGGCAGGCGATCCGGCGGATGGAGGGCGGATCGCTAGGGGAGGAAAAAGTCGAGGAGATGGGTCAGGCATTGATGAAGCTTGAAGCCAAGGTTGCTGAGATTGCGTCGGCGTTTGGGTTGCGGCCAGAGGACCTTAACTTGGAACTAGGTCCGCTGGGGAATTTGCTGGATAAGTGAACGAGGAGAAGTCCTGCGGTCGCGAGTGAAGGCACTGCCCATGGCGGCGGAAGTCGAGGAAAGTTGTTGAAAATGAGCGGCCAACCCGGGAAGCAGCTTCTCGCATCTTATCGGTTCGCGAGTGAGTGCAGCCGGGGGGCGTATGGGCAGGTCGGGGGGAGATTGAAGTCGCAGCAGGGTTGACATTGCGTGCTGCGGCTGATTAGGATGCGTTGCGTGGATCGCGCGGAGTCGCCAGCCTAAGCGGTCTCTTCTGTGTCTTTTCCCAAAATAATCATGCAAAGAGTCCCAACGGTTTCCGGAACAACGAATCTGCTGGATATCCTCGACCGGGTGCTGGACAAGGGTTTGGTGATCGCGGGGGACATCCGGGTGTCGCTGGCCAACGTGGAGCTGCTGACGATTCGCATCCGCCTGCTGGTGTGCTCGGTGGATAAAGCGGAAGCGATCGGGTTGAACTGGTGGAAGTACGATCCGAATCTGACAGCGGGGCTTCCAACGACGCCGCGGCGCGTGCAATTGCCGGCACCCGGGCCGCAGGAAGGCGCAGAGAGGCGAAGGCAGCAGGCATCCCCGCGCCGACGCAAGTGAGTTCATATTGACGAAGGAGGCCTTCAATGGCCGTTGAACGCGTATCCGGTGGCTCCAGCCTCATTGATGTTCTCGATCGAGTACTCGATAAAGGCATAGTCATCGATGCATGGGTTCGCATCTCCCTCGTTGGGATCGACCTGATCACGGTGGAGGCGCGCGTCGTGGTTGCGTCGATCGACACGTACCTGCGTTACGCTGAAGCTATGGGTATTACC
>DATEGH010000295.1:0-8677 GCA_035280185.1 Terriglobales bacterium
GCTCAGACCTACATCGCACAGCTTGATAAAGCGAAAGTGTTCCCCAAGCCGATCGTCACGCAGGTCGTGCCTCTCAAAGGCTTTTATCGCGCTGAGGACTACCACCAGGATTACGCCTTGCATCATCCTGACGAGCCCTACATCATGATCTGCGACCGGCCCAAGATCGAAGCTTTGAAGCAGCAGTTCCCCGATCTCTTTGTGGACTACAAAGGAAAACAATGAGAGGGGGTGCGCATCGCTCTGCGAGACATTGCGTCAGGGAAAGTCGGCACGCTGGAAATCCCGTTTACACCTGCGGCGGAGGGCCGGAAGTAAAAGGCTGCTCCGCGAATTCGGCGGCAGAAAGCTTCTGCCCGTAGGTTGGTACCGGCCGATAGAGCCACGCGAAGAGCACAAACGAGAGCAGGAATAGCACAAAGTCGATCACGCTCCCTTCCGGGCCAATGCTGCCTCCGGTAAGCCATTTTGGACCATGGAAGCTGGCGTTCAGGAGATGGCCTTTGGCCAGCATGCCACTATCCGGCACAGAGTAAATAAACGTCTCCGCATAGTCCGACGCGGCGTGTAGCCCAATGGCAAACCAAAGGTTTCCAGTACGCCGAAGCGTAAAGCAGGCAAACAGGCCAAACAGCATCACGGAAAGAGCTCCCACCCAGCCTTCGCCCGGATTGCCGAGGTGAATAGCGCCGAATAAGGCCGAAAGCAGCACGGCTGCCGGCCAGAACCCCATGCCCGTGGCCAAAGTGAACTGGGCGTAGCCGCGAAAGGTGAACTCTTCCGCAATGCCTACCAGCACAAACCCAATCGCCCACACCGCTGCATAGTGGGCCAACGCTGAGCCGGAAAGAGCCAGGCCGCCGAAGGAATACCCGCCAAGCCCGTAAATGATGACCATCTCAACGGATTCCAGCGCCAGCCCCCAGATCACGCCCTGCCAGAAGAGCTGCCCAAAGGCGCCGCGGCCGGGAATGCCGTATTCCGCAAATCGTCGCTTCTCGATACGCGACATGATGTAAGCAGCCAGAAACACCGTCGCGATGGCGACGCTCTCAAAGATCAGCTCGAAGCTCGGGGTCAAAGTGCCCTGGGTAGCCGTCGTGAGCAGCCGGTGCAGCGCCGGTATCAGCCTCAAGCAAGCGCGAAAGAGGAACTGTAGTGCCGCGAATAGGATGACGAAGATCAGGAAGCGCCAGCCGGCACGGATTCCACCTGGGCCGATGAAAATTTTCTCGCCGATACTGCGCGCGGGAGGCGCGGGATTGAATTGTTCAACCATGGCTTATCTCCGGTGACCATATCACGAACAGAGTCTCTGAGGCTGAGCTGCTGAACCATTTAAGAAATCACCCTTTGATGAAGCCTCAATTCACCATTCCCTGCACTATTTCACCGCTCAACCCCTGCTGCTAACCGCTTGGATTCCCTTAGGTTTAGGCGTCAAATTGCCGGATGCTAGAATAAAAGCTCGTTTGGCCATGTGCAGGAGTGTGCGTGCGCGGGCCTGCAAGGAAAAGATGCCATTAAAGACGCTATTCCTCAATCCCCCATCGTTTGAGAATTTTGATGGCGGAGCCAGTTCGCGCTGGCCTGCCACGCGTGAAATCGAATCTTACTGGTACCCGGTCTGGCTGGCCTATCCCGCAGGCATGCTCGAAGGGTCGCGTTTGCTGGATGCGCCTCCTCACCATGTCTCCGCTGAAGAAACGATCAATCTCGTCAAACAATACGAGTTCCTGGTGCTCTTCACGTCCACGCCGGGATTTCCCGGCGACATCCGCCTGGCGGCCCGGATGAAGGAAGCTAATCCTAAGCTGAAGATCGCCTTCGTCGGCCCGCACGTCACTACTTTGCCGGAACGCTCATTGATGGAATGTCCGGCGATTGACTTCGTCTGCCGCCGCGAGTTCGACTTCTCAACCGTCGAATTTGCCAACGGCAAGCCGCTTTCAGAGATTTCCGGCATCAGCTACCGCGACCAGAGGGGCAAGGTCGTTCACAATCCTGACCGCCCCGACGTGCAGGACCTTGATGCCCTGCCGAACGTGACCGACGTTTATTATCGCGATCTTGACGTTCGCCGTTATAACGTGCCTTTCCTGCTCTATCCGTTCGTCTCTCTTTATACGACGCGCGGCTGCCCGGCCCAATGTACCTTCTGCCTATGGCCGCAAACGTTGAGCGGACATCCGTGGCGCAAACGCTCGACCGACGCCGTAGCACGCGAGATGGCCCAAGCCAGGGAATACTGGCCGTGGGTGAAGGAATTTTTCTTTGACGATGACACCTTCAACATCCAGAAGGCGCGCACGGTCGAACTCTGCCAGAAGCTGAAGCCGCTAAACATGACCTGGTCTTGCACCTCGCGCGTCACCACTGATTACGAGACCCTGAAAGCGCAACGCGACGCCGGCTGCCGCCTGCTCATCGTCGGGTACGAGAGCGGTGATCAGCAGATCCTCAAGAACATCAAGAAAGGCGCAACCGTGGAGCGCGCCCGCCAGTTCACCAAGGACACCAAGAAACTCGGGCTTCTGGTGCACGGCGATTTCATTCTCGGGCTTCCCGGAGAAACGCGCGAATCTATTCGCAACACCATCGAATTCGCAAAAGAACTCGATGTGGAGACCATCCAGGTCTCGATTGCGCATGCTTATCCCGGGACTGAGATGTACGATTTCGCGCGCAAGAATGGCTTTATCGTCGGCAACGAACGCATGGTGGATGAGGGCGGCCATCAACTGGCGCAGATCGAATATCCCGGCCTGCCGCGCGAGCACGTGCTGGAGATGGTCCACAAGTTCTACGACGAATACTATTTCCGGCCCAAAGCCATGTTCCGCATCGTCCGCAAAGCGGCATTCAACAGCCAGGAGCGGCAGCGGCTCTATCGCGAGGCGCGCTCATTCCTGAAGCTGCGCGCCGCGCGCAATCGCGCCGCCAAAGAAATGCGCGCTCAAAAACGTCCGGAACAACATACTGAAGAAACTCGCACGGCACAGGTGGCCGGAGACTAGAGGCGAACGCTATGCAAGAACAAGCCGGCAAGGTACGCGTCATCGGTTACCTGGTTGGCATCGTCGTATTCCTGGCGATTGCCGCCTGGAAATTTTTGGTGCGATGAGGCCGCCAGCAGCGTGAATTTCAAAAAGACTTTGATCTATCTGGCCATCGCCTGCTGCAATGGCACGGGCGATGTGCTGCTGAAACGCGGCATGCAGCAGGTGGGCGAAATCCATCTCGCGCATTGGTCGCACATCTTTGCTGCTGTTGCAAATCCCTGGGTGATTCTCGGCATTCTCTGCCTCGCCGGGTTTTTCTATTCGTATCTCACAGCCCTTTCGTGGGCGGATCTCACCTACGTTCTGCCGGCGACCGCTTTCGGCTATGTGGTTACGGCCGTGCTTTCGAAATACTTCCTTCACGAATCCATCAGCATCTTGCGATGGACCGGTGTTCTGCTGATCGCCGGCGGAGTTGGGCTGGTCACGCGCGGCCCTTCAGTCACTGAACCGCAGTTGGAACCTGCGTTTATCGAGCAGGAGGTGCTATGAACTCTGCTCGCCTGTGGAGCGCCATTGGCGTTTTGGTGCTGGCGTCCAGCGCCGGCGATGTTCTGCTCTCGGCAGCGATGAAGCGCATCGGCGATCTCGATGCGCTCCGCTCCAGCAAAGGGCTGCTCGGCGTAGCTGCGCGCGTGTGCACGGAAAAGCTGTTCTTGTTGGGCGTGCTCTGCCTTGCTTTCAGCTTCTTCTGTCTCCTGGCTGCGCTCTCCTGGGGAGACGTGAGCCTGGTAGCGCCGGCCTCCGCTTCCCTCACCTTCCTTTGCAGCGTTCTCCTCGCAAAATTCTTCCTCAAGGAAGATGTGGACTACCGCCGCTGGATATCGGCAGCCTTGGTCTGTATGGGAGTGGCCCTGCTGGCGAAGTGAAGTTGATCGCCGGAAATGCCAAAATTGGTTCCTTTCCTTGAGTAGATCCTTCGGCTTCCGCCTCAGGATTTCGGCAGCGGGCTCCCGCATTCGCTCACGCCCGCTAAACGCCTCAATTTGGATTCTTTGGCAATTTTGGCATTCCTGGCAATTCAAACCAGTCGCATGAATCCGTTTGCCGGCAAGTCCTGCGCCAGAAATGTCTTCCCGCTCAACGCCTCCGCTGCGAGATAGCCGCTGCGGACGGCTCCCTCCATCGTGGCTGGCCAGCCGGTCGCCGTCCAATCTCCGGCCAGGAATACTCGCGGCCATGCGGTCTGCGCTTTCGGACGAAACTCGTCCAGACCGGGAACGATGGAGTAGGTCGCATAGACTTCTTTGATCACTGCGGATTTCAGAACTTTGGCATCCGCAACCACGGGGAAAAATTCCGCAAGTTCCCGAAGGGCCAGCGCCAGCACTTCTTCACGGGACTTCTGCACCAGTCCTTTCGAGGCGCTCACGACTAATTCTACGTAGCTGCCAGGCCCTTCACGCTGCTGTTGAAACTTCGATTTGTGAAACATCCACTGGATCGTGCGGTCCAGCAGCACGGCGTGAGGTAAGGGAGTAATCTCGCGGTCAAACCAGAGATGAATCCCTGTGATGGAGGACGGCACAAATTTTTCAAGTTTTTGTTTTAGCCCCGCTGCGACCTCATCATGAGGCAGAAGGCTGGCAACAGCCTGGAAAGGCGCGGCCAGCACAATAGAATCGAACTCCTCCGTCCCGGTCGCGCTCGCGACCATCACTGAGTTCTCCCGCGGCTCAATAGACTGCACCGGCACTCGCAGCAACACCTCGCCTCCGTGCGCGCGTATGTAGTCCACGGCGGCAGAGTAGAGCTGCGAGAGCGGAATGCTGGGCACGCCCATGCGGCCGCCTTCGGCTGAGCTCATGAACGACTCACGAAATACCTGCGCGGCATAGCGGCTGGAAATCCTGTCCAGGTCTTCATTCAGCGCGCTTACCAGCACGGTCTTCCAGAAGCGCTCTATTGCGCGCTCCGTCTGTCTATGACGCTGGAGCCATGAAAGGAAGTCTTCATCCGAATCCGGCAATCCCCTGCTGAGAGCAAGCATCACGCGTGCTATCGAAGCCTTGTCGCGGGCCGAGAGCATGCGCGCGGCGAGAAAAGCAGGCAAGTTGTGCATCGGCGCTGGAAGAAATCTTGACGGAGCGAACCGGCTTGCGCGTCCGCCCGGCTCGATGAAGGTCAGCTCGCGAAACCAGCGGATCTTGTCGCTGACTCCGAGCCGTTCGTAGAAATTAATGAGGTTGGTGCAGCAGCCGAGAAGAACATGCTGGCAGTTATCCACCACCTCGCCGGTTCCCGGGTGCTCATAGGAAGAAGCGCGACCGCCGACGTAAGGACGCCGCTCGAAGAGCGTGACCTTGAAACCCGAATCCGCCAGAGCGCAGCCTGCGGCCAGCCCGGCCAGCCCTCCTCCTACAACCGCGACTCTTTTGTTTGCAGAAGACATCATGCGATGCGCAGAACAAAGCCGCGGGCCAGCACTCGGAGCTTTTCCCAATTGCTGAGCTTCACGCGTTCGGAAAAGACGTCATAGTTGCGCTCGCTGATTTTCTTGAGCAGCCGGCTATAGATTTCCACCAGCACCCACAGCCCGCCCCGGCTGTCTTCATGCACCAATTCCAGCAGCCAGCGGCCGGATTCATAGTACTTACGCGCGCGCTCGGCTTCGAACTCCAGCACCGGTCGTACCTTCTGCATCTGCGCGGTATTGTGCAACGCTTGCGGCAGGAAGTCTGTTGCTGAGAGATTGGTCCGCGCCAGGTCTTCTTCCGGAATATAGATGCGGCCCATGCCTGCATCTTCTTTTATGTCGCGAATGATATTGGTGATCTGAAATGCCAGGCCGCAATCCTCTGCCAGAAACTCGGCCTTGGGATCCTCATATCCGAAAATCCGGATACAAACCAACCCCACGATCGAAGCAACGTAATAGCAATATTGTTTCAGGTCGTCGAACGTCTGGCACACGATAACAGGCGCTTCGGGCGTGTGCGGAATTTCGAGATCCATGCCTGTCCCATAAACGAGTTTTTCGAACAGCTCAGCAGGAATTTTGTATTTCTGGTGCGCATCGCCTAAGGCCATCAGCACAGGATCGTCGGTAGGTGTGCCTGCAAAAACCAGCTTCGCAGCGTTCAGCCAATCCTCCAGCTTCTGGCGCTTTTCAGGAATGGGAAGGCCGGGGTCGTCCACCAAGTCGTCGGCGTGGCGCATGAAAGCATAGACGGCGCATAGAGCGTTGCGCTTCTCCGAAGGCAGCACCAGGAAACCGTAGTAGAAATTCTTCGCGGCGCGTCGGGCGATGCCACGGCACACTGCATAAGCATGAGTAAGCTGGTGATGAGTCACAGCAGCTTGCCTGCCGCTGCCCGCGCAACCAGCAGGAGCTTTCGCCTTTTCGAGATCACCGGCCGTTTACGGAGCACATCAAACCCCTGGCGCTCGATGGCGTTCAGGATTTCCTGGCCTCCCCGGCTAAACAACTCGATGTCAATCGCCAGTTCGCGGCCCACCATCTTCGCCAGCGGTAGCCCGCGCTCAAACCACTGCCGCGCCCGTTCCACTTGAAAGCGCATTAGATCGAGGAATTCCACTGTCGCGCGCCGCTTCGCAATATCGTTTTCCGTCACTCCAAAGCGCCTCAAATCCTCAAGCGGCAGATAAATGCGGCCTTTGAGGAAGTCAATGTGAACATCCTGCCAAAAATTAGCGAGTTGGAGCGCGGTGCAAGTGTAGTCGGATAGCTGCTGCCGCTCCGCGTCACTGTACCCGCAAAGATAAAGAACCAGATGCCCGACAGGATTTGCGGAGTAATGGCAATAACCGAGCACGTCTTGAAATGTCTCGAAACGGGTGACCGTTTGGTCCTGGCGGAAGGCGGTCAGGAGATCAGAAAACTCATGCTTGGGAATGTTGAACTGTTTCACCGTCTCAGCCAGAGCAACAAATACAGGATGCCGCGGCGAACCTTTATAGCACGCGTTCAGCTCGGCCTCCCATTGGTCCAGTAGTTCCAGAGACTGCTTCGCGTCGCCGACTTCATCTCCCAAATCATCCGAAATGCGGCAGTAGGCATAAACATTGAAAAAATGCTGGCGCAATCGTTTTGGCAGAAACCAGGTTGCGACAGAAAAATTCTCGTAATGCGTTCTGGCCAGTTTCTCGCAGTATGCCTGCGCTTCCGCCACCGTGGGAGCGCATTCCGGAATGCGATACTCACTGGGCAGAGCATTCCATCCCAGTGAATGAGGAGGAAGGCTCTGGCTTGAAGAGAAGCCTGGCATGCTAGTGTCCCGGAATGATGGCGGTCTTAATCTGGCTGCCGCGATCGAGCATCTGTTGCAGCACCTGTTTCAGCGTAGAGAGTGGCGCCTCTCCGGTAATGTAGTCGGTGCTCCTGATCTGCTTTTTCGCGATGAGTGAAAACGCTTTGCGCACGGTTTGTGGAGTGTGATGGAACGTCGCCTTGAGCGTGATCTCCGAGTAATGCAGGCGGTTCGTGTCGAGCTCGATTTTCGTTCCGCTGGCACAGCCTCCGAAGAAATTCACGATACCTCCGCGGCGCGCCATGTCCACGGCCCACTGCCAGGCCTCAGGCCGGCCTACCGCTTCGATCACAACATCAGACCCGCGCCCCTGAGTCAGCCCCAGCACGGCATCAATCGGATTGGAAACCTTTCCGATCTGCACGACTTCATCTGCGCCAAAGCGGCGCGCTGCGGCAATCTGCTCATCGCGTTTGACCACCGAGATCACCTTGCATCCGGCCAGCTTGGCCACCTGGACCAGCATCAGCCCCAACGGGCCAGCGCCGATCACGGTCACTGTATCTCCGATGTCGGCGCCCGTCTCCTGCAAGCCTCGCAATGCGCAGGCCAGCGGTTCCGTCATCGCCGCCGACTCGAAACTCACGTCCTCCGGCACCGCGAGCATGTTGGTTTCAACAATGCGGCGCGGAATTTTGATGTATTCGGCATAAGCGCCGTTGTTGAACAGCAGGTCCTCGCAGAGGTTCTCCTGGTGCTTCAGACAATAGAAACAGGCTCCGCAAGGCGCTGAGTTTAGTGCCACGACGCGCATTCCACGCCTGAAGTCGCGCACCCCGGGTCCAACTTCTTCCACCACTCCGGCAAGTTCGTGTCCAAACAGCGCCGGCGGAACGATCATGCGAGCATGGTAGCCGCGCTGGAAAACCTTCAGATCGGTTCCGCACGTCAGCGCGACGTTTACCTTCACCAGCACCTCTCCCGGTTCGAGCGTTGGAATTGGCACCTTCTCGATCTTCACGTCCTCCTTGCCATAGAGAACGGCGGCTGTCATCTGTCCTTTCAAATTGTGCTCCACTCCATTCCGGGCTGGACCACGACCTTCAAAGAATCAGGTCCGGGATGCGACGCCAGATGCAAAGCTTCCACGGCTTGAGTCAACGGAAAACGGTGCGTAATGAGCCGCGCGAAATCAATCTCGCCGGAAAAGACCAACCGGACGTTTTCTTCCTGCAAATCGACCGAGGCGCTGTATGATCCAAGGACGGTTTTTTCATCCACGCAAATGGCAGCCGGATCAATCGCTACTTCGCTGCGCTGAGTCTGGGCAAACAGCATCACCCGTCCGCCCGGACGCGCTGCATCCATCGCTAGCCTGATCAGGCTGTTGCCCGCCGTAGCCAG
>DATEGH010000296.1:0-2566 GCA_035280185.1 Terriglobales bacterium
GCTCAGAATGACAATCGCCGCATTTTCTCTTGATGCATTCAAATTCTGCCTGCGCCGAACTTCACCACGGCCGGCCGAAGTTGCGCCAAGCGAAAAGCCCAAGTAGATTGGTTCCAGCGCATTTCAGAATAGACAAGCGGGGCGAAACAGGATTGAACGGTCATCCCCGCTATCAGGGATGGTGAGGCATTTGATGTCCCAGTTGACGAAGTATGGCTTTCTTACCGTTGCTTTTCTAGCGTTTATAAGCGTACCGGGCTCCACTCAGTCGAAAGCACCCAGCCCTTGGACTTTCGCGGTCTCCGGCGATTCGCGGAACTGCGGAGACGTGATCATGCCGGCCATCGCCGCCGGCGCTAAGGAAGAGGCCGCAGCTTTCTACTGGCATCTGGGCGACCTGCGTGCCACGACCTCCATCGATGAAGATTACCTGCATGAGCCCGAGCACAACCCCGCCCCGGACAAAGGCTACTACAACAAGACGGAGTGGGACGATTTCATCCAGAGCCAGTTGAATCCTTTCGGCTCCATTCCGGTGTTTGTCGGGATCGGCAACCACGAGACCTATGCGCCCTTGAACCGGGAGCAGTTCATCACCAAGTTTGCTCCCTGGCTTGACGCGCCTCCCCTACACCGGCAGCGCCTGGCCGACAATCCCAACGACCATGCTTTGAAAGCGTACTTCCATTGGATCGAGAATGGCGTGGACTTTGTCTATCTCGATAACTCCACGCGCGATCAGTTTGACGCCCCTCAGGTGGCGTGGTTCGAAGGCGCACTGGAGCGCGCGGCGGCAAACAAAAACGTGAAGTCGGTTGTCGTAGGCATGCATGCAGCGCTGCCCGACAGCCTGGCCTCCGGCCACAGCATGAACGACTGGGATATCGGCGCCCAGAGCGGACGCCGTGTGTATACCGAGCTGCAGAGTTTCCGTCGGCAAACCCACAAGCACGTTTACATCCTGTCCAGTCACTCGCACTTCTTCATGAGCGGCATTTTCGATAGCGACTACTGGCGCGAGCACGGCGGCGTCCTGCCGGGATGGATCGTCGGCACCGCCGGAGCGGTGCGCTATCGATTGCCGGCCACGGCTTCGCGCGCTAAGGAAGCCAAGCAGAAGATCTATGGGTACCTGCTGGGCAGCGTGGGCAAGGATGGATCAATCGATTTCTCATTCAAAGAGATCAAGCGCGAGAATATTCCCGCGGCCGTGAGCCAGCGCTACTCGCCTGAGTTCGTCGACTACTGCTTCGAAAAGAATACGGATTTCAGGACTGCGTCGGCAGCAGCTCACTGAGAGCGATTCTTCGGTTCTAGGGTTTTTATCCAGCACGAGAGTGGAGAAGGCGTTTCTTGCCTGCTGACCGGCGTTCGGACAAGTTCCCAGCTTCAACCACTGGGGTAAAGGCTGCGCGACGGCCAGTTCGAACAAAACCCTGGCTGCCTATAGCAGCATTCCTGTTCGGCTCCAGCGCGTTCCCGAGAAGAAATTGCCGGCTATCGATGCGTAGAAGCCCAGTTGGCTGGCAAAACTCTGATCCAGCCAACGCGCGGTGGGCGCATTGTACGACCAGTAGATCAGTATAGGTTCGCCGATCACGTTCTCCACCGGAACCAGGCCCCATTCGCGGCTGTCACTTGAGTTGTCACGATTGTCTCCCATCACAAACAGCTTGCCTGGCGGAATCACGATCGGCCGCATCTGTTCGTGAGCCGCAAAGAGCCGGAACCGATGTACTGCGTACGGCTCGTTCACGGGATGGGAGTTGATGTAGACCACGCCATCGCGAATCTCCAGCTCGTCACCCGCCACGGCGGCCACGCGCTTCAGGAACGCCTCTTCAGGATGCAGCGGATAGCGGAATACGACGATGTCGCCGCGGTGGATGGTCCTGAGCGCCGGCAAACGCCGGTTCAGCAACGGAACTACTGGAGCGTAGAGCAGTTTGTCCAGCAAAAGGTGGTCGCCAACCAGGATGGTCCCTTCCATCGATCCGGTGGGAACCACGGAGGCCTCAACCACAAAAGTCTGCAACAGCCGCAGGGTCAATGCTAAAACGAATAGACGAAAGGCAAGCCGATGCCAGAAAGGACGCAGCTTGGCCTTCCGTTGAAGCTTATCCTCAGCTTGACGATCCCGAGACAGAGAAATGCCCAGGTGTGGCGAGACCAGGCCTGGATGCATGGCGGCAGCATCCATTGGCGCCGGCGCTTCGACCAACTGGCCGGCGGCGCTCGGCTCGGGGCTGATTCGACAGCGCAGCATGAAGACGAAGTGAACTCTTCATTCTTTGCCGCCGGTTGCCGGCTCACAATCAGGCGAACACCTTGCTTTTGAGCGTCGGTTTATTAGTAGTCACCCCCATAGGTCCGGCACTGACAAGGTCGGTGATCCAAATCTTCACACCCATTGTCATTGTTCCCGAAGACTCAATCCTGTTTGGCTTGGGGCTGAATGCTGGAGCGGGAGTGCTATAATGAAGACCTGTCGATGGCCGCCCGCGTCTGCGGCGGTTTCTCTTTGTTCGGGGAGTGGCTCAGCCTGGTAGAGCACCTGGTTCGGGAC
>DATEGH010000297.1:0-12716 GCA_035280185.1 Terriglobales bacterium
ACCCTGATTGAAAATCCCACATCGCCGGAAGTTCCGCTGCTGGCGCCAATCGATGGCGAAGCGGTGGAACGCCTCTGCTCGCGCGGCCAGGTGCTCCAGGCGGGACAGACGCAGTGCTTCACCATTTCCAACATGAACACCGTGTGGGTGCTGGCCAATGTGTATGAGGACCAGCTCGCGTACGTCCACGTGGGAGATCCGGTGACGATCAAAACAGACGCTTACCCCACCGCGTTCTACGGACGGATTTCGTTTATGGGCGCGGCTCTGGATCCCGCTTCAAGAACGCTTCAGGCAAGGATTGATACGAAGAATCCTGAAGGCAAGCTGAAGAAAGACATGTACGTGACCGCCACCGTAGCTGCGGGCGAAATCAAAGACGCTCTGCTGGCGCCGGACTCGGCCGTGCTGCGCGATGCCGAGAACCAGCCGTTTGTGTACGTACAGCAGGGCGCGAACCAGTTTGCAAGGCGTCCGGTGAAAGTGGGAGAGAGCAGTGAAGGCAAGACCCAGGTCCTCAGCGGCGTGAATGCCGGAGAAAAGATCGCAGGAAACGGAAGTTTGTTCCTGCAGTTCGCGAATTCGTTGCAATGATTCATAAGGTCGTCCAAATCGCGCTTCGTCAGCGCTTCCTGGTGCTGATGCTGGTGGTGTTTCTTGTGATCGGGGGCAGCGTCTCTTTCGAACGCATGCCGGTGGACGCGTATCCCGACCTTTCGCCACCGATGGTAGAGATCATCACGCAATGGCCGGGGCACGCCGCCGAAGAAGTCGAACGTCTGATCACGCTGCCGCTGGAAGTAGAGATGTCAGGCGCGCCGCACATGATCGTCATGCGGTCTATTTCGCTTTACGGCCTCTCCGACATCCGGCTCACGTTTGAAGACAGCGCGGACAATTACTTTGCCCGGCAGGTGATCTTCCAGCGCATGGCGGATGCGCAGCTTCCCTCAGGCGTAACGCCCAGCATGGCGCCGCTGTTCAGCCCCAGCGGACTTGTTTATCGCTACGTTCTCGAGAGCCCCGACCGCAGTCCGCAGGAACTGAAGACGCTGGAAGACTGGGTGGTGGAGCGCGGTTACAGAGCGGTTCCGGGAGTGGCTGACGATTCCGGCCTGGGCGGTACGGTGATGCAGTACCAGGTTCTGCTCGACCCCGCGCGTATTTACGGCTATCACCTCACGGTGCAGCAGGTGATCCAGGCGCTGGCCGCCAACAACGCGAATGCCGGCGGCGGTTTTTACTCGCAGGGCGGGCAGTTTTATTACGTTCGCGGACTCGGCTTGGTGCAGAACACCAGTGACATCGGCAATATTGTGGTGGCCAGCAATAAGGGAACGCCGATTCGTGTGCGCGATGTGGGCGAAGTCACGATTGGACATGCGCCCCGGTTGGGCCAGTTCGGATTTCAAACGCACAATTTCAATCAGGACGACGCCGTAGAAGGCGTGATCCTGATGCGCCGCGACGAGCAGGCGCAGGTGGTATTGAAAGAAGTTGAGAAGAAGACCGAGGAACTCAACAATTCCGTCCTGCCGCGCGATGTGAAGATCCATCCGTTTTATGACCGCAGCGACCTGGTGCGGCTGACCACCGATACGGTGGAAAACAACCTTGTCCGCGGCATGATCCTGGTGCTGGTGGTGCTTCTCTTCTTCCTGGTGAGCGTTCGCGCCGCAGTGATTGTTGCGCTCACCATCCCGCTGGCGCTGCTGTTTTCCTTCATCGTGCTCCACGCGCGGGGCGTTTCCGCCAACCTGCTCTCCATTGGCGCGATTGATTTCGGAATCATCATTGACGGGACCGTCGTGATGGTGGAGAACATCTACCGCGAACTGGCGGAACGCGAAGGCCAGAGCTACAAGCTGCATGAGGTGATTCTGGCGGCTGCCGCCGACGTGGACCGGCCCATCTTTTATTCCGTTGCCGTCATCATCGCGGGATATCTGCCGATTTATGCCTTGAGCGGGCCTTCAGGGAAGCTGTTTCACCCCATGGCGGACACCATGTCGTTCGCCTTGATCGGCGCGCTGATTCTTACGCTCACGTTTGTGCCGGTGCTGGCTTCCTACATGTTCCGCAGCGGCGTGCGCGAGACCAGCAACCGCGCTTTCGAGTGGATCAAGAAAATCTACGCGCGCCAGCTCGACTGGTGCTTGAATCATCGGGCGCTCACGATCATCGGTGCACTGGCGATTTTCGGCTCTACGCTGCTGCTGGTTCCGTTCATCGGCGGCGAATTCATGCCGCATCTCGACGAAGGCGCTCTGTGGGTGCGCGCCACCATGCCTTACACGATTTCGTTCGAGGAATCGAGCGCCATTGTTCCGCAGGTTCGCAACATTCTTATTTCCTATCCGCAGGTGACGGAAGTCGGCTCCGAGCATGGACGCCCCGATGACGGCACCGATCCCACCGGCTTTTTCAACGCCGAATTCTATGTTGGCCTGAGACCTTACAGCGATCCATCGTGGAACGGCCGGCTCAATACCAAAGAGAAATTGATCGAGGACATCAACAAACGGCTGACGGCGTTTCCCGGAATCATCTTCAATTACACGCAGCCTGCGGAAGACGCAGTGGATGAAGCGCTCACCGGACTCAAGAGCTCGCTCGCGGTGAAGATCTACGGGCCGGATCTGCAAGTGCTGGAGAAGAAGGCTCTGGAGATCAAAAAGACGCTGGAGCAGGTGCCTGGATTTACGGAATTGACGGTGGTGCGCGAGCTCGGCCAGCCCAGCCTGAACATTGATGTGGACCGCGAGAAGATTGCGCGCTATGGGATCAACGTGGCGGATGTAGAAGCGGTGATCCAGGCCGCGATCGGCGGACAGGCTGCGACCCAAGTCATCCAGGGAGAAAAGCTGTTTGATCTTGTGGTGCGCATGCAGCCGCAGTTTCGCAGCAGCGCGCAACAGATTGGAAACCTTCTGGTGGGCACGCCTGACGGCCAGCAGATTCCCATCAGCCAACTGGCCAATATTCGCCAGGGCAACGGCGCGTCGTTTATCTATCGCGAGAACAATTCCCGCTACATCGGAGTGCAATACAGCATCGAGAACCGAGACCTGCAAAGCGCAGTGGAAGATGGACAACGAGCGGTGCGGAAGAATGTGTCGATTCCCGGCGGATACTCTCTGAAATGGGGCGGAGAGTACGATCAGTTCCTGGCCGCCAAACACCAGCTCATCATCATTGGGCCGCTGGCGGTGCTGCTCATCTTCTTTATTCTGTTTGCGCTCTACGGGAACTTCAAATTTCCGCTGGCGATTGCGCTGGACGTCATCATCACCGAGCCGGTAGGCGCGCTGATTGCCTTGAAGCTCACAGGAACTCCTTTCAGCGTGTCCTCTGTTCTCGGCTTGCTGGCTTTGATGGGCGTTTCGGTGGAGACCGGCGTGATTCTTGTTTCCTACATCAACAAGCTGCGCAATCAGGGAATGGACATTCACACAGCCACGCGCGAAGCCGCGTTGCTGCGCTTGCGACCCATCATGATGACGGCGCTGGTGGCCTGCCTGGGACTGTTGCCGGCAGCGCTCTCCACCGGCATTGGCTCCGATACGCAAAGGCCATTCGCTATTGTGATTGTTGCCGGACTGCTTTCGCGCTTGCTGCTGGGGTTCTTTGTGAATCCAGTGCTGTATCGGACGGTGGCGCGTGAAGGTGATGTGTTACAGGTGTGATGTGCCGGATGGCGCAACGCGCGAGCGACGTAACAGTCGGCAACTCTGAAGTGGTCTAGAATTACGGGATGGCGGTCCACGCCAGTTCGGAAGTTTTGCAGGCGTTTGCCTCGCAGGTGCAGTCAGGGATTGAAGACGAGCGCATCGATCTGCTTCGCGCGGCCCTGGCGTTCTCGCGCATCGAGTACCCTCAGCTTGATCCCGCGCCTTACGTTCATCAGGTGGAGGACTTCGCTCGCCGTGTGGCGGAACGAATTGATGATCCCGACGAGCCTGCGGTTTGCATTGCGGCGATGAACCAGGTGCTGTTCCAGGAAGAGATGTTCCGCGGCAACACGGTGGACTACTACAGTCCCCGCAACTCCTTCATCAACGACGTGCTGGACCGCCGCCTCGGCATCCCAATCACATTGGCGCTTCTCTATCTGGAAGTGGCGCGGCGCGCCGGTTTCCCGCTGTTCGGCGTAGGCATGCCCGGCCATTTTCTGCTGAAGCATTACGACGTGAGCGGCCGCTCGATCCTGATTGACGCTTTCAACTGCGGGGCCATCGTCTCCGAGGAGGATTGCCGCAAGAAGGTAAAGAGCATTTACTCCGGCCAGATCACGCTGCAGCCGGAATTTCTGCTGACCGTTACCCGCCGCCAGATGCTCACACGCATGCTGAACAACCTGCGCACTATCTATCTTTCGCAGCGCGACTTCCGCCGCGCCGTGCGCGTGGTTGACCTGATCCTGGTGATCTATCCGCGCTCGCCGGAAGACGTGAAGCAGCGCGCAGCGCTGCGGTATAACCTCAACGACTTCAGCGGGGCGCTGGCCGACTTTGAAGAGTACGTGAAGATGGCTCCCGAAGCCTCCGACGCCGAAGAGATCGGGCAAACCGCGTTGAGCCTGCGAAGACAGATGGCGATGATGAATTGATGAAGGGCAGTAGTTGGTAGTTAGTAGTTAGTACTTAGCGAAAACCTGAACGCTGATAAACTGGCATTCCGCACTCAGCAGTCAGCAATCGGCAGTCAGCCCTCAGAAAAACCTTACCGCAGATCCACGGCACCCACGGCACGCTCCACGGTTCCACCGGGGCAGGCGCCGGAACAGGTCAACGCGGATGATCACGGATCGGATCGAAGCAAAGCATTTCATCCGATATGCCACGTGATCCGAAGATCTTCCGCCGGACTGCAAGGTAACGATGAGCAGCCCGTCTCCGCGAGCCGGCGGCAATTCTCCTGAGCGTGTATTTGCATCACAAGACCACAGGGTAATGCTGAGCGAAACCTGCAAGCTCCGCAAAAATCCAGAAGAAAAGCTTTTACGTACTGGTTATGTCATTTTCAGAAAGGAGAGTTAGTTACATGAATGCAAGGAAATTTCTAGCGGCAGGCACGGTTGCAGTGCTGTCACTGTTCGGAACTGCTGCGTGGGCGCAGCAGAGCGAGGGAGGGGCCAAGCCCTCTGACCCGCAGATTGTGGGCGTGGTTTCGGCCGCGGACCAGATCGACATCAATACCGCCAAACTGGCGCTCAAGAAGACGAAAAACGACCAGGTCAAGCAGTTTGCGCAACAGATGATTGATGACCATACCAAGCTGCAGAAGTCGGTGGATGATCTGGCCACGAAGCTCAAGGTGAAAGCTGAGCCCAGCGACATCAGCAAGTCCCTCCACTCCGCCTCGGCCACGGAAATGAAGAAGCTGCGCGGACTCAAGGGAAAGGCCTTTGACAAGGAATACATTGATCACGAAGTTGACTATCACCAGCAGGTGATTGACGCTGCCAGCAAGGTCCTGATCCCGAATGCGCAGAACCCGGAGTTGAAGTCGGCGCTGGAGGGCGCAGCTCCGCTGCTGCAAGGCCATCTCGACCATGCTAAGCAGATTCAGTCAAGCATGGGCAGTTCATCGGCTGCGCCCATGCACAAGCACCACAAGAAAGCATGAGGTCCTCTTCCACAGTTTCCCCCGCCGCGCGCTTTGCGCGGCGGGAGAGTCTTTTTTGCGTGCGCCAGTGCGCGGTACTTTCCCTATTTTTGCTATGCGCGATGAGCCCTCTCGTCGCCGGCGCATCCTCAGCTCAGAACCAGCAGCAGGCCGGCGCCGCCGAAGTGATCATAAAAAATTTCCGTTTTCAGCCGGCGCAGCTCAGCGTTCATCCCGGTGAAAGTATCTTGTTTGAAAACGAGGACATTTACGCGCACACCGCAACCGCGGATGACGGCAGTTTCGATTCAGGCTTGATTCAGCCCGGCAGCAGTTGGAAACTGACCGTCGCGAAGGCAGGAACCATCGCGTATCACTGCACGCCTCATCCCAACATGAAAGCCACGCTGGTGGCGACAAGCGGCGCAGGCCAGCAGCCGGCGGCAGGTTCAGAAGCAGGCCCTTCGCCCCGCTTTAATCCGCCGAGTTCGCCCAAGGAATTTCATCCCATCCTGGTCAACTTCACCGCCGCCCTGCTTCCGCTGGCATTCTTGAGCGATCTGCTCGGCCTGTGGTGGAAGCGCGCGGCGCTGCACAACGCAGCCGCATGGATGGTCGCTTACGCCGCGATCATTACCCCGTTTACTGCTGCTGCCGGATGGTGGTGGAAAAGCAAGTCTGCCGGGGCGCTGCCTGCGTCTGTGATTGTGGTGCATCAATGGCTGGGGACTTCATTGGCAGTCATTTTCATTCTGCTCGCCATCTGGCGCTGGCGACCGCAATATCGTAATGCCGCGCCGAGCGTGGTTTACCTTGTGATTACCGCGATCGTAGCGCTCGCTTTGATCTATCAGGGAAGTCTGGGCGGCCTGATGGTGTTTGGACGGTAGATAAAGCAAGCGGAAAAGAGACGCAGGAAGCTGCGTCTCTTTTTTGTGCCTGGGGTGTTAACGTCAGCTTCAGAGCAGTGCAGCCGCGGGGTTCCGGCGGCCGTGCTGCGATGTACACCTTGTAGACCATCATTGTTTCTGAACAGTCCAATCGTGAGCACGGGGCCCAGATACCAGCTTCCATCCGGGCTTTAGATCCAGCGCCCATCCACTGCCAGTGATTGACGTGACGGTGGGATTCTCCGGCGCGGGTACCTGGACCCGCACGAGTTTGCCGTTCTCGCGCACGATGAGAACGCCGCCCGTACTCTTCAGAACTCCCCAGTCATCCGTGACCTGGACATCACCCCCGAACACGCTACTTTGCTCGTCGATGGCCGTGACCTCGTCTGGATCGAAGCCATAATTTACGTTTGGTCCGAGCGGAAGAACCAGCACGGGGCCTTCGATCAGGCGGGATCTTTGCTCGGCGATAATCTTCTGACGCTGCGTCTCATGCACCTTCTCGTGGGCGATGACTTCGTCGCCATCATATTTGCGAGAACGAGTAACGGCCTCGGCTTCGGTTGGCGCCGAAATCGTAATCCGGTACGCCGCGCGCAAAAGCTCGCCAAGGTCGGAATCGGGTTTGAGCTTCTTGCGCCAGGCCATGCGGCTTTCATCGAGCAGCACGCCATACGCCGGACCGGATACATAGGCGAAGCTGCGCACAAACGGCGACCGATTGGGGCCGTTCCACAGAGTGACCTCCGCTACGAGTCTGGCCTCCTCCGCGTAACGGGCGCTGAGCTTCACGCCGGTATACTCCGCGATGCCTTCATTTGTTTCCAGCCGGTTCTCGTTAGTGGCTGCATTGGGGATCAGCGCGCGGCGCAACGCGCGGAAATACAAGGCATCCGAAATTGCCTGGCGTCGTGCTTCCCCAGTGGTTGCCAAAGCTTTGGTGAGCGCTCTCCACTCCAGTTGCAACCAGGTGCGGCCAATGCGACCATCCAGATGATTGTTGTTGTTGTCGAGCGGCGTGAGGCCAAGCTCCGGCTGCAAGCGATGAAACGATTCATGAGCCATCAACTGCTTGCGCGGTCTGCGGTTTTGCGCCAGCGGCCACATCACCATCGTCCAGCGCACACCAGACCAGTCCATTTCCGTATTGGCAATTGGCATCTCAGGCGGAAGCTGGCCCCCAAAGACGCCATTTTGCGCGTGCAGCCGCCCTTCTTTATCCGCCTGGTTGGCCACCGCCTGGTGCGTGCTGGGATCAACGAACATCATGGGGCCGTAAAGCCGGACTCCCCACAACCGGCCGGCGTCAGCGTTGGAGAGTGATTCCATTTCCGCGAAATACTCTTGCGCAAGCTTCAGATCTATCGTGGCCGGCGCCGGAGGTTGCGCGAGCACAGGATAAGCAATAGTCATGGCCGCCAGAACGACCGCTGCCCGCAATAGCCAGTGACGGGCAGGATAGCCGAAGCTCCAGCGCCTTAAGTTTCCATATTGGACGCTCACAACGAAACTACCTCCTGAAGCAAGCCTGTCAGTACCGCGCTCATGGTGAATCCAACGGATATGCCCGGAGCCGGTTGTCCGATTCGTTGAAAAGCCTACTTACCTTTAGCAGACCCTGAAGAATCACACAGTCGTCATGTGTCCTACGCTGGCCTTGGGTAGATGGCGAGACCTCCTGACTAGAGCACGACGATGGCCTTACCGCAATCGTTTAACTGGCGAAGAATATCGTCGTACTCCTCCCCACAGAAGCCAAAGCCAACGCACAACTCCTGATTCAACCAACGCTCTTGAACCCGGCTGCGAACCCGTTCGCCGTTCCAGAATACGTCGTAGGTGTCATCGCCCCTTTTTACCTCCAGCTTTCTGAGAATCCCCTTCTGCTGGTGCTCGTCTTTGTGAGTTTTACTCAAGCGATGGTCCTCGCTGACCTTCTGCGCTACTCGTGAATGACGATTGTCAGCTCATCGTTCCAACGCATCTGCACCGTTGCGAGGCGGCGCGGTCCAAAGGCCAAACAGCCATCCGGCGAGCAACCAAATGAGCAGTGCCCCAATGATCTGCGTTGAATGCTGATTGGCGGACCTGTCACCAAGCAGTTTCCATTCCAGGTAGCGTGAAATCGTGAAGAATAAGAACATCCCAAGTCCCCACGTGAACACGCCAAAGAACCAAACGTACTGCGTCCTGCTGAGATGTTGATTGCGACGATCCAGCCGCCAAACTCCCAGAGCAACTGGCAGACCAAAGACACGTAAAAGTGTTGGGGCTACCAGGCCCGCCCATGCCAAGCCACAGCCAATCGCGATAAGAAAAATTGCAAGAGCTGTCATCGCCAGCACTTTAGCCTCAAAATGCGGAAGGTTCCACGAGAATCAGCAATCGACCCCTTGAAACGGCTAAGAATCTGCCGAGCCTACGGCGCTCGGGAATTTTATTAAGCTTACCCAGCGTTGCGGCTTCGGTCGCTGGCGCTCACTCGCCTTAGACTGGGCTAACTTCCAGTCCGCGAAACGCGGATCTAGGGACTCCGGGTGATCGGCACGCGCTCATAAACATCAAGCATCCAGCCGGTTGTTCCTTTTTGAGCGACTCTGGCCAGTCCTGCCGTTTCCAATACCTTCTGCATCTGCCAGGGGGCATGCACATATGTCTGAAAGGCATTGCCTCGCAAGTGCCGCCAGAAATTCTGAATTGCGTTGACCGCTCGAACGAACCAGCGATAACGAGGATAGGTAAAAGCCAGCACTCGCCGAGTCCGCCCAGCCGCCTGGTGAAGCAATGTCTCCGCATCAGGGTAGCAACAGACCACGCGGCCGAGCGTGACGACATCGGCATCCGCCAGAGTTGCCGCGACTGAGGTGAAATCCTCCAGGATGAACTGAGTGAGTCCCTCGGGGTAAAGGCTCCCGACTTGCCGGCGAGCGACATCGAGATAGGCTGGTGAAGCTTCAATGATCGTAGCCCTGGCGACCCCGCTCTTTGCCAGCTCGGCGGCGATCACGCCGATGCCGGCGCCCACGTCCAGCAGATGGCTCCCCTCGAGCTCACGCTGCTGAAGCGCCGACAAAATCAATCTGGTAACAGCATCTGCGCCATTGCGCCGGTAGCGCTGGAGATCACGCTGTGCTCTTTTGGCGTCGAACTGGGTTTGGGCTGCGCAGCAATGCGGGCAGGACATGGAATGCGATTTTCGAACTTTACCGCATTTCCTGCAATGGGGTTTGGCTTCCATCGGGAGCGCGGAGCAGTTTCACCGCAAAGAACGCAGAGAGCGCGAAGGATGGGATGATCGGCGTGATCGCGCGGGATCGGGAAGAGAAGACGCCGTCCGCCGGAAATCAGGACGAGATAGCAATTGAGTTAACGTACCGATGGCCGATTTGAGGAGTGGCCTTGTGGCCGCGGAGACATTGGCCGGATTCGCGCGGAGCTTTCGTCCTAAATTCGCTTTAAAAACTGTTGACAATAATATCCCTCTACGTCTATAGTTTACGATGCAAGATGAAGATAAAGAGAAAATGTAAAGGAGGACCCCGACACGGAACAGTTTGGAGCCGCAGGGGCTAAAGCCCAACATTGTATGACCAAGACGGCACGACTAAAGTCATGCCCTGACACTTGTTGCCGCTGATTATGAGTTGTTCGCAAACTCTAAAGTCATGCCTTGACACTTGTTGCAGCAATTGCTAATCGCTAGTAAGAAAGCGATCAGCTTTCCTGCGAAGACATTTCTAACGCCCCGGTTCCTGGGGCGGATGGGCCCAAAAATCTGAGGGTCCGAGGAAACCTGCAATTCGCGCAGGGTTCCGGAACAAAATCCCGATCACGACAAAGGAGGATGCGATGAGCGTCCACGAAGATTTTTTGAGTGGTGACAATGCCAACGCCGAGCAAGAGCTTGAGAGTGAGAATCTCGAGCGTTTCGGCCGGAATGAGATGAGCCCGGAAGAAGAGCGGAGGCTCTCGATTGAGCGCTGCAGAAACCTGACTGGGGCGGACCGCGACTTCAACGACGGCATGGAAGCGATCCCGGATGAAGAAGCTGAGGCGGTGATGGAAAAATTGCGCCGGAAGGAGTACATCATCCACCCGGACTGTACTGACGCGGAAGAGGGGGCGGAGGATTATCCGGTACCGCAGTCGTTGAGCGAGGTCCCGGTGAACGACTGGTACGTGCTGGCGCGCAATGGAAAGTGGATCTATCGCGGGCAGTTGCAGCACGACCTGGAGAGGGAGGTCCGGGAGGAGCTGGGCGCGCCGGTGAAGTGGTGGGGTGAAGAGGAGAAGATTGCCTGGCATAAGCAGCAACTGGCCAAGCTGAAGAAGGCCGATGCGGCCCCGCGCTGCGAGCACGTGTATGCGGACGGAACGCGCTGCCGCGCGCCCAGGCTGAAACAGGGCCGGCAGTGCTATGCGCATACCAGGATGAACGAGCTGCGTCCGCGGGGGATGCAGTTGCTGGCGATGGAAGACGCGAACAGCGTGGTGCTGAACCTGATGCAGATCCAGCGAGGGCTGGCCGATGGCGCGATCTCAGAACGGAGCGCCGGACTGCTGCTCTATACCCAGCAGTTGGCGCTGGTGGCTCTGAAGCAGGTGACCTTTAAAGAAACCAGGCCGGAAGATATGGTGCAGGAGGAAGATTCGCCGCAGATTGCCGCAGACGAACGGGGATCAGAAGAGAAGCAATTAGCAGATGGCAATTGGCAACTAGCAAAAGCAGAACCGGATCGCCCTGAAACAGAGGATGGAGCGGGTGTAGGCAAGAAACCGCATGCGCTTCGCGCGAATGAGCCGGGAGCAACGCCGGGGTTGAAATCGCTAACTTCTTTAGATTCGGGGTTGGCGGGGATGAAAGCTATGGGGGTGGAGGCTTGCCAGAATCGCCGAAAGCCACAACAAGCCGGGACAGGACCGTCGCAGGTCCACGGCTTCTCCCCACAGCGAGCAGTGGCAATCGAAGGCAGGGCTGGACAGGTGAGCGATGGCCTTAGTTAAACGAGGGCGCCCGGGTGTGCTGGCCGGCCGGCTGTTTTCCTTGCTGCGAAGACGCAACTGCCCGAGGTTCGGTCTTCCCGGCGGCTTCTTCGGCGGCTTTGGCGTCGAGGATGCGCGTCTGCTGGTAGGTATAGGCGATGCGATGGATGATGGTAATGGTCGAAAGCACAGCGAGGATCCAGAGCACGGGCGCCATGGCTCCCCATCGGGCAAAGAGCGCGCCGATGATGACCAGCACGATGCGCTCGGGGCGTTCCATGAAGCCGACCTTGCAGGAGCCGATCAACGATTCGGCGCGGGCGCGGGTATAGCTCACCATGACGGAGCTGACCATGACGAACGCCACCAGCAGCAAATAGAAAAAGTGGCCGGAGCGCGCGTAATAGACCAGCAGGCCGAAGAAGAGCGCGACGTCACTGTAGCGGTCAATGACCGAATCGAAGAATCCGCCGAAGGTGGTGACCTGGTTGGTGGCGCGAGCGACGCGCCCGTCGACCATGTCAAAGATGCCGGCGCCGATGATGACCAGTCCGGCGTAGAGAAACATCTGCTGGTAGTTGCCGGAGTTGGCGTAGCCGAAGAGCACGGCGGCGATGATGTTGATGACCAGACCGATGAAGGTGAGCACGTTGGGCGAGATACGTTTGAGCGCCAGGTAGCGAACGATGGCGTTCAGCAGCACCCTGCAGGAGCGCCCGAAGGCTCCAGTCCAGGTCATTGCGCCTCGTCGTGCATGGTGGTGAGCTTGAGGATTTCCATCTCGCGCCTGCCGTTGGGAGTGACGACGATGGCGGTGTCGCCGACCTTTTTGCCCATCAGCGCTTTGCCGATGGGAGACGTGGTGGAGATGAGTCCTTTGGTTACGTCGGACTCTTCGCTGGTCACCAGCTTGTATTCGAGCTCTTCTTCTTTGGAATTATCAAAGACACGGATGCGCGAGCCGAAGGCCACGCGGTCTTTGGGGATGTTGGCCAGGTTCACCAGAGCCAGTTCGCTCATGCGCTTTTTGAGCTGGCCGAGCCGGGCGTTGACGAAGTCCTGCCGCTGCTTGGCCATGTGGTATTCGGCGTTCTCACTCAGATCGCCCATGGCGACGGCTTTCTTGATTTCCTTGGGAAGCTCATGGGCGAGCTCGTGCTCCAGGGCGCGAATTTCCTCTTCCAGTTTTTTCTTGATGTGCTCCGGCATTTTTGGAAGAAAGGCTCCTGCGAA
>DATEGH010000298.1:0-2342 GCA_035280185.1 Terriglobales bacterium
TCGATCCGCCGCGCTGTCAGAATCACAACCAGGGAGCCCAGCAACAGCACGCCGCCTTCCGAGCGCGTGGACAAAGCGTGCAGGCGGTTGAACTCGGCGCGCGCGTTCGGAGCATCAAGGCCCGGTGGCGTACCGCGCAGCTCGCGCATGCGCGGAGTGATGGCGAACTGCGAGACCGCGGTGAGGAAAAGCATGAGCACGACAAGGACGTGGGTCGCACTGAAGAGCCGGAACTGCGCATGCCTCGCCCGGTTGTAAGCAGCGGAGCACACGAAGAAAACTGCGCCCGCGATCAGGCCGATCCAATGCAACTTACTCAGGCTGGGACTCACCACGTTGCCGGCCGTCTGAGCCGGCAGCACAGTAAACAAAGTCGGCGCCAGAACGAATGCAAAAAAGATGATGCCACCGATCCACACGATCAGCGCCAGCAACATAACGGCTCGCAGTATCCACATGGCTGCCCAAGTATAAACGGCGTACAAGCTGGATCAGTTCCCGGTTGAGATGCCACGCGAACGCGACGTGTCTGAGTTCCACATCAACAACAATCGTTTAGACCGGGACAGGCACGCTCTGCAGAATGTCGTTGAGGATGGTTTCTGCTTGTTGCGATTTCTTGAGGCTCGACGAGTAGCGGACATTGACCGCCACCCGATGCGAAAAAGCCGGCACGGCCAGAGACTTGAAATCCGCCGGGGTGGCATAGCTGCGGCTGTCGAGATAGGCCATAGCCTGTGCTGCGCGGTACAGCATGAGTGAGCCACGCGGCGAAACGCCCAGAGTCAGAACTTCCGACTCACGGGTGCGTTTCACGATCTCCAAAGCGTAGTCGACCAGTGAGTCGTCCACCTTGACCTGCGTCACTTCATCCTGCATGGCCAGAAGATCGGTTCCTGTAGCCACGGGTTTTACTTCATCCAGACGGGCAGCGCCGGCTTCGGAACGCAGGATCTCGCGTTCATTGGCCGCGACCGGATAGCCCATGCGCACGCGCAGCAGAAAGCGATCGAGCTGCGATTCCGGCAGGGGATAGGTGCCGTGATGCTCGACCGGATTCTGCGTTGCCACCACCAGAAACGGCTGCGGCAAGGGATGGGCGCGACCGTCCATCGTGACCTGGCCTTCACTCATGGCTTCGAGCAGTGCGGATTGTGTCTTCGGCGTGGTGCGGTTGATTTCATCGGCCAGCAGGACGTTGGTGAATATGGGACCGGGCTTGAATTCAAATTGCTGCTCCGCCGCCGAAAAAAGAGAGATACCGAGCACGTCCGAGGGCAGCATGTCACTGGTGAACTGGATGCGCTGGAAGCTGCAGTCGAGGGCGCGAGCCAGAGCGTGGGCCAGCGTGGTCTTGCCGACGCCGGGAACGCCTTCAATCAGCAAGTGTCCCCGAGCCAGAACCGCAACCAGAGCCAGGCGGACAACCTCGTCGTTTCCGCGGATGATGGATCGTAGAGACTCTTCAATCGCTTTGGCCCGGCGGCTGGTAGAGGACTGAAGCTGGGTTGGCGCCATGTACTTAGATTCTATTGTATAGCTCACTCGCAAACTCTCAAGGCAAGCCGCTCTTTGCTTACATAGTTATGTCAGCCTGAAAGTATGAATGCAAATCACGCAATTTCGGGCGTGATTTCCTTGCCGGACAGTGCCGAAGGTAACCTGAACTGTCTTTGACTCATGGCACAATAGGCGCCATGGACATCGACACGAAGCCGCCAAAAGCCGGCGGGTTCACCCTTTGGAAGATTTTTCGCCTGATCATTCTCGGGGCCCTGGTCGTTGTGCTCGGACTCATGGTTCAGAGACCCGAAAGGATCGCCCGGACTCTGCCGGCAGCCGTCGCTAAACAAAGAAGTGATGAATTCCAAGCCAAACTGGACCAATTGGAACTTGCCCATGGACGCGGCGAAATCGCCGAAGCACGATTCACCGCCGAGGAGCTGAACGCCGCTTTTCAGCAAAGCCAGATTGCGTCGGCTCCTCCACAAGCGCCAGTCGCCGCCAATCAATCGTCGTCCCAGCCGGATCCCGCCTCCGACATTACAACTACGGAAATCGCTTTCGTGGATGACCATGCGACTGGACAGTTTGTTGTGCATGCGCCGGGGAAAGACCTCTACCTCACGGTCTCCGGAAAAATTGGTGTTGTCGATGGATACGCCACTTTCGAATTTACTGAAGCGAAGGTGGGCGATATGCCAATCCCGGTATCCATCCTGAATCCAAAGCTTCAGGCCAAGCTTCAGGAGCCCGAGACACGGCAAAGGTTGAAGCTGCCTGACTACGTTTCCGCTCTGCGCGTTGAGAACGGCCAGTTGATCATCGTTGAGAAATAGCTG
>DATEGH010000299.1:0-7153 GCA_035280185.1 Terriglobales bacterium
GAAGAAGAAGTGCAGGGCCTGGATCTCTCCCAACACGGCGAAGAGGGTTACTATTGGGAAACGTCGGCGTAAGCTAGTCCAATGTTGGCTAAGGCTGGCAGCGACGTGAAAATGCAAAACAGGACTTGCAAACATCATGACGAAGATTGAAGCGGTCATTCAAAACTCCAAGCTGGATGCGGTCAAGAGCGCGCTGCAAGAGATCGGAGTCGAAGGCATGACGGTGCTCGAGGTCCGTGGTCATGGCCGGCAGAAAGGACACACCGAGGTCTACCGGGGCCGTGAGTACAGCGTGGACCTGATCCCCAAAACCAAGATCGAGCTTGTGCTGCCGGATGCCTTAGTGGAGAAAGCTGAGCAGGCCATCTTGAATGCGGCACGCACCGGCAAGATCGGCGATGGAAAGATTTTTCGCTCGCGTATTGATGAAGCCATCCGCATCCGCAACGACGAGCGGGGAGAAGGCGCTTTATAAGGTGGAAGACTGGATAGCTGGGAAAAAAGCACAGCTTCGAACTGGGCCGCAGAGGCGACTAAGGAACTGGCTTTAGCCGCTGAGGACGACGCATCGGAAAGGCAGCGGCTATGGTTGCCTGCCAAGGACCGGCGGTAACGGGGTAAAACTTTTTCACGATGGCGGCGTCCTCATTGATCGGCGAACTGCGAGGTTCTATCCAGGAGGAGTCGGCGCGCATTCAGCGCGAGTTTGAGGCCAGCGGGGATGGCCGATCCGCGGTGGCTCAACGCACCCGCCTGATCGAAGACATTCTTTCCCGCCTCTGGCATGACCTCGTTTCCCCCGATGAAGCTAAGCCGGCAAATCTCGCGCTGTTAGCGACGGGGGGTTTCGGACGGGGATGGCTGTTTCCGTATTCCGACATCGATCTGCTTTTCCTGTTCGCAGATCGGGAGGCCGAGCAAACCTTCAAAGATCCGGTCCGGCGCTTCTCGCAGGAATTGTGGGATCTACGTCTGAAGCTAAGCCCGGCCACACGCACGGTGCCGGAGTGCGACCGCTACGATCCCAATAACACCGAGTTCACCATATCGCTGCTAGACTGCCGGTATCTTGCGGGGGATCACGATCTTTTCCGCCGGCTTCACGATAAGGTCATCCCTAAGGTCGTCATGCGCGAGTCGCGGGCGCTGCTGCAGGGCCTGGCCGAGGTCACACGCGAACGCCATGGAAAGCATGGCATGACGCTCTACCACCTTGAGCCCAATTTGAAAGAGGCGCCCGGAGGCCTGCGCGACTGCAACGTTGCGAATTGGCTGGCATTGATTTCGGCCATGGACAAGCTGCATGACTGGCCGGATGCGAGTTCGTTACGCGCGCCGGTGCGCAAGCAACTGGAAGCCGCGCTCGATTTTTTAATGTCGGCGCGATGTTTCCTGCATTTCCGTTATGGCCGCGACGACAACACGCTCAGTTGGGAGGCGCAAGACGAAGCCGCAGCGCGCAAAATCGGCGTCGGCGACACCGCCGAATTGTCTGCCGCCGACTGGATGCGGATCTATTTCGGCCACGCCCGCGCGGTGCAGCGCACCGTGACCCAGTTGCTGGAAGAGATTCCCGAAGCCTGGTCGGCGCTCTACCGGCAGGTTCAGAGCTGGCGCTCTCGTCTCACCACGCCTGATTTTTCAGTGGTCGATGGACTGATCTTCCTGCAGCAGCCTTCTGCCCTTCAAGACTCTGAAGTCTTGCTGCGGCTTTTTCATTTCATGGCCCATCACGGGCTGAAGCTAAGCGCCACCACCGAATATCGCATTGAGCAGGCCCTTCCAGTACTGGCAGTTTCACCGCCCAGAGGGGCTGAACTGTGGCTGTATTTGCAGGAAACTCTGTTGCAACCCTACGCTGCCGATGCTCTGCGTGCCATGCAGTCTCTCCGCCTCTTAATGCTGCTCTTGCCGGAACTGAAGCTGATCGATTCCCTTGTGGTTCGCGACTTCTACCATCGCTTTACCGTGGACGAGCATTCCTTCCTCGCCATCGAGAGCCTGCATCGCCTCAAGCAATCAAAGTCAGAGTGGGACCGGCGTTACGCAGAACTGCTGGGAGAGCTGGAAGATCCCGAGTTGCTCTACCTGGCTCTGCTGCTGCACGACACGGGCAAAGGCGTGCCCAATGGCAATCATGTGGCAGCCAGCCTTGAAGTGGCCGCCGGCGCCATGGATCGCCTGGATCTGGATCCCAAAGAGCGGGCCGAAGTGCTGTTTTTGATCGGGAACCACCTGGAATTATCAGCGACCTTGCGGCGGGATATTTTCGATCCGGCCACCGTGGCCGCCTTCGCCGAAAAGATGGGAACGCCCGAGCGGTTGAAGATGCTCTGCCTGCTCACTTACGCCGATATCAAGGCGGTGAATCCGGAGGCGCTGACCCCGTGGAAGGCGGAGAACGTCTGGCAGCTGTATATCGCGGCCGAAAACCACCTGAACCGCAGCGCCGACCAGCGCGTACACACGGACTTCAATGACGAAAAGCTGGCACGCTTACGATCGCTGGCGCCCGTGACCAGCAGCAAGTTCAAAGAATTTTTGGAGGGCTTTCCTCAGCGCTACCTGCTGGTGCATACGGCCGAAGAGGTCATGCGGCACATGCAGATGGCCGATGTCCTCAGCACCGATCCGGTCCAGGTTGAGCTGAAGCGGGGCCGTCACTGGTATGAGCTGACGCTGGTGACCGGAGATCGTCCGTCGTTGTTCGCCAAGCTGGCAGGCGTATTGGCGGCCTGGGGCATGAACATCGTGAAGGCTAATGCCTTCTCAAACCAGGCCGGAATCGTAGTGGACACGCTTTATTTCACCGACCGCTTTCGGACCCTGGAACTCAATCTCTCGGAGTGGGACCGCTTTCGCCGGGGCGTGGCCAGCGTCCTCGTGGGCGAGGCCGACCTGGAAAAGATGCTCCGTGACCGCCAGCGGTCCGAGAAGGGTGCCATCGCGAAGGTAAAGGTGGAAACGAAAATCGAGTTTGACGATGCTTCGTCCGCGACCAGCACTCTGGTGCAAGTAATTGCGCAGGACCGTCACCGCCTGTTGCACCGCATAGCCTCGTGCCTGTCGCATCACCGGTGCAATATTGAAATCGCTTTGATCGACACCGAAGGACAAATGGCGATTGACACCTTCTATCTGACCTCAGACGGGAAGAAACTCTCCCCAGAGCACTGCCGCCGCGTGGAGAAGGCGCTGTTCGAGGAATTACAGGCTGCAGTGTAGTTATTGGCGCCTTCTCTGGTCTTTGCTCGAACCTGTTTCACTTCGCCGAGAACTTGAACACCGTCTTCTGGTGAAACGTCTCCCCCGGCTTCAGAATCGTGGTTGGAAACTTCGGGTGGTTGGGTGAATCGGGGAAGTGCTGCGTCTCCAGGCAGAGTCCGTAACGCCGCTTGTAGACGTGCCCTTGCTTGCCGGTGACCGTCCCATCGAGGAAGTTCCCCGTGTAGAACTGAATCCCCGGCTGTGTAGTCCATACTTCGAGCTCGCGTCCGCTGGTCGACTCGTGGACACGCGCCGCCAGCTTGAGGCCATTCTGATCCGGCTTGTCATTGAGCACGAAGTTGTGATCGTAACCATGGCCGAGAACAAGTTGCTCGTAATTGTCGTCGATGTGGGCACCAATTTTCGTGGACTTGGTGAAATCGAGAGGCGTGCCCTTCACTGCACGCAGTTCGCCAGTAGGAATCAGATTCTTATCCACCGGTGTGAAGCGGTCGGCATTGATCATAATTTCATGATCCAAAATGTCCCCGTTTCCCTCCCCTTTCAGATTGAAATAACTGTGCTGGCTCACATTGATCGGCGTGGCCTTGTCGGTTGTGGCCTCATAATCGATGATCAGCGCGTTGCCATCCGTCAGCGTGTAGGTAACTTTTACCTTCAGATTTCCGGGGAAGCCTTCTTCGCCGTCCTTGCTCAAGTAGGTGAAAGCCACGCCGGTCTTGCCTTTCAGAGGCTCGCCCTCCCACACAACCTTGTCAAAGGTTCGCGTAGTACCGCCGTGCAGCGTATTAGGGCCGTCATTCTTGGGTAAGGTATAAGTCTTGCCGTCGAGCGTGAAAGTGCCATTGGCGATGCGGTTGGCATAGCGTCCCACGATGGCGCCGATGTAAGGAGGATTCGGAATGTAGCCTTCCATGGTGTCGTGGCCGAGAACGATATCGGCAAACTGGCCTTTGCGATCCGGAACGCGGATCGACAGGATGATGCCGCCATAATTCATGGCATGGACTTCTACGCCGTGAGAATTGGTGAGCTTGTACAAGGTCACGGGCCTCCCCTCCCGCGTGCCCAACGGTTGTTGTTCCACTCCTGACTTGTGCTTTGCCGAAGTCTGCGCGGCCAGCAATCCGCCAATCGCAAAAAGAAAAACGATAATGTACTTGGGCAGAAGGTGTCGAATCGTCATGGCGAAAAGTGTACTACGGCAGCGTCGATTTGTGAGTCGCCGGAACGCTCGCCATTCCCAATGACGGATTTTTCGATTCCAGCTGGGATCGGCAAGAATCGCAGAAAGTGCTTCCCCGTAGGTCGATCCACTCGACGGCGTGGGCTGATGCCATGGCGCATGTGTAATCCTGGCAATGGCGCAGATTGAGGGTGTGTCCGAGCTCGTGGACTGCCTCTTTGAGCAGGCGGTCGCGAAACAAGGCTTCATCCCCGTCCAGCCCATAGAATTGCTGCCGCAGGCGGTAAACCGACACTACCGCGGAGGGGCCGCCCAGTTGCGCTTCGCCGAAGACATATTTGAGGATGGGGATGTATAGATCGACATCGGCGACCGCGAGCAATCGCCAGTCCCCCGGCCGCACCAGCGCTTGAATTCTCTGCAGAATTTCCGACGAATGGAATTGCTGGCGCTCGGCATGGTAGGCCGCGGCTGGATCCAATACCTTGGGAAGGATTTCGCATTTCACCTGCAGGCTTCTCGGAATGCCGAGGCACAGCGCTTCGAGCAATGCCAGATCGATCCTGCCAACCGGAAGCAGATGAACGAGGTTCATGACAATCCAGCTTCGACGATTCTAGTTTCTGCTTCCCGCCGGGGTACGGCTCCAGCCATAGCGTTTCAGCTTGTGATGAAGCGTGACCCGGTCAATGTCGAGAACGTCGGCCGCCCGGCTCTGGTTTCCGCCACACTCCTCCAGAATACGCAGGATGTGGGCGCGCTCGATTTCGTCCAGACTCTTGCCGGAAGACGCAATGGCGCCTTGCGGCTTGAAAATGAAGTCTTGCTCGCGCAATTCAGGTTCCTGCGCCACCACCATGGCGCGCTCCACCGCGTTTTCCAGCTCGCGGACGTTGCCCATCCACGGCTGCTGTTGCAGTTGCCGCATTGCTGCCGGACTGATGCGGACGATGTGCTTGTTCATGGCCAGTGAGAATTTCCGCACGAAATGTTCCACGAGCAAGGGGATGTCTTCGCGCCGCTCACGCAGCGGCGGGAGCTCGATATGAAAAACATTCAACCGGTAGAACAGATCCGGACGAAAGGTACCCTCTTCGATCATCAGTTCAAGGTTTCTGTTGGTCGCCGCCACACAGCGGAAATCCACTTTGATCACCTGGTTCCCGCCTACCCGCGTAATCTCCCGCTCCTGAAGCACACGCAGCAGGTCGGTTTGGGTTTTCAGGCTGATATCGCCGATCTCATCGAGAAAAACCGTGCCGCCTTCGGCAATTTCAAACTTCCCTTTCTTGCGGTATTGAGCGCCGGTGAATGCGCCTTTCTCGTGCCCGAACAGTTCGCTCTCCAGCAACGTCTCGGTCAGCGCCCCGCAGTGGATCGCCACCAGGGGATGAAAACGCCGCATGCTGGCGGCATGAATGGCCCGTACGACTAATTCTTTGCCCGTGCCGCTCTCTCCCGTAATCAATACGTTGGCATCGGTGGGCCCGACGGTTTCGATGGCGTCGCTGACTTTCCGCATCGCCGCACTCTGCCCCACCAGATCGCCCGGCCGGGTGGCTTCGGCTACCGCTTCGCGCAAGCGCACGTTTTCTTTTTCCGCACGCCGGTGCGACAGCGCCTTCTTCACCAAATGCGCGATTTCGTCGGGGTCAAGCGGTTTGCTGACGTAATCATAAGCGCCATTTTTCAGGGCTGTGACCGCGGTTTCCACTGAGGCATAGCCGGTCATCATGATTACGATGAGGTCGGGATCCATCTCATGTAAACGGCGCTGCAGCTCGATGCCGTCGGTGCCGCGCATTTTGATATCGAGCAGCGCGACTTCCCACTTGTTTTCGGCCATGCGGGTGAGCGCTTCGCTGGCGCTCTCGGCGGTCCCGATCTCATAGCCTTCTTCGCGGAACCATTTTCCCAGAGAGTCGCGGACGCTGAGTTCGTCGTCCACGATTAGTAGTCTTCCTTGTATTTCCACGTTTATCACCTCCGGCTGGCGATGGCGATCGTTTCGTTGGTCGGAACAGCGGTTGATTCCGTTTCTCCGGGCAGGGTCACGGTAAAAGTGGTGCCGCGGCCGAGTTCCGATTGCACCTCGATTCTTCCGTTGTGCCACTCGAGGATGCTGTGGCTGATGGCGAGGCCCAAGCCCACGCCACGCCCGGTTTCTTTGGTAGTGAGGAATGGCTCGAAAATCTGTGGCAGTATCTCTGGGGCGATGCCCGTTCCGTCATCCCGTACGACGATCTGCACCTGGTTACTTTCCTGGACAGTCTTCGTGGTAAGCCACAAATTGCCGCCTTGCGGCATGGCATCAATGGCATTCATCATCAGGGCCAGCAGAACTTGCTCAATCTGAGCGCCGTCGCATTGCACAAGGGGAAGATCCGGGTCGAGTTGCGTCTGTACCTGAACCGCCGCGAGATCCAGCTGATGTTGCACCAGCCGCAGTGACTGCTCCATCACACGGTTCAGGTCGGTGGCCTGCAGGTTCATCGGGGTCGCGCGGGAAAAGGCGAGCAGATTTTTCACCAGATCACCGCAACGGCGGCTTTCCGATGCGATCAGGTCGAGGGAATCACAAATTTCCTGCCGCCGGATCAGGCTCCCATTCTCGTTGTCGATCCATTTGTGCAGCAGCTTGGCATAGGTCAGGATTCCGGAGAGGGGATTATTAATCTCGTGCGCGAGGACGGCTGCCATCTTGCCGATGGAGGCCATCTTCTCTGTGTGCAGAGCATG
>DATEGH010000300.1:0-3144 GCA_035280185.1 Terriglobales bacterium
TGAGCTTTTCAATCGCTCTATTTCCGGCGATTACCGAAAGCTCCGCTTCGGGAAAGCATCACCCTCGAAGTGGAGCTTTTTGCTTTTCTGCGATTCTCTCGAGGGACATCCTTGCCCAAGAAGTCTCGCGGCCTGACTAGCGTTCTTCCTCAGGCAGTGAAGCCAGCGCCTTGTCGAAAGCGGCATAGTGATGATGGCGCTCTTCCGGTTCATTCAGCGCCATTCCTTCGCGCTCGACCCACGCATGAGCTTCCAGCTTTCCGCCTTCTTTGCGGATTCCGACGCGCAGTTGGGAAGTGATTCCCCGCCGCCCAAGCAGCCACCACAGCGTAAGCGATTTAACCAAGCACGAGGGATGAGTCAGGCCGTGCCGGTCCGCGGCGTTCACCATATGCGCGGTCAAAGCAATTTGCCTGTTGAGGGAGTCTGCATCCATCCACGACGCTGGAGGGGAGAGCATTTTCCGCAGTCTAGATCGCGTCGCATCGAACCCGCGAAGCTTCAAACTCAGTCCCACCAGGGGCAGCATCACAAGCGCGCGCAGGAACACCGTTTGCGCGGCACGGTCCAGCGCGCTAAACCGCCGCAGGCTTTCCAGCATCACCGGGCAAGACTTGTAGCAACCCGTGTTCGACGAGGTGGTCCAGCAATTCAGTCAGGTTTTCGCGGAGCATTTCCGGCTGGACGTCGTATTCCGCGAGCAGTTCCTGGTACGCCGCGTCAATGTTCGGCGAAGTCGTCACCAGTTGCCACATGCGCGTGCCGGTTTCATCCAGGCCGAAGTATTGTTCCGTTTCCAGGTTCAGCAAAACGGATTGTTGGTCCAGAAGGCGCACAAGAACATTCGCCGGCGCGGCAGCTCGATCTTTAAATGTCAACATCACCACGGCTCCGTTGTCCGGATGTACGTTCGACTTCCTGGTTACGACTTCTTCTTTTTTACGTTGACCTTGGTCTCGATGCCCGCGCCGAGAGCTTTTAAATCGGTTAAGCCTTGTTTTGCCTGCGCGCCCCACTGGCCATTGGGATCCAGCTCTTCGGCCTTTTGATAGGCTTCCACGGTGCCAGGCGCGAGTCGCACTTCTTCTTTGTCTCCCACTTTCTTTGTCGTCATCTTCATCAATAACGACGCGCCCAGCAAATACCAGGCTTGGGCATTTTTCGGATCCAGCTCCGTTGACTTCTGCAACGGTTCGATGGCGTCGGCAAGGCGGTTGGCATTGTACAGGCTGATTCCGAAATTCCGCCAAGCTGTCGCCGCGTTTGGCGGATCGAGTTCCGCGCTCTTGCTATAAGCCGCTTTGGCTTCCTCGATTTTTCCCGCGCGTGCCAGCACGTTCCCCAAATTGTTGTAGTAGCCCGGCACATCCGGCTTTGCGGTAATAGCCTGCTGATAGGCCTGCGCGGCTTCGTCGTTGCGCCCGGCGGTGTCGTAGGCCTCTCCGAGCTTGGCCCACAGCAGGTGCACGTTGGGATCCTTCTCGCCGGCGGATTCCTGTGCCGCCTTGTATTCCTTTGCCGCCTGATCGGCGAGATCTGCCAGTCTTTGCTTGGCCGCGTCGCGCTGGTCCGCAGGGGCTTTTTGCAGTTCTGCCTTTGCCGCTTTCTCCTGGTCGAGAAGCGCATTCCCGGCATTGAAGTGCGCTTTCATGCCTTCAAACTTGGTCGTGGCCTCTTCTTTCTTCTTCTCCTGTTCCGCGGCTGCAGGTTGTTTCGCAATGATGTCCTTGAAATTGGCGTCCGCCTTGGCTTCCCCGCCGCCCTCGACCCGAACCTTGGCTAGATCGTAGGGTTGCTGCTTTTCATTGGGCGGAGGGAACGCCGCGATGGTAACCATGTAAATGCCGGGACGCAGATTGCTGATGCTGTATTTGCCGTCGTTGTCGGTCTTGCCTGTCGATTTCGCGCCCTGCTCGCTTGTCGCCTGTATGGTCAAGCCGGCCCAGGGCTTTGCATTGATATCCAGGATCTGCCCGCTGATCGAGCCCATCTGGGCTGCGGCGCGCGGCGCGGCCAACAGTGCTAGCACAGTCACGAGAACTGCGGTCAGCACAACCGACTTATTCAGAATCTTCATGCTCCATTCTCCTTTTCGTCGAGGGAGCTGGCCCGGCGTTCCCCGGACCGTTTTCGCTCCATTATCCCTCTTGTCCCCGCCAGATTCCAAGCCTGCCTTAGCAGGCAGGCCAGCCCGCTATCCTGAGCATTCCTTGTTTAGGCGGGCTCATCGCGATGCGGAAACCACTCGCCGGTACGGAATCGGATCCGGGGCTCGCGCTTCGGCAAACGCCCGCAAACGCAGCAGGCAACTGTCGCACGCCCCACACGCCATCTCTTCGTCTTGATAACAGGACCAGGTCAGATGCAGCGGCGCTCCAAGTTCCAGCCCGCGCTGGATAATCTCGCTCTTTTTCAGGGTGATGACCGGCGTGACCATTTCAATCTGCGTTTCCGGCCGCGTTCCCGCGCGGATCAGTTCCTGAAAAACTTTGTAGTATTCCGGCCGGCAGTCCGGATAACCTGAGCTGTCTTCCGCCACCGCGCCAATGTAAATCGCGCCTGCGCCGATCGCCTCCGCCCAGCTCACTGCCACGGAGAGAAAATGCGCGTTGCGAAACGGCACGTAGGTCACCGGAATCGCGTTGCCATGCGGTCCGGGCGCGCCGGGCTCATTTTCAGGAACGGCAATCCTTTCATCCGTCAGCGCGGACCCGCCAATTGCCCGAAAATGATCCAGCTGAACCACCAGCCGCTCGCTTACGCCGTAGAAATCCGCGATTTCCTCAAAGGCCCGTCGCTCGCGCCGCTGCGTTCTCTGTCCGTAGCTTGCATGAAGCAGTGCGATGTTCCCGCCGCCATGCCGCTCGCGCGCCATGGCTGTGCTAACGCAGGAATCCATCCCCCCGCTCAGCAGCACCACCGCTTTTCGTGAATCGCTCATGGCTGGCTTTCCCTAGTCCGAAGCGCCGGAGGCGCGTCAGAATTTAGCCTGCCTACCGCAGGCGCAGGCTTCAAACGCCTTTTGTCGCCGGATCCCAAATAAACTTGTGCAATTGCAGTCCCAGCCGCACCGGCAACCCATCCGCCAGAATCCACTCCGTCAACTGCCGCGGCTCCAGCCCCGGCCATTTTCCCTCGGGATCT
>DATEGH010000301.1:0-6142 GCA_035280185.1 Terriglobales bacterium
CCGCGCCTGTTCAAACAGCTCAGCAAGATGTTCCGCCGAGTGGGCTTGCACGCAGGGCGCAAGCAAAACTCTCGGAGAGCCAGCGGTAGTGACAGCGGGTTCAAAAACAAGTTTGCCTTGTGGACCTTCCAACTCAATCAACTGCTCCGAGGAAAAGCTTCCCTCCGGCACGGCGGCGAAGAGTTGCTCCAGAATCTGCCGGCGTTGCGCAAGCGGCTCTTCCAGCGTGAGGCGGCCGCCGGCAAACAGAATGTCAAAGACCATGTAAACAACCGGCACACCACGAACCAGGCTCTCCGAAACTTTCTTTCGTCCCAAGCGCTTTTGCAATTCGGAAAAAGGCAACGCCTGGTTGGTGCTGCCGCTCCAGGCGAGAATTTCGCCATCCAAAACCACCGGCTCCGGGAATGCGCGCAGCGCCGGAACAAGTTCAGGAAATGATGGGCTGATTTCATCGAGCGTGCGCGAGAAGATGCGGACATTCGGCCCGGTCGCCGAGTCCACATGCGCCTGCGCGCGAATGCCGTCATATTTGTCTTCCACCTGGACCTGCACCTGCGCGTGGGAAAAATAGGAGAACGCTTCCTGTGGGCTCTGGGCAGGGCTGGCCAGCATAAAGCCGACCGGATGAAAGATCCGCATTTGTGCGCTGCCAAGTGCGTGTGCTGCGGCCAGCCGGAGCGTTTCGGCGATATCGCCCAGCAGCATGTTGGCGCGCTGCACCTCGGCAAGCTTAGCGCCGAAGGCGGCTGCGATGGCTTCTTCCACCAGGCTCTCGCGCAACCCGATGCGCAGATCGCCGCTAATTATCTTTATTATGTACTTTGCTTCAACCGGAGCGGCGCGGCGCAGCAGATCGACAATGATCGGAAGCTTCTGCGCGGCGCCGGACGAGCGGGCGATCTGGTCAAAAGCCGCAGCTAAATCGGCCAGCGAGAGCGTAGCCCCGGACGACTCTTTTGCAGCCAGCAACTCCTCGCCGGCCAGCCCCATGTCTCCGAATTTGCGGTACGCCGCGGTAAGCGCCACGTCGGGCTTGCCGGAAACCTCAGCCAGCGCGCGCCATAGCAGCGAGCCGCCGGCTTGCAGCGTGCGCTCTTCCCATGCGGGGAAGACGCGTCCGGAGAGGAAGATGGCCGCCTGCGCTGCTTCGTCCACTCCGCGCGAGCGGAAGTAGTCGGCGAGAAGGCGGATTTTCTCCGACTTTTTTCTGGTCGAGGCGATGGAGTCAGCGAGAATAGAAAACAAGGGCATGTGAGTACTTAATAATTAGTAGTTAGTAATTAGAAAGCTCAGTAATGAGGAGCAATCGCGTGCCCGTCAACGTCAGCTCGAGAGAAAAATTCTCGGTTTGCGGGACGAACCGTGAAAATCAGACCACGCCGCCCGCTAAATACTAAGTACTAAATACCAAGTACTAAATACCGCAAATTCATGCATTTTCCCTTTAGAATGGTCACTGCAACTTCGTTCCCGGCCAGACCCGGGAAACAGCATTCCATCATCTAATCAGAACCAGCATGAAATATTGGCGGCAAATTCTGCGTTTTCTCATCTCCCTGCAACTCCTTCCTGCGCTTGAAAGCGGAGAAGAAACCCTGGTCGGCGGCCAGGCCGTGATCGAAGGCGTTATGATGCGCTCACCTCACGCCTGGGGCATCGCCATCCGCAAACCCTCGGGCGAGATCACCACTCATTCGGAAACTTTGCAGCGCCCGTCCGAGCGGCGCAAGTGGCTGGGCTGGCCCTTTGTCCGCGGACTGGCAACGCTGGGGCAGGCCATGCGCCTGGGATTTGTAGCCTCAAAGTTCTCGCTCAACGTGGGACTGGAGTCGGTTGCGGCGGAAGAAGGCGGCAAGAAGCCCGAGATCAGCGGCTGGATGATGACCCTGAACATGGTCTTCTCCATCGCGTTTTTCATTTTCATGTACAAGTTCGTGCCGCTCGTCGCCGCCAGCGGACTCAAGAAGCACTGGTCGGCCATGAACAACAACTTCCTGTTCAACCTGGTGGACGGGCTGGTGCGGATCGCGCTCTTCCTGCTGTTTGTCTGGGGCATTTCGCTGTTTGCCGACATCAAACGCATCTACCACTACCACGGCGCCGAGCACAAAACCGTGTTTGCCTTTGAAGACCATGGCATGCCGACCATCGAGCGCGCGCAGCGGTATTCCACGTTCCATCCGCGCTGCGGCACCAGTTTCCTTATGACGATCATGCTGATCTGCATCTTCGTTTACGCGGCCGTTCCGGTGCAGGGCTTCTGGGCCAAGTTCGCGCTGCGTATCGCGTTCCTTCCGCTGATCGCGTCAGTTTCATACGAGCTGATCCGCTTCTCCGCCCGCCACGGCAAGTCAGTGTTTGCTCTGCTCACCAAGCCAGGCCTCTGGCTTCAACGCATCACCACGCAGCCTCCCACAGACGACCAGGTGCAATGCGCCATCCGCGCGCTGGAAGAAGCGATGCAACTGGAAAAGCAGAATGGCGGGGAGTTGGTGATAGCGTGAAGGACAGCAATTAGCAATTAGCACTCAGCAGTGAGGAAAACCTTACCGCCGATGAACACGGATGTTCGCGGATCTTTCTTCCTCCTACAATGATCCGGTGGGCCGATGACCCGGCCACCGTTTGCGGTCTTTGCGACCTTTGCGGTGAATGATTCGATCTGCGTTTGTCTGTGTTAATCTGCGGCTCCCGAATTTCCGGAGGCACATGAAAGCCCTCATCTATCTCGCTCTCCTTCTTCTGCCGCTGGCGGCCTGTCCTGCCGGCTACGACCACAGCCCCACCATCGGACCGGCCAAAGGCTGGCTGATGATCCATGGTGGCGGGAAGGTCTCGCCCGACGAAACAAAGGAATTTGTCTCACTCGCCGGCGGCCCCGACGCGAACTTTGTCTTCATCCCCACAGCGGCGTCGGATTCCATGATTGATGTAGCCCATGATGGCGAGAAGTTTGCCAGGAAGTACGGAGTGAAGCACGTCACGGTGCTGCACACGCGCGACCGGAAAGTCGCGGGTTCAGAAAAATTCGTTGAGCCCCTGCGGCACGCCACCGGCGTGTGGTTTGAAGGCGGACGCCAATGGCGCCTGGCCGACGCCTATTTGGGCACGCACGTCGAACGCGAAATTAAAGCACTGCTCGCGCGCGGAGGCGTGGTGGGCGGCGCCTCTGCCGGCGCAACTATTCAGGGCTCGTTTCTGGTGCGCGGCGATCCTGCGCATCCCGGCAATCCTGACGGCGACAACACCATTATGATGGTTCCCGGCCATGAAGCCGGCTTCGGCCTGCTGCCCGAATCGGCCATTGATCAGCACGTGCTGGTGCGCCATCGCGAAGACGACCTCGATCCGGTCATCGCCGCTCATCCTCGCCTGCTGGGCATCGGCATCGACCAGGGCGCCGCTATCCTCGTTCATGGCGATACTTTCAAGACCATGGACGGCGCAGTCCTGATCCACGACGGCAAGAAGCACGCCGGCAAGGCGTACTACATTCTCCAGCCCGGCGAGACGTTCAACCTAAGGACACGAAGCGTGGAGCGGCGAGGAAACGCTTGCCGCTGATCCGCGGCCCGCGCGGGGCCAACTGCTACAATTCGGGAATATTTGGCGAATACTTACTCAGCTCTTTTGCTGGCTCAGTGTCTGGCAGAGAAATGTTCGTGCGGCCGGAATCGCGGAGTATTGCCAAAGTTTCTTGATCGAATAAGGCGCTCCGCTCCAAAAACGGGAGCTGCGCGCCGGCCTTCGGCAGAGCGGTGCTGGCGTGGTGGCGATGTTTGCAGCCATAAATGGCTGCTCCACCCAGGGGTCCCGAACGGAGACAACCGCATCATGATAGTCCCCGGCCATGAAGCCGGCTTCGGCGTGCTGACCGGATCGGCCATTCAATCGCGAAGACGACCTCGATCCGGTCATCGCCGCTCATCCTCGGCTGCTGGGCATCGGCATCGATCAGGGCGCCGCCATCCTCGTTCATGGCGATACCTTCAAGACCATGGACGGCGAAGTCCTGATCCACGACGGCAAAAAGCACACAGGCAAGGCGTACTACATTCTAAAGCCTGGCGAGAGATTCAATCTGAGGATGAGAGGTGTGGAGCGTTGAGCAAAACCTTACTCCTCAATGACGCAGATCACAGCAGCGTTTGAATTTGCTTCGCGGTATTAGTTTCTCTCATTGAACATATGTGCAAACCAATGAAAGCTCTTGAAGTGACGCGGGGAAGATTCCATACTCGACTTTAGCTCTGCGAAGTCAAGAACAGGCAACCGTTCACGAATCTTATTGCTCTGCTGAGCGAACTGGGTGAATACTGCTTCGGGCAAGTGATCGCCAGCAATACAATACAAGACTGACGGAAAAGTCATGTCGGCGGTGGGAATTCTCGTGGTGATCCAGCACTCTCTGGCGGCGCTCTCACGTCTCACCTCATCAAGATTAAGCCCTAGTTCGAGGAGGCGGTCATCGGGAATCATTTCCGAGTCGAGTTGGAGATGGAATAAAGGGTGGGACTTCTGACCACCACGAACGAAGTCGTAATGAAGACATTGAACTAGATAAACCGCTGGATCGGATACAACGAAATAATTTACATAAACAGTCGATTTCAAGATTGACCAGTTGGTTCGGCTTAAGGTCTCGCGGGCTCGAATGGCTACGTCCAGTCGTTTTCCACCGGGCAGGCGACGCGAGGGCAACTTCTTGAGCAGCAAAGAAGTGTCAAAAACGACCTCAGCGCCGTCCGCGCCAGGAAAAAAGGAGCTACGGATGGGGCGACTCGGAGTACTTACCGTGCAGTTACAATCTTCCGCTGCTTGGAGGAATCGTCCGAGAAAATCCTCATATGCGCTGCTAATGTGGTTCGGAACCCCGGCGCTGCTCATTTCGATTAGTTAAGTGCCAAGCCACGGACCATATTCTTCAAATTTAGGATTTCCTATCCGGGTCAAATCTGCCCCGCGCGGAAACCAGCTCAACCCGCCTTTGGAATTTTCCAAACTTACGGGTCGTTGCGCGATTATACAGTAATATCCTGCTCTCTTCGTACTATCGACATAGCATTCGCTGCGCCTTACATTATCTAAGCCTTTTTTCAGGGCAAACTCAAGTCCAGAATTGCACCCAGAATGAGCGATAATGTCATCTAGTACGCCTCTCCACCACTGGGGTCGTTTAATGTCAGCAAATGGGCCGTCGTAAAGGCCTTCATCAAAGATCTCCTGGATCTTCTCCATCTCGAAGTCCTCTCCATTTATGTCAAGGTAGCTCCCAGCCGCTATTTGGTTTACAAACACACCTGGGTATCTAAGCAGAGAATCCCACAACCAATACCCGAGTAACAGCGTAAGTCGTGGAATGAGGTCCTTTGCTTGTCGACCTTCTTTCGGGATGTCTGGTAGCCGGTTCTGATCCCCTACCGCGTAGAGCGCAATTTTGTCAGCATATTCATCTTTGCCCAGCACCGCTGCTAAAAGTGCGGCTGGCGAGTTCAGGCTTTTGTTATTCAAAAACTTAGGAACTTCTGAAGCAATGTGAGCAAACCCTTCTGCCGCAAGAGTTGCACGGCGCCCAAGCTCGTCTTCTCCTTCAGAGAGGTGCAACACAATATGCTCCTCCTGCCAACGCCCACGCCAGTCATATTCCTCAACTGAGACACCCCGCGCATAAGAGCACAAGGGTATAGACAGCTTTTTTGCGGCGGCAGCAACTGCATTTACTGAAAGGCCCCTGAAATTTGTTTCGACGGTTTTTGAGAGATCGCGGTCGGCCAAAATGAGGCTGGCGTCCTTGTACGGCTCCGTTCTCAATATTTTTATCAGTCGCTCCTCATACATTTTCTCCTGGTCGTCTGCGGATTCGTGCACTAATCCCTGCTCGAATGCGATCGCGTCTCCCTCTTGCCCGACATGTTGCTTGAGAGCTTCAAGGATGACACTTCTGGAAGCTGGCGTATCTTCGAATAAAACAATTTTCAATTTATCGGCCATTCTTTGTTCCCATTGGAAAGTCAATCCGAAAACATGTCGTGAAACCAGGTGGTGGCTCTACGACGAGTCGGATTTTCCCGCCGTTCTCCTCTACTACTTGTTTCACGAGCGTAAGGCCCAAACCCATCCCAGATCCGAGTGGGTTCCC
>DATEGH010000302.1:0-2743 GCA_035280185.1 Terriglobales bacterium
CTCTGGAGCGAAGCGATCACTGCTTGGTTCGACGAGTGAAACTGCTGAAGGAGCGCCGGATCAGTGACGCTCTTGAAGGCTTCGGGAACATCTTTCTGGAAGAAACTGACGATGCCGGGAAGCTGCTCCAAAGCAACATCAACGTAGATGGGAGGCGGGTTCTTCAGGTTCTGCCGCGCTGCGTCAAAGACCGCCGGAATTTGCTTCTCGCGCGCGATTGCCGACTTGAGCCGTTCCGGCGCAGGCGCAAAGGTGCGCGCCATGATGACGAAGATTGAGCCGGTGACGTTGGAAGAGTAAAAGTCCGGATTCTTCTCCCATGGCCGGATGTTCTCAAGTGTCAGCAGCTTGCTGTTGATGTCGCCCAGGACCAGCTCGCGGTCGGCTGCTGCGCGTTGCGAGAGCTGCGCCGGATTCACGGCTTCAAACAGCCTCTTCTGTGCATTCAGCACTGAAATCTGCTGGTTGATAGAAGCTCGCGAGTAGTTTTCAAGCTGGCCATCAACTTCATGGAAACCCGCTGCTGTGACCTGGGTAGGAATGAACCGGTAGTAAACATCGTGGAAGTACTGGTCGGCCAGCTTGTCAAAGGCGGCGGTCTTGTCCGCGCCCGAAGTTTGGGCCCATGTGGTTGAAATCAACGCAAGGAGAGCAAGAGCGATTACCGCCAGTTTCATGAAGACTCCGAGAATAAATTCACAAGCTGATCGGCCGGCGATTGGCCGGTTCATTCGCGGCCCGAGCTAGTGTTTTTGTACACGACGCCACCCTTCATCACAAACGTCGGGCGCTGCAATAAGGTGATGTCTTTGAGCGGATCGCCTTCCACGGCCACGATGTCGGCGAACTTGCCTGGCTCAAGCGAGCCCACGCGATCGGACCATCCCAGCAGATCGGCGGCGTTCACTGTGCCGGTTTGAATGCTTTGCAGCGGAGTCAAACCCAGCCGGGTGTAAACCTCGAACTCGTGCGCGTTCAGGCCATGCGGATAGACGGCGGCATCGGTTCCGAGCGCAATCTTTACTCCAGCCTGGATTGCCTTGGTGATGTTCTGCCGCATGGCCGCGGTTACGGTCTTCATCTTTTCCGCGTACATGGCGGGAAGGCCGATTTTGGCCGCGTTCTCGCGCATCCAGTCACCGAGGTACTGCGTGGGAACCAGATAGGTGCCGTGCTCCTTCATAATGCGGATGCCGTTTTCGTCAATGTAGGAGCCGTGCTCAATGGAATCCACGCCGGCCTCGGCGGCCCAGGCGATCCCTTGCGCGCCATGAGCATGCGCAGCCACTTTGCGTCCAAGCCGATGGGCGTCAGCGACGATGGCCTTGAGTTCTTCCAGCGTGTATTGCGAAGCCTTGGGATCGTCGCCTTTGGAGAGCACGCCGCCGGTGGCGCAGACCTTGATTAAGTCTGCTCCATATTTGATGACCTCGCGAACCTTGTGCTGGACGGCTTCAACGCCGTCGGCGGTTCCGTCGGCGGTGGCGTGGTACTCGTATGGCAGCAGGTTCTGGTCGCAGTGGCCTCCAGTAATGGAAAGCGGCGGGCCGCTGACGAGCATGCGCGGGCCGGGCACCAGGCCTTCATTGATGGAATCGCGCAGGGCGACGTCGGTATAGCCGCGCGCGCCAACATTGCGGACGGTGGTGAAACCGGCTTCCAGAGTGACGCGGGCGTTCTTCGCTCCAATCAATGCCTCTTTCGGAATGGAGATGCCCAATTCCTGATATCCGAAGTTCGGCTCAAAAGTCAGGTGCGTGTGAGCATCAATGAAGCCCGGCAACAGCGTGGCACTGGAAAGACTGATGACTTTGGAACCGGCGGGAGGAGCGCCCTGAGTAACGGCGCTGATCCTGTCGCCTTCGATGATGACGTTCACGTTATCCAGCGTTCTCCCGGTTTTCACATCCAGCAAATGCGCGGCATGAACGACCGTTTTCTGCGGCGGAGCCGAGGCGGCAGGTTGTTGAGCAGAGCTGAAAGAGGCGAGCACAAGCCAGCAAAGGACAGAAACAATGGTTTTCATAGAGAAGCAGCGGATTATAGCAGGAGGATGAGTCGAGTTGAGTGTGCAATTAATACCGCTGGGTAACCAGAACGCAAAAAGTTAACCGCCATTTCTAGCAGGCTTTCGATACGAAGAAGACAGGAATTGCTCCGCATTCTTTAGCAAGTGTCCTAAAATACTTCCGCCAAAGCAGGGTGCTCCCACAGCGCAAAATAGCGAGAATACGCCTAGGCAGCGAGCAGATCATTGAAAGGATCGTCAAACTTCATCTTATGACGGTGGAGGGCTGGAAGCAGATATTTGATGTTGCGACCGTGGTTCTGCTGTTCCTTACGTTCGCATGCGGCGCTGGCGTTCTCATCACAACAAACGCCATTAATAAACGGCAAGAATCACAGTTACGTCAGTTCGATAAAGATTTGACCGGCGCCAAAACAGAATTGGGCAAGCAGCAGGAAAGAGCCGCAAAAGCCGAACAGGGCGTTGCCGGATTAGAGGAGGCTGCGTCAGATGCAAAAGCGGCACAACAACGGGTGGAAACGGAACTCGCCGCACAGCAGGAACGTGCCGCTAAGGCGGAAAAGGCGCTTGTGGAATTGCAACAGCGTGCTTCCCCTCGGCGAATAACCAAAGAACAGGCCGATAAGTTCCGCTCAGCCTTTGAGTTTACCAATCGATTGCACAATCCGAGAATTGCACTCGCATTCATGGTTGGAGTACCGGATGCAGAGGACT
>DATEGH010000303.1:0-2995 GCA_035280185.1 Terriglobales bacterium
ATCCCTTGCCCGTGCCCTTTAGAAACGAGGGCACGCCGTCGTCGAGGGTTGCTGTGCAGATCACGCGCGTCTGGCCAATCTCGATCAATACACTACCGTCTGCCACAGGAATAAAATCCGGCGTTAACTTTACGGTGCGCAGCTGGTCGTAGGCCCGTCCGTCAGATCGCAAGCTGTCTCCGTCGTCAGGCATAAAAGGAATCAGTGGGCAGTTTGAAGGGCGGCTGCGGTGATGTCAACACGGCAGCCAGGTTGGACGATGTTAGAGACGATTGGCTTTCAGTAGCCTAAGCGGATAGTGGGTCCCTCGCCACATGATTCCTCGGGTCCACAGGGCTAACACCATGGATTTCCAAATAATATAGACGAAAAGAATCGCAGAGAGAGGATGCGCAAATGCGTATCGCCGAGGCAGTTCATAGAAGTGGTTAGCGTCCGAAATGAGCAGTAGCATCACAATTACCGCCAAAACATATAGAATCAACGCTAAGCCTCTCGCCACGAAAATGGCCACGAAGGGCCAGACGTTCAGCAATAACACTGTAATACCTGCGCTAATGGACATCAGCACGCTATAGTCCAAGCCGGCGAATGCGTTTTTCATCAAGCCCGCGATGAGTTCGCGCAACGACGAATACCATTCTACGGTGATTAGGCCCATGCCAAAAACCATCTCCTGCCGATAACCAGCTTTCTTCAAAAGTTTTCCGAGTTTGATGTCGTCATCCGGGCGCATGGCAATCATTCGGTGACTCCCGGATTGCTTATAAGCATCCGCAGTGACGAGATTGAATGCGCCGATACCGATGAAGCTTCTGGTAGCGGCATCTTTTGCTCGCCAGGGTCGCAGATAGCCTGAAAAAAAGACGCCAAAAGCAGAGCAGAAGAACCGCGAAAGAAGGGTAGGCAGGTGCACCGCTGGCATTGCCGCCAGATGCTGCAGATGGTTGGCACTCAGGTAGGTGACAGCTCTTGCCAGCGTACTCGGCTCCATAACCACATCGGCGTCGGTGAACAGAAGCAGCTTGCCGCTGGCTCTCTTCGCGCCTTCGTACAATGCATAATTCTTGCCCAGCCAGCCTGCGGGAAGTTCGGTGATTGTCAGAACCTGAAGACGCGCGTCTTCCGCCGCGATCTCCGCAAGAATGGCCCCGGTCTGATCGCTTGACCGGTCGTTTATAACGATGAATTCCAGATCGGGATAATCCAATCGCAGGACAGATTGCAGCGCCGCTCTGATCTTTCTTTCTTCGTTTCTTGCGGGAACTATGACGGAAACGCGATGTACATACTCTCCGGAATAGCAGGGCGCATCTTTCAGATAAGCTGTGGCGCGATTACCCCGTGCAATATCGACTCCCAAGATGGCAACAATGCAGAGTGTAAGCGCTGCCAGGACCGAAAGAATCTTGAATGCTCCTAATTCCCGATAGGCCGTTGTTGTTCGCGCGCCATGTTGGCGGGCAAGGGATTCGTTGCGATTGGCTCATCCTCGGTAGCCGTCTTGGCCGCGGGAGTTTGCGGTTGCGCCTGAGATGTAACGTTAAAGAATTCGCTCAAGTCCAGATGACCCGCCAGGGTCTCCGCATCCTGCCCGCGAACCAATATCTTTAATCGATGCACATTGCTCAGATTTGCCCCCAGAGTCCGCACAATCGAGTCCACGGCCATCTCTTCATTCAAAATTCCTGAGGGGGTCTCGGTTTCCAGAGCTTCCGAAAAATCCGCAATGGCCGTGCCGTCCGGCATCAGATAAAACTGCAACAGCACTGCGCCTGCCGGCAAGGTGCGCTGGCTTTGGCTTGGAGTTTTTTCGATCAGTGCGGTGATGAGTTGCTTGGCTCGCTCTTCCGCATTGGCGGAAAGATCCAATTCCACTGTAGTGGCTTCAAGCATGTCGGGAGAGCTAGCCGACAGCCAGAAAAGCTGCGCCTTCTCGAGAGTATCCGTGGGCGTGGATATCGGCGGGACAATCGCGCGGCGCGCCTGCTCCTCGCTCCGGTCTGCGCGGCGCAACCCCAGCACGCTGCGGAGCAGCGACGGAAATGTAAGGAGTGCGGCAAAAACGAGCAGCATCAGCAGGGCAATGGCGATTTTCCATAGCCGTGGCATCAATGTCCGCCGTTCGGAGTTGCAGCGGCCGGGCTCAACGGATAATGAAATTCCGCTACCGCCCGGCCAATAGCTTCGGCAAGCGGTTGCGCCATTTGGTCCAGCCGCTTCGCGTCAGTGACGTCTATGCTAGAGAGCTCGACGGCAATAGCTGGCGCCGCTATCGTGCGCAATTGCCTTACGGGGGCGGCGTTTGGTGTTTCCGGCGAACCTTTAAACCGGCGCGCGAGCTCGGTTTGCGTGAGATACGCTAATTGGCGGCTCAAATCAACGGAAGAGCGCTGAGCATGGTCCCATTCGATCAGACCGCCGTTCAACCTTATCTGCAAGTCTGAAACCTGCGGTGCCGTACCCTGTGGCACCGGCGTCGCGTTGGCACTTGGATTTACTACGGGCGTAGCGTTCGATGGAAAAACGTAGTAGTAGGTTCGCGCCGTTCCCACCGGGCCGCTCGAAGAGACGTGCAGTGAAACAAAAATTGCATTGCTCATGCCGTTGATCATCGCCGATCGATTATCAAAACTGGGATCTTGATTACCTTCACGCGTCAGCAACGCGCGCAAACGCTGCGCTTCCAGGGCAATTCGAGTAGCGCGAGCAAAATCCAACACGACATCGCTTTCCGCCAGTCCCGTGGGGCCCCGCGCGCCGAAATCGGCTCCGCCGTGAGCTGGATCGAGGACGACGGTCAGCGTGGGCGCTTCTTCGGTGGAAGTTAATAGCTGGGACTGCGAGAGAGTGCTCGACGCAGAAGTGTTTTGCTGAGCCGGAGACCCGTAAGGCGATTGTACTTGGGCAATCGTCGGGCCTTGAACTCGTTCAGGCTGCTGTGGGTGGACGGGTAAGGTTACGACCGCAGCCCCCGCGAAAATAGAGATTGCTA
>DATEGH010000304.1:0-6500 GCA_035280185.1 Terriglobales bacterium
ATTTCTCGTGCGAGCGGAGCCACATGCTGCAGATGTAAGAGCGAAACACAGAATAGAATTCCTCCATGTGCTTCTCCTTCGGCATCGATGCTCAGGCCGGCTCGGCCCGCCTCGGGCTCATGCTTACTCCGCATGGAGAGGTGGAAACGCCTGCGTTCATGCCGGTGGGAAGCGCCGGTTCAATCAAAGCGGTTCCGCAGGACACGCTGGAAGACCTGGACGCGCAGATCATTCTGGGCAATACCTATCACCTTTATCTGCGGCCGGGGCATGAACTGATTCGCAATATTGGCGGGCTACACCGGTTTATGAGCTGGGAGCGGGCCATCCTGACCGACTCAGGCGGATTTCAGGTGTTCAGCCTGAGCGATCTGCGCAAGGTCACAGAAGAAGGAGTCACGTTTCGTTCGCATCTGGATGGATCGTCACATCTGTTCACTCCGGAGCGCTCGATGGAAATCCAGATTGCTCTGGGCGGCGACATCATCATGGCCTTTGACGAATGCACCGAGTATCCGGCGGAAGAGAGCCGGCTGCGCGAGTCGCTGGAGATGACGCTACGCTGGGCGCGGAGGAGCCGCGAGTATTTTGAAGGTCACAAGCACGAAGTCCCCTGGAATGGCGACAAGGCGGGCAAGACGCAGGCGCTGCTCGGAATCGTACAGGGCGGAATGAATACTCGTCTGCGGCGCGAATCAGCGGAGCGGACGGTAGAACTCGACTTCCCCGGATACGCCATTGGTGGGCTGAGCGTGGGCGAGCCGCGCGAGAAGACGCTGGAGATGATTGCAACGGCACTCGAAGTCCTGCCTAAAGATAAGCCGCGTTACGTTATGGGAGTCGGCTATCCCGAAGAGATTGTTCGCTACGCTGCGATGGGGGCGGACATGATGGATTGCGTACTGCCGACACGAGCAGCGCGGCACGGGTTGCTGTTCACCTCAGAGGGACGGCTCAACATCAAGAACCTGCGATTCGCGCAGGACCAGGGGCCGCTTGATCCGCAATGCGGCTGCAAAGTTTGCGCGCGCTACAGCCGGGCATATCTCAGGCATTTGTTCGTTGCGGGAGAGCCGCTGGCGGGGGTGCTGAACACGGTGCACAATCTGGCCTTCTACCTTGACACCATGCGAAGGGTACGTCATGCTATAACCCTCGGGGATCTCTCAGGAATTCTCTCTGGAAATGTGTCCATGGCCTGAGTTCCCCGGATTCAGGCGCCAGAAAACCTCCGAATTACTCCGGCACGTGCAGGTCAGGTGCGGGAAGGCCCGGGCGGGATTCATCAGCGGTACAAGCAGTGCGCTCCCAGGAAACGGAGCGAGTGTGCGTTGGGCTGCGCGGCGCAAGTCTGCAAACAATGGCAAACACAATCTCAGCAATTTTTCTCCTTCAGTCCGGCGGCGGTTCGTTAGGAACGGTGATGTGGCTGCCGCTGCTGTTCATCTTTGCCATTTTTTATCTGTTGCTGATCCTTCCCCAGCAGAAGCGGCAGAAGCGCTGGCAGCAGATGATCAATGATCTGAAGAACGGCGACCGCGTGACCACCAACGGAGGCATCCGCGGAGTTATCATTGCAGTAAAGGAAGACGCATTACACCTTCGGGTACCGCCCGACAATTTGCGCCTGGAAGTTTCAAAGGCGTCGGTGGCTTCCGTGGCCCGCGACGACGACAAAAAATCCTGAACAAGCGAAGTCCCAATGCAGAAGAATTTACTTAGCAAAACCGCTCTCATTATTGCAATCCTGCTCGTATTCGTTTACGGCATCTTTGGCATTCCCGGCAGCCTGAGCGGCGATGGCCTGAGAGAGGCGGTGTTGAGCCGCATTCACCTGGGCCTGGACCTGAAAGGCGGCACGCACCTGATTCTGCAGGTGATGGTGAATGAAGCCGTGAGCGCGGAGACCGATCACGCGGTGGAACTGCTGAAAGACCAGCTCCAAAAAGCCAAGGTCACGTTTGCCGACATCAGCAAGCCCGATCCGCAAAATCAGCCGGAAAAGATTGAAATCAAAGGGCTCTCGATTGACGCGGCTTCCACGTTGCGGAGCGTCGTAGGCGACAATCTGAAGGACTATGACCTGACCAGCGGCGCGGGCAACTCGTGGACGCTGATGATGAAGCCTGCGGCAGTCAATGATCTGAAGACGCGCACGGTGGACCAGTCGATTGAGGCGATCCGCAACCGCGTTGACAGCCTCGGCGTGAGCGAGCCGGTGATCCAGCGCAATGGGATGGGGAACAATGAGATTCTGGTGCAACTGCCTGGCGTTGACGATCCCGGCCGCGTAAAGGACATTATTCAATCCACGGCGCGCCTGGAACTGCGGCAAGGATTTGACAACCAGAACGGATACGATAGCGAACAGGCAGCGTTGCAAGCGCATGGCGGCGTGCTGCCTCCCGGAACCGTGCTAATGCACGGCATCGCGGGTGGATCAGGAACCGGCGACCGCGTGTTTATCGTGGGTCGGATTCCGGTGGTCGGCGGAACGGATATCCGCGACGCTCGCGTTGGCACCGACAGCACCGGACGTCCGAACGTTGACTTCAACTTGACGGCGGCGGCGGGCAACAAGTTTGGCGCATTTACCTCAGCCCACAACGAGACCGGACCCGATCCGAACCACTACTTGGCAGTGGTGCTGGACAACAAAGTCCGCGAGTTCGCGTCCATCCGCAGCGAGATCCGCGATACGGGAGAGATCGAAGGCGGCTTTACCGACCAGAGCGCCAAGGATTTGGCCATGCTGCTGCGCTCCGGCGCACTTCCTGCCAGCCTGCACTACCTAACGGAACGCACGGTGGGACCTTCGCTGGGAGCGGATTCCATCCGCGCCGGCGTGAGAGCCGCTGTGGCCGGAATGCTGGCCGTGCTCATCTTCATGCTGGTTTACTATCGCGGCGCGGGAATCAACGCCGATGTGGCCCTGATTCTGAACCTGGTGATCCTGCTGGGCTTTATGGGATTCACCAGTTCGGTGCTGACGCTGCCTGGAATCGCGGGCGTGATCCTCACGGTTGGTATGGGCGTTGACTCCAACGTGCTGATTTTTGAGCGCATCCGCGAAGAATTGCGCCACGGCAAGGCTCCTGCAGCGGCGGTGGACCAGGGATTTGACCGCGCCTGGACGACGATTCTGGACACCCACGTGACTACGATTGTTTCCGCGATCATTCTGTTCTTTGTTGGCTCCGGCCCGGTGCGGGGATTTGCAGTAACGCTGACGTTTGGTCTGCTGGCGAACCTGTTTACCGCAGTGTTCGTTTCTCGCGTGATTTTCGACGCAATCCTCAACCGCAAGCAGCGCGGTGAGGCCCTGAGTATCTAGTTTAAAAGGTTGATAAAGTGGAATTTTTTCACAATCCAAGCTTCGATTTCCTGGGCAAGAAGTGGTACTTCCTGACGTTCTCGCTGATTTTCAGCGTGGCTGGCGTGCTTTCCATGATTTTCTGGCACGGCATTCCGCTGGGCGTTGACTTTCGCGGCGGCACGCTGGTTTACGTGAAGTTTTCCCAGGCGCCCAACGACAACGCCATCCGCGCCGATCTGGACAAGGCCGGCCTGCACAACGCTCGCATCCAGAGGTTTGGCGACCCAGCCAACAACGAAGTCGTGGTGGCGCTGGATGAGAAGGAAACCAGCGAAGCCAACCTTTCTCGCGGCAAGGAACAGATCATTGCCGCCCTGGAGACGAACACGCAGACGGGCAAGCAGGACCTGAACAACAGCGACAAGATCGGTTTCGCAGCCATTCGCGATGCGCTGGCTACGCGTGATCCGCTGCATGCCGATCCGTCTGAATACGACCGGATTGCGCGCGAGGTCATGAACCAGCGCGATAAGGTGCATGGCGGCGTACTTTCGAATCTTGACCAGATCAAGGGAACGATTCCCGATGCAGCGGTCGAGGCCCTGAAACAGGATTTCTATACCAGCGATTTTGGAATCAAAGGCGCCGACATCGTGGGCCCACAGGTGGGCGGCCAACTCAAGCAACAGGCGTGGCTGGCGGTAGGGTTTTCGCTGGTGGGAATGCTGGTTTACCTGTGGTTCAGATTTGAGCTGATTTACGGCGTGGCCGCGGTAGTGGCGGTGTTTCACGACACTCTAATTACGGTGGGGGCGTTCTCCTTGACGAATAAGGAGATATCCCTTACTGTTATCGCCGCGATTCTGACCCTGGTCGGCTACTCCATGAATGACACCATCGTGGTGTTTGACCGTATCAGGGAAAACATAAAGCTGATGCGGCGGGAGAGTTTGTCGGAGATCGTGAACCGCAGCATCAATCAGACTTTGAGCCGGACGATTTTGACTTCCGGGCTTACGTTTTTGACGGTCCTGTCCCTGTATTTGTTTGGCGGAGAAGTGCTTAAAGGCTTTTCCTTCGCCTTGGTGATTGGCATCCTAATAGGGACATACTCGTCCATCGCAGTTGCTGCTCCCATGCTGGTGGCCTATCAGGATTGGCGGCTGCGGCGTTCGGCGCCCCTGAATGTGCCGGTTCCCGCAACGGCTGGGAAGAGCAAAGGGAGAGCCAAAGCATAAGTCGAAGCTCTTCCGGTCGGGAACAATACAGGCAGTCCCGGTGTCCAATAGGTAAAGTGCCCCCCTAGGATTGGAGAACAGGGATGTTTGAAGACAGCTTAATGGAGTCCGGTGGAAGAATCCGGACAAACCAGAAATACACCACAACGATCTCGTTTGTGATTGAGGCGGTGATTGTTGGATTTCTGATATTGCTGCCGCTGCTGATTACAGAAGCTTTGCCGCTGCACCAGCTCAACTCATTCCTGGTGGCGCCGCCTCCTCCGCCTCCTCCGCCTCCACCGCCAGCCGCGCAACCTGTGCCCAAAGTGCAGAAAATCAGCGAAGTTGTCAACGGCGAGCTGCGGGCGCCCAGCAAGATTCCTAAAGACATCAAGATGATCAAGGAAGAGGAAACTCCTCCGGCTACCGGAGTTGTGGGCGGCGTGGTAGGCGGCGTTCCCGGCGGCCAGGTTGGCGGCGTGATCGGCAGCATCGTAGGTTCAACTGCCGCTCCGCCCAAGATGGCGACTCCCCAGAAACTACGTGTGTCTTCCGGAGTCGCGGAAGGCAATCTGTTGCGGAAAATCGAGCCGCAGTATCCGCCTATGGCGAAGGTCGCGCACATTCAGGGCGACGTGTTACTGGCTGCCACCATCAGTAAGTCTGGAGTCATCGAAAACCTTCACGTGGTCAGCGGGCATCCTATTCTCGCGCAGGCTGCTATGGACGCGGTGAAGCAATGGAAATACAAACCCTACCTGCTGAACGGCGAGCCGGTGGAAGTGGAGACAACGGTAAAAGTCACGTTCCACATGTAGCAGCCGGATTTTGAGCGACTTTCAGGGCCGGACGGAGTGCCCGACCGGCCGGATTCCCAGGGTGGTCACAAAGAAATTCTAAAGCGCGCAGGCTGGCACTGCTTTGTTTGCCAGAGTTCTTCAATGGGGAACTTTTTCACAAACCCAAGCTTTTAATGTTCTGAGGAGGACACGTAAACTCATGCTCGTGGCAAATATTGCAACTCTCATGCTGGCCAAGGCGCATCTCGCCGCGTTCTGGCTTTTCCAGGGCGCCGAGGAAAGCGGCGTGCATTGGGATCCGATCTCGCTGTGGAACCAGATGGGCTGGATCGCCCGCATTGTCGTCATTATCCTGCTGATTATGTCAGCATGGTCGATTGGTGTGATGATTGACCGCTGGATCGCGTTCAGCGCGGCCCGCAAGCAGTCGCGGCAGTTTGCACCCGCCGTAGCCGGCGCTCTGCGCGAAGGCAAGCTGGATGAAGCAATCCGAGTGGCCGAGCGCAACAAGAAGAGCCATTTGGCCAAGGTGGTCACAGCCGGGCTGCAGGAGTTCAAAGCTCACGGCGATTCCAGCGAGATTCCCGGTGAGCAGATTGAAGCCAGCAAGCGTGCGCTGGAGCGCGCTGAGGCGATTGTCCATGCCGAGTTGAAGCGCGGCCTCGGCGGCCTGGCGACCATCGGTTCCACGGCGCCTTTCGTAGGACTGTTCGGAACGGTCATCGGCATTCTGGACGCTTTCCGCAAAATCTCCGAGCAGAAAGCCACGGGTCTGGGAGCAGTCGCCGGCGGTATTTCTGAAGCGCTGGTCACCACCGCTCTGGGATTGTTTGTGGCCATCCCTGCCGTCATGATGTTCAATTACTTCACCGGCAAGGTGGAAGCGTTTGACGTGGAGATGGATAACTCGTCCAGCGAACTGGTGGACTACTTCCTGAAGCGCAGCAGCAGCGTCGTTCGCCGGTAAGGCAGGAGAAAAGCTATGGCAATCGTCGTCCGGAACGAAGGTTCCAAAGTCAATTCCAACATCAATGTCACGCCGATGGTGGACGTGATGCTAGTGCTGTTGATCATCTTCATGGTGATCACGCCGATGTTGCAGCACGGGCCGCCGGTGGAGCTGGCCCGGGCCAACAATCCCAAGCCCATGCCTGATGCCGACAA
>DATEGH010000305.1:0-2874 GCA_035280185.1 Terriglobales bacterium
GTTGTCGTTCACGGAAACCAAAGCGCCAATGGAGGAATTTTCTTCCCCGGAATGACCATGCCGGACTATCAGCCCGGCGACCAAGTCGCGCCGGGCACCACCGTGGCGGACGTCATCAATATCGGGGAAATGGACATTGCCGCTAAGGTCAACGAGGCCGACCGCACATGGTTGAAACCCGGCCAGCGTGCCGAAGTACAGATCGACCCTCTGCTGGGCAAGAGCTACTCAGGAAAAATCACCAGCGTTGGCGGCGCGGCAAGTCAGGAGTTTTGGATGCCGGCAGCCCAGGCAACTTTCGGCGTGATCGTTCAACTCGATCATCCAGATGCCCGGTTACGTCCGGGATTTACGGCAAAGATCGCCATGGTTGGGGACCGTCTGCCGGGCGTGACGTCCGTGCCGCGCGAAGCCGTGTTCGAACGCGGTGAAAAGTCAGTTGTGTACGCCAGCCGTGGCGCGCAATGGGTTCAGCAGGAAGTCAAGGTCCGAGGTGTCAGCGAAGGCCGCGCTGTGATTGAAGGCGTAGCGGCTGGGACCAGTGTGGCGCTCTCAAATCCGGAAAGTGGACCGACTGAGCAGCAGAACTCAAACCGAGGGGTAGCGGCTCCAGCCGCTCCATGATTATGACGGCCTCCCCTGCTAGCACCGTGTTTAGAGAATATCTAGTGAATCTGCATCAGTTGGTACCCGATCTCGTGCAGGGACTCGAAAACCTGCTGAGTCATAAGCTGCGCTCTCTGCTGACCATGCTCGGAATGATTTTTGGGGTGGCGGCTGTGGTTTCGATGCTGTCTATTGGCGCGGGCGCACAGCAAAAAGTAATGGCCTTCATCGAGCAGCTTGGCGTGCGGAATCTCATCGTTGAGGCCAAAGAGGCCACCAATTGGCAGGTAATGCAAAGAGTTCGGCGCACTTCACCGGGGCTCACCCTTCGCGACTATGAAACGATCCGAAGCAACGTCTCTGGCGTGCGGCAAGGAACGCCCCGAAAGCGTTTCTTCCCGGCCAAGGTGCTGCCCAAGCCCCAGCTTGGCCTGCCCGCTGTTTATGGGGTTCAGCCGATTTACCTTTCCATTGCCAGCCTGAGAATCGTTGACGGGAGATTCTTCACCGAGAGCGAGGATGCAGCGAGCGCGCCGCTTTGCGTGCTCGGCGCCGCCGCTAGAGACAGCATATTTGGTGCATCTCCGGCGATTGGGGAATATGTCAAGCTCGACGAGCAGTGGTTCCGCGTCGTCGGCGTGGCTGGCCCGCAGCTTGCCGCCCAAGGCGATATCCCCGGCGCGCCTAGCGAAGATCAGAACAACCTCATTTACGCGCCCCTGAATTCCATTCTTTTCCGCGTCGCGGACTCGCAAAACTGGTTTAAGGACGAAATTGACGGCATCTACCTGAACCTGGCCTCCGCCGATGATAGTTCCGTGAAAGCGCAGGTCGTCCGCGGGATTCTCAACTCTTCCCATCGGAACACCCCAGACTTCTCGGTCATCGTGCCTGCGGAACTTCTTGCCGAGCGTAAACGCACCGAGCAGCTTTTCAATACCGTCATGGTTGCCATCGCTTCCATTTCGCTGCTGGTCGGCGGGATTGGCATCATGAACATCATGCTTGCCGCAATCCTCGAGCGAACCCGGGAAATCGGTGTGCGGCGCGCCGTTGGCGCCACGCAAAGGGACATCATCCGGCAATTCGTCATTGAGGCCGTCCTTATCTCCTTCGCAGGTGGATTGCTTGGTATCGTCCTTGGTTTCGGCATGTCGCAGCTTATTGCGTGGCTTGCGGGATGGTCCACCATTGTGACGTTGGCCTCGATTTTGCTTGCGTTTCTCGTGTCCATCTCCGTGGGTCTGGTGTTTGGTATTTATCCGGCAATGAAAGCGGCACGCCTGGATCCGGTCGAAGCCATTCGGTATGAGTAATTCGCCGCCACCCTGCGATAAACAAATCTGAGTACTGAGGGAGAAGAGCATGATGGTCATGACGCGATTCTTGGCGGCAGCCTCGATTCTGCCATTTTGCGCGTGGGCTATGCAGGCGCAGAGCAGCAGTCGCCTCCAAACGCTGCGGGGAACTTCCGCGCAAAACAACGGGCATGCTGATTCCCGAAACTTCGCCGGAGCTGACCAATCTCTCCCGGCGAGTGAAGGTTTTCAGGACTATGTCCGCGACGGCAAGCTCGTGCTTTCCCTGGATGATGCCATTCGTCTGGCATTCGCCAACAACACGGATATCCGGCTCGATCAGTCCACGATGGAGACGGCCAGAAATAGTGTGCTGCGCTCGTTTCGTCCTTTCGATCCTCAGTTCACATCCAGCTTCAACGACCAACGCCAGAAGATTCCAGCGTTTCAGGAATTGCAAGGTGCGCCGGTATTGAACACTTTGTCGCAAACGGCGCAGCTCGATTACAAGCAAACCTTTGAAACCGGCACGAACTTTGAATCCACGTTTTACGTCAACAAGACTTCGACGAACAGCTCGTTTTTCTTCCTGAACCCATACTATTTTTCGTACTGGCAATTTCAGGTCAGCCAGCCGCTGCTCCGCAACTTTGGACTGTTCTACAATCGCGCGCCCATCGTCATTGCGCAACGCAACGTGCTTCAGGCTCACGCGGTGTTCGAGGGTGAAGTCGCCGACATACTACTCCTGGCGATCAACAGGTATTGGGATGTCGTGCTTCAGCGGCAGAACCTGGTTGTCCAGAAGAAGTCACTCGATGAGGCCCAGCAAAGTTATGATCGGGACAAGAAAGCGCTCAGCCTTGGCGCCTTGCCTCCGCTCGATATCTACCGCCCGCAGTCGCAAGTCGCCGCCCGTCGCGTGAGCGCGATTCAAGCCGAATATGAACTCACGTTAGCTGAAGACCGG
>DATEGH010000306.1:0-18676 GCA_035280185.1 Terriglobales bacterium
CAATTGCGGGTCTTGCGGCGGCATTGATCAGCCTGAGAATGCTTCGCGCGCTTCTCTATGGCATCACGCCGGCGGATCCGGCAACGCTCCTGGCCGTCCTGCTGCTTTTGAGTGGGGCCTGTGTGCTGGCCAGTTATTTCCCGGCCCGTCGCGCCACCAAGGTCGATCCTATGGTGGCGCTGAGATATGAATGAGAAAATAGCCATTAGTAGCTAGTATTTGGTATTTAGCGAGATGATCGCGGGATCAAAGGACTGCTAAGTACTAACAGCTGAGTACTAAATACTGAAGGACATCATGATTCAACTTCGCAACGTCGAAAAAACCGTCAAGAGCCCGGCAGGAACGGTGTGGTTGCTGCGACGCATCAATCTGCAGGTGAAGGAAGGCGAATTCGTCACCGTGATGGGGCCTTCCGGGGCAGGGAAGACAACGCTGCTGAGCATCATCGGCATGCTGGATGATGGCTGGGCCGGCGAATACATCTTCGCAGACCAACTGGTCCACAAACTGGATCGCAAGCGGCGGGCCGAGCTGAACCGCAAATTCATCGGCTTTGTCTTTCAGAGCTATCATCTGCTGGACAACCTCACTGTCCAGGAAAACATTGATGTGCCGCTCTCCTACCGCGATATCCCGCGTGCGCAGCGCGCTTCCATGGTGGCGGACATCCTGGATCGTTTCCAGATTGTCGGCAAGAAAGATTTGTATCCGAACCAGCTCTCGGGTGGACAGCAGCAACTCGTCGGTGTAGCGCGAGCGGTTGCGGGAAATCCCAAGCTGATCCTGGCCGATGAGCCCACCGGCAATCTTCATTCGGCGCAAGCCAAAGAGATCATGGAACTATTCCGCCGGCTGAACGAGCAGGGAACAACCATCATTCAGGTGACCCATTCGGAAACAAACGCAGCGTACGGAAACCGGATCGTCCAACTCAAGGACGGCTGGATCGTGGAAGACTCGTCTACGTCCCGCGACAGTGCAACAGCGTAGATTCTGAGAGGAGCTTGATTGCCGACCAAAGTTGAGGAACCGGTGAGCACAGCAACTGCAACCGTGAAAGCCGAACCTGTGCGCATTCTCGTCGCCGATGACCAGGCCGACGTGCGCGAGGCGTTGCGCTTGTTGCTGAAAGCCGAAGGCTATTCAATTGAGACAGTCAGCACTCCCGGAGCAGCGCTTGAGGCAGTCCAAACTTCGGAATTTGACATCATGCTGATGGACCTCAATTATCAGCGCGACACCACCTCAGGGCAGGAAGGGATGGACCTGCTCAAGAGCATTCAGTCGGTTGACGCGCGGCTGCCCATCATAGTGATGACCGCCTGGGGCAGCGTGGAACTTGCCGTCGAAGCCATGCGCCGGGGCGCCCGCGACTTTATTCAGAAGCCATGGGACAATCCCCGGCTGCTCAGCATTATTCGTACTCAGATCGATCTCTATCGCGCGATGCGCCACGCTGAGCGCCTGGAAGCGGAGAACAGCCTCCTCCGGGCACAGAACCGACCGGTCTTTATCGCTGAATCCAAGGCGATGCAGCCACTGCTCACCCTCATCAGCCGCATCGGGCCCAGTGACGCCAATGTTCTCATCACCGGCGAACACGGAACAGGAAAGGAAATCGTCGCGCAGACTCTTCACGCCCTTTCGTCCCGCAGCGGGCGTCCTATGATCACCGTCAATACCGGCGGCCTCCCGGAAGGGACATTCGAGAGTGAACTGTTTGGCCACGTGAAAGGCGCGTTTACTGACGCGCGCATGGACCGTGTCGGGCGCTTCGAACTTGCCGACAAAGGAACGCTGTTCCTTGATGAGATTGCCAATGTCCCACTGAAGCAGCAAGCCAAGCTGTTGCGCGTTCTCGAGACCGGCGAGATGGAGCGCGTGGGTTCATCGCGAACACACAGAGTGGATGTTCGAGTGGTTTCGGCAACGAATGCCGATCTCAAGACCGAAAGCGCGGAAGGGCGCTTCCGTTCTGACCTGCTCTTCCGGCTCAATACGGTGGAACTGCACATTCCGCCTCTGCGAGACCGGAAAGAAGATATTCCTCTGCTCGCTACCCATTTCCTCAAACAGTACGCCCATCGCTATCGCAAGGACCTGAAAGGATTCGGACCCGGCGCAGTGCAGAAGATGCTGGAGCACCCATGGCCGGGGAATGTGCGCGAGTTGGACCATGCCATCGAACGCGCGGTCCTGATCAGCACTTCGTCTCAGATCCAGCCAGGTGATCTCGGCCTCGAAGCGGAGCGCGCCACGGGCGCGAAAATAGAAGAAATGAGCCTGGAAGAAGTAGAATCGCTTCTCATCAAGAAAGCGCTCTCACGGCATTCCGGGAACATCAGCCATGCGGCGGAGGCGCTGGGGTTGAGCCGCAGCGCTTTGTACCGGCGCATGCAGAAATATGGCCTCTGACCCGTTCTTTCAACCCGCCGCCTCACCTCGGTCCCCCGCGAAGCGCAGGAAGTTAAATTTTGACACCCGCATCACCCTGCTTACCCTGCTCATCAGCCTTCCCGGTGTGCTGGTTGCGGAGCTCATGCTCTGGAACAGCCCCAATCATTCCACGGAGTTCAAGTGGACAATTACTATCTTCATCGCACTGGCATGGATGATTGGGACTTCGATCCTGCACGGGCAGGTGATCCGGCCGCTGCAAACGCTCGCCAACATGGTCGCGGCCATTCGCGAAGAAGACTTTTCCTTCCGCCTGCGCGGGGCGGCGCGTGAAGACTCTCTGGCCGATCTTATCTATGAAATCAACACGCTGGCCTCTCGAATGCAAAAGCAGAAAATCAGCGCGCTTGAGGCCACGGCGCTGCTCAAGAAAGTGATGATGGAAATCGATGTCTCCGTCTTCACCTTCGATCAGCAGCAGCGGCTGCGTATTGTGAACCGCGCCGGAGAGCAACTGATGGGGCGCATCGCTCCACGCATGCTGGGCCTGACGGCGGACGAGCTCGGTTTGCAGGAGTTTCTCCAGTCGCCCGAGCCGCAGACGCTCCAGGCGACGTTTCCCGGCAAGCATGGGCGCTGGGCCATCAGCCATACGGCTTTTCGAGAAAACGGCGTTCCTCATCAACTTCTGCTCATCTCCGATCTGAGCCGCGCCCTGCGCGAAGAAGAGCGGCAGGCATGGCAGCGGCTCATCCGCGTGCTGGGGCACGAGTTGAACAACTCGCTCGCGCCCATCAAGTCCATCGCGGGAACGCTGGGTTCACTCACCGGCCGTTCCGGACTGCCGGACGAAACCAAGCAGGATATGCAACACGGTTTGAAGGTGATTGAAAACCGTGTGGAGTCGCTGGGCCGCTTCATGCAGGCCTACACGCAGTTGGCGCGAATGCCGGCGCCAACGCGCGCCAGGATCGAAGTGGGACCGCTGGTGCAGCGAGTGGCATCGCTGGAGCGCCGGTTGAGCGTGGCAACGCTGCCCGGGCCGGCGGTTTCCATTGATGCTGATCCCGATCAACTGGAGCAGGTCGTGATCAACCTGATTCGGAATGCTGCGGATGCTGCTCTCGATAACTCATTGCGACACCCGGGCGGCGTACAGGCGGGCTGGAGGACGAACGCGCGCGCGGTAGAAATCTTCATCTTGGATGAAGGGCCCGGGCTTCCGAAAAGCGACAATTTGTTTGTTCCTTTTTTCACCACCAAACACGGCGGCAGCGGAATCGGACTTACCCTCAGCCGGCAAATTGCAGAGGCGCATGGCGGCACGTTGCAACTCAAGAACCGCAGCGATCACGTTGGTTGCGAGGCCATTCTGTCGCTTCCTCTCACTTACGATTCCACTCCTGCCTAGGTCTCGGCCCCGGAAAGCGTTATCATGAGTGCATCCGCCATTCGCTCCCCGGGGCATGGCTTTCCGTCATGGACCAGGACCTTCACAGCCTAAAAGACGACATGATCGCCTTCATTGAAGGCCACGGGTTGCGCCGCTTCAATGCCTCGATTAGCGACGATGTTCCCAGTGTTCCCTGGTCGGCCGACGAAGACCACGCCGATGCCTGGAAGGATTTTGTTGAATTGGCCAAGGCTTCGGGCGTGAGCTTCGTAACCATGAGCTTCGACGACCTGGAAAAAGAAGATGTTGACTTGCTGGTGGACCGGTTGCAGGAAATCGAGTACATGAGCGAGGAGGACGTCGAAGAGGCGCGATGGCTCAGGAATTTCGTCGGCAAAGTCGGGTTCCTCCAGCTCGGGTTCCCTTGCCAGGGTGTGATATTCCTATATGAACTCTCGACGGATTGGTACGAAACTTACCAGCGCCTGGAGAGCGCTATCGACGATTACGATGGCATTCTCATAGACGACTCCGACCCGGAAGAAGACTGAAATCCTCGCTCATGCGCTGGACTTACGCGAATCCTGACAAGAATATCGTGGCAAAGCTCTGCTCGGAAGCAGGCCTTTCGCCGCTTATGGCGTCGCTGCTTGCCGCACGTGGCATCGCTAACGCGGAGCAAGCCGCCCGTTTTCTCCTCCCTTCGATTGACCAGCTCCACTCGCCTTACTTGATGCGTGGCATGCGGGAAGCAATTGAAAGGATTTGCTCTGCGATTGCCAACCACGAGCAGGTGCTGATTTACGGTGATTACGATGTGGACGGCACTACTGCGGTCGTAATCCTGAAGACTGCAATCGAGCTCTGCGGCGGTACAACTGAATTCCATGTTCCGCACCGGATCAAAGAAGGATACGGAATCAAAGACAACGTGATCGAACGCGCTACGGCGGCAGGCGTGAAGCTGGTCATCAGCGTGGATACGGGAATTCGGGCGTTTCAAGCGGCTGAAACCGCGCGGCGCCTGGGTGTTGACCTCATCGTCACGGATCACCACCTGCCCGAGGTTCATGAAGGCGTGCCGAATGCGTTGGCCGTATTGAACCCAAACCAGGCGGATTGCGTATATCCCTGCAAGGCGCTTTGCGGAGCGGGAGTCGCCTTCAAAGTGGTCCAGGCGCTTTTCGCCAAATACAAAGATGCCGCGGATGAGACGAAGCTGACGCGTTCGTTTTTGAAGATGGTGGCGATTGCGACCATTGCGGATGCTGTGTCTCTGACCGGCGAGAATCGGATAATGGCAAAGCTTGGGTTGGAAGGATTGCGCAGGCCGGTGAACGGAGGCTTAAAGGCGTTGCTGGAAGTTTCCGGTCTATCCGGAAGCGGACGGGCGTTGCAGGCCGGGGATGTCGGGTTTCGCCTGGGACCTCGCGTTAACGCCGCAGGAAGGATGGATGTGGCTGCCGACGTGATTGAACTGTTTACTTCGCGCGATCCGGAACGCTGCCGCGGCATCGCGGAAAAACTCGATCAGTTGAACACGGAACGCCAGGCAGCCGAGGCTGCGATCGTGCAGCAGATTGAAGCGCAGCTCGCGGAAGACGCAGACCTGAGCAGCAAATTCTGCATGGTCTTCGATGGCGAAGGCTGGCATCGTGGGGTGGTGGGAATCGTAGCTTCGCGAGTGGTAGAGAGAACGGGCCGTCCCGCGCTGGTGATCGCAACCGAAGGAGATGAGGCGCATGGATCGGGCAGGTCCGTTCCGGCATTGCATCTTCTGGATGCACTGGAATCCTGCCGTGAGCTGTTCACACGCTTCGGAGGACACGCGCATGCCGTTGGCTTTGCACTTCCGAGCGCACAGGTCGCGGAGTTGAAACGGCGTATGAACCAGTTTGCGCGCGCACATTTGAAGCCAGAGGACCTGGTTCCGGAGTTGCGGATCGATGCCGAAGTGCCTTTAGCCTCGGTCAGGCCGGACTTGCTCCAGAGTTTGGCGGTGCTTGAGCCGTTCGGGCAGGGCAATCCTGAGCCGGTATTTTCAGCCTGTGGCGTAAACCTATTGGTACCGCCGCAAGAGGTCAAAGAGAAGCACGTGAAACTACGCGTGAACCAACGGCAGGCAGACGGCAGGAAGAGCTTCAACTATGAGGCCATGGGCTGGCGGATGGCGCAGCGTGTGAAAGCTGAAGGCATTCAGCCGGGCGATCAGATGGACCTCGCGTTTACCTTGATGATGAACGAGCATCCGGAATTTGGCGGTCTTGAGCTTTCACTTGAGGACTTCAGAAAGAGTATGGCATCGGGTACGGCAGCAAATTGAGATTGGTGGTGCGAGATGGCACAAGAAGTCATTTACTGCTCGAAATGCGGAACCCAGAACCTTGCCGGCGCAAGTTTTTGCCAGCATTGCGGCTCCAACATGGGGCCGGCAGTGGTGCCGGGCGTCATGGCGAGTCCGGCGGGCATGAGTTTTTCAGGGGTTGTTCCTGCGGACAACTCTGCGTATGGCGGCTTCTGGATCAGATTTGTCGCGATCATCATTGACTGGGTGATTCTGGGGGCCGTCATCTACCCTGCATTCTCGATCCCGCGATACGGCTATGACCAACATTTTGGCGCATATCAAGGTTTCGGGTTCTTCGCAGGATGGCTCTATGAAGCCTTGCTGCTCAGTTCCCCCTGGCAGGCAACGATTGGGAAGAAATTGCTGGGACTGAAGGTGACAGACGAATCAGGCCGGCGAATCTCGTTCGGACGAGCCACCGGCAGGCACTTTGCCAAAATTATTTCTGCAGTGATCTGCCTGATCGGTTTCATCATGGCGGCGTTCACCTATCACAAGCGCGCTCTTCACGACATGATTGCAGGAACGCTAGTCATGAAAGAGCGTGTCTAGTCTTTAACGGTAGGCTGTAGCAAGTCGTCACAGCTAACTTGCAACAGATCTCCGATTCTGGGAATGCTGATATCGGCCGGCGCAAACTCCACGAGGATCTTCGGATCGTTGGCATAGTGCCCTTGTCTGGGAAACACCGTCGTCACCTTCGCGCCCCAGATTTTCTTTACCGCGGCGAGAATGCGCAGCTTGTCATCAATGAGGACGTAGTGATCTGCGGGGAAGCGCTGCGCCACGTCGTCAAGCTCCTGCTCCTTGTGAATGTAGATCAAGACCTTTCCGTCCACTGCTTCATTGATCCCTGAGCGCTCCACCTTTAGAGGCTGGAAGACAACATCGCCATCCGAGAGGATTACAGCTTCGCCCCATTGCTTCACGTATTCGATCACATCAAGCGAATCGGGATAGAGCCGCGTGGCAAAGGGATAGTTGACCATGAAGTGTGAAACCGTCAGCAGGCTGGGATCGCGCGGGTATTCGATTCGGTAGCGCTGCAACGCGCCCAGATAGTCAGCGTATCCCAGTTCCGAGCGGAGTTGCTCGAAGAAATCCCAGTAGCGCTGCTGGCGCTCGTGTCCCACCTGCAGTTCCAGATGGCGCTTGAGATCGGCAGTGATGCGGTCATTGTCGAGGAGAGTGTTATCAACGTCAAAGAGAAAGACAGTGCGCTGAGGAGCAGTCATAGTTGATGGACGGCACCGATTCTAAACGCAGAGAGCTGAACCACAAAAGGGCACAAAGGGAGCACAAAAGAATTCGCAGAATTACGATGAGGTAAATTGAACCGCTAAACTCTAAACGCGAAAGAACAACTTCGTGTGCCTTCGTGCGCTTCGTGGTTTGCTGTTCGTCAAACCATTTTCAAGATACGTTCCCGGCGCGCTTCCCATTCGTCGCTGGAGAAGATCTTGGGACCTACTTCGATGAGGCGGGGGAGCATGTTGAATACTGAAACGGGCGTCCAGTAGCCGCCATCGCGCGTGCGCAGGCCGCGCTTGTTGAGTTCTTTGGCAGCCTGGGTGATGGAGAAGTCCTGAACAATTAGTTCCATCATCTGCATGAGTACCGAGCGTTCCTGAGGATCTTCTTCCAGGCGGCTGCAATCGGAGGCGACTCGAAGGCCATAGGGGATATCCTCAACGATGATCTGTGGGGCGTCTTCGCCTTCAATCTCGCGCCGCCATTCCAGGGCCACCAGTTTCCAGCCGGCTTCGGTCTTCTGTCGCATGTATTCGAGATCCACTGAGCCGGTCACCAGTTCGCGAATTCGCTCCACCTTGGCCATCCGACACCTCCGTGCAGGTTGAAAATGAGCAAACCCGATGCCACAGTTCCGGTCAGTGCTAAGTAGTTGGATATTTGACGCCCAAGCGCCAGATAGGGAAAAGTGTGGTGAGACGCAGCCTGCCCGCTTGTGGGATGGGGCGTCCGAAATCGGACACATGGACGTGCTAGAATCGCGCACGTTCATCATGCCACGTGTCTCCCTGTTCGTGCCCTGCTTCGTTGACCAGTTGCTGCCGGAGATCGCGGTGGATACGGTCAAGGTGCTGCGCCGGATCGGTTGCGAGGTTGAGTACCGCCCGGAGCAGACCTGCTGCGGCCAGCCGCCTTTCAATTCGGGATTCTGGAATGAAGCGCGGCCCTGCGCCGAGCGCTTTTTGAGGATGTTCCGTGACGCGGAAACTGTGGTTTGTCCCTCCGGCTCGTGCACCACAATGGTGAGGGTGTTCTATCCCGAATTGCTGGAGAGCACTCCTGCTCTCAAGGCAGAAGCAGAAACTCTGGGGAAAAGGACATTTGAACTTTCCGAATTTCTAGTGAACGTTGCCGGCGTGACCGACGTTGGCGCGGTGTTCCCGCACTCGGTTACCTATCATGCGTCGTGCCATGGACTGCGCGAACTGCATCTGCGGGAAGAGCCTCTGCGCCTGTTGCGAGCGGTGAAAGGCATCAATCTGCGGGAGATGCAGCGGCACGATGAATGCTGCGGTTTCGGCGGGACCTTTGCCACCAAAATGGAGCCGATTTCCATCGCCATGGGCGTCTCAAAGGCTGAAAGCGTTAGCGCAAGCGGCGCGGAGTACGTAACAGCGCTTGATGGCAGTTGTCTGATGCATCTTCAAGGCGTGATGACGAAGCGCGGCGTCAAGACGAAAACAATCCATCTCGCGAGCATCTTGGCGAGCCAGGCGAGTTGAATGCAACATGAACTCTTCCGTCACAACCCGCTCTGAATCGCCTTCCGGCTCAGCGCCGCCGAACCTGAAGAACATTGAAGCTCACGATCATCCCACGCCTTCGAATCCGGCTGAGAAATTTATGCATGATGCGGCCGCTAAAGCTGCAGATCTGGAGCATCGCGAGATCATCCGCAAGAACATGGAGAGCTATGATGCGGCGCATCTGCGCGGCCGCTCGCGATTCAGGGACTGGGAAGCTGCGCGGCAGCGCTGCCAGGAGATCAAACGTGAGGCAATCAACCATCTCGATCGCTACCTGCTGCAATTTGAGAAGAACGTTACCGCGCGGGGCGGACACGTCTTCTGGGCAGCGACCAGCGAAGAAGCATGTGCTTACATTAGCGAATTGGCTGTTCGGCACAATGTAAAGACGGTGGTGAAATCGAAGTCCATGGTGACCGAAGAAATCCAGCTTGCGACAGCGCTGGAAAAGACGGGCGCCACAGTTTGGGAGACGGATCTGGGCGAATACATCGTGCAGCTTCGCAACGAAGCGCCCTACCACATCGTGACTCCTGCCATGCACTTGAACCGGCAGCAGATCGGCGATCTGTTCCGCGATAAGCTCGATCCATCCCTCAGCGCAAGCAACGATCCGCAGGAGCTTGTGGCAGCAGCCCGGCGCAAACTACGGCAGGCATTCTTCGTCGCCGAGATGGGAATTTCCGGCGCGAATTTTCTGGTTGCCGATCCCGGCCTTGTGGCAATTTCAACCAATGAAGGCAATGGGCGGCTGAGCACCAGCCTGCCGCGAATTCATGTGGCAGTTACGGGAATTGAGAAAATCATTCCGCGGCTCGAAGACCTGGCGACACTGTGGCCGGTGCTGGCAACCTCAGGCACCGGGCAGCCGATTACGACATATGGAACGCTCGTGGGCGGTCCGAAACGCGCGGAAGAGCCCGACGGCCCGGAAGAGTTCCATGTGGTGCTGGTGGACAATGGACGCAGCAGTCTCCTGGCCCACCATGAAGAACGCGAGGTGCTGCACTGTATCCGCTGCGGCGCCTGCCTGAACATCTGTCCGGTGTACCGCCACATCGGCGGGCACAGCTACCGCACCACGTATCCGGGGCCGATTGGCAGTGTGCTTACGCCGCACCTGCGCGGCAGCGAGTTCAATCATCTTTCCTATGCGTCATCGCTTTGCGGCGCCTGCACCAGCGTCTGCCCTGTTCGGATTGATCTGCATCACCATCTGCTCCACAACCGCCGCGATTTCGTTCAAGCAGGCGATTCGGGCAGTGGTGAGCGGCTGAAGTTCAAGATGTTCCGGAGGGCCATGCAGTCACCTTGGTTTTATGCGTTTGGAGGATGGTTGATGCGGACTGGGCTGCGCCTGCTCTACCGCGCGGGACTGGCCGGTTCCACGCTCGATCCCATGCGCGCCTGGAACCGCGGACGCTCGCCTGTGCCTCTACCGCGAACCTCATTTCGCTCGCTGTGGAAGAAAGGATTGCAGAATGGCAAGTAATCCCAGCCGCGAGCGAGTCCTGGAACGCATTCGTGCCGGGTTGCGCGCACCGGTGAAGAACGCGCCACAGCAGACGCCTGTACTTGACGATGTCTTTGAGCCAGTCCTGAATCCTCTGGAGCGGTTTCAGACGGAAGCTACCGCCAACCTGATGGAGTGCCGGAGGACCCGCAATCCGAGCGAGAGTGCTGCTCAACTTGCTGAAGTCCTGCGATCGCTTCCCGAAGGCGAGATTTTCGTTCAGGAATCGCCCGTGCTCAGGCAACTGATGCAAGAATCTGCAGTGCAGCGTCCGGTCCGCTGGTCAGGTGAAGGCGCGCCGCGAGAAAGCTCGCAGGCAACCATCACGGTGGCGGAGTCGCTGGTGGCGCAAACTGGATCAGTCTTTGTTACGGCCGCATGCGGCGGACGCGGAGCTTCGGTGATTGCTCCCTGCCACATCGTCTTCGCCACCACGGATCAGATCGTTCCTGATCTCTACGCCGCGCTCAGCCAGGCACAACAGCAGGGCAGGTTCACACAAGCTTCATACGGCTGCATGATCAGCGGATCAAGCCGCACGGCCGATATTGAGAAGATCCTCGTGCAGGGCGCGCATGGGCCGAGGCGGCTGGTGGTGATTCTTCAAGAAACTGCATAACTCGTTAGCAGGAGATCCGGTATCGTCAGACTGATGACCAACAATCAACGGAAGAAATGAAGCCAGAGAACGCCGGCAGCAAGCGTGAGAATGGTTACAGGAAGGCCCGCGCGCAAGTAGCGCGTGAATGAAATTGGGTTCTCCTGCCGTGCCTTTTCCACCACGATGATGTTGGCGATGGATCCCGTAATGGTCAGATTTCCGGCGAGAGTGCTCGCCATCGCCAGCAACAGCCAGAACTGATTCGGATCGGCGAAGCGCGCCGCCATTTGCTTGAGCAGCATCACGGCGGGAACGTTGCTGACGAGATTGGAAAACACGGCGACCACGCCGGTGAAGATCCATGCATTGCTGAGCGGAAGGCGCACGGCGTTGTCCAGCATTTCGGCCGCGATGCCTGATTGCTGCGCGCCGCCGATGATGAGAAACAAGCCGACAAAAAATACCAGCAGCGACCAATCTACTTCTTTATAGATTTTCTCCGTGGGCAAGGATCGGCGCACCAGCACGCAAGCTCCTCCCAGGGCGGCAACGAGAGCGGGAGGAAATCCGGCAAGAAAACCTGCAAGAACTCCTAACGTGATCGTCAAAGAAATCCAGAGGCGCGGGCCGTGCTTGTGTTCGGTGATCGCAACGGTTGCGGTGTGTTCGTGCGGATGGGTACGGTCGGGATAAAGCCAGTTGAGCACCATCCAGTCAAGACAAAGCCCGATGAGTGCGATGGGCCCAAGATGAACAAGAAAGTCGCGATAGGCGATGCCGGAAACCGAAGCGATAAGGATGTTTTGAGGATTGCCGGTGATCGTAGCCGTGCTGCCAATGTTGGAAGATGTGGCCAGGGCAAGCAGGTAAGGCTCAGCCGGCTTTCGCATCCGCCGGCAGACTTGCGGGATCAGGGGAGCCATAAACAGGCAAACCACGTCGTTCACCAGAAACGCCGAAAGAATGCCGCTGGTGAAAATTACGCCGGGAAGCAGATATTGTGGGCGGATGTGAGCGGCGACCAGTTGCGTAATCCATTCGAAAAATCCGGCAACATGCAGGCTCGCGACGATCAGCATCATGGAAAACAGCAGAACGATCGTCTCAAAATCAATGCTGCGCATGCCCTGCGCGGGGCTGAGAATGCGGAAGCCAAACATGAGCGCCGCGCCGATGATCGCCATTGCCGGACGGTCAATCTTCGTGCCCGGAAAGCGCCCCAGAGCGAATGCAAGATAACTGGCAATAAAGATGGCCCAGGCGATGGCAAGCGAGGTGTCAGGGCTCATGCGGCAATCATGCTTTCAGAACTTTGAACAATATAGGAACGCAGAAATAGTAAACGAAGGAACGATCACTCGTACTTGAGATTCGGCGTTATTACTCCACTACCACGGATTTTGAGAGATGGCGCGGCCGATCGATATCCCGGCCGCACAGCACAGCGATGTGATACGCCAGGAACTGAAGCGGGATTACTTCAACAATCGGCTGCAGGAGCGCGGGAACCGCCGGAACAAATACCACCCCCGAGGTGAGGTTTTGAATCTCCTCATCGCCTTCGGTAGCAACTGCGATCACCGGAATCTCGCGCCGCACGAATTCATGAAGACTGGATATGCTCTTCTCGTACAGCATCATGGATCCGGGATCATTCTTGTCATGCGTTGCCAGGATTACCACGGGTAAGTCTTCATTCACCAGCGCGGTAGGACCGTGCTTTAGCTCCCCGCTGGGATAGCCTTCGGCGTGGATGTAAGAAATTTCCTTCAGCTTCAGCGCGCCTTCGAGCGCAATTGGATAGTCGATGTCACGGCCAATGTAAATGAAGTCCTTGTACTTGTAGAGCTGTTCGGCAAAGCGGCGGCAAGCATCATCGGTCTCGAGCGCTTGATGGATGTACTCCGGAAGGCTCGGCAGTTCCCGGATGGCGCGCTCCGTCGCCTCATGCTGGATTCCGCGCACGTGAGCGAAGTGGGCTGACAGCAGAAACAACAGCGCAAGCTGGGTAGTGAAACTCTTAGTGGCAGCAATGGCGACTTCTTCTCCCGCGTGCGTCAGGAGCGCAGTATCGGCATTGCGCGTGAGCGGTGTTTCTGGAGTGTTGCAGATGGCCAGCGATCTGGCCCCTTTGCGCCTTGCCACCTTCAGCGCAGTGAGCGTGTCAATCGTGGTGCCGGATTGGGAAAGAAAAATTGTCAGCTCGTGCGGCCCTACCACCGGATCGCGATAGCAATACTGACTGGCAAAGTCCACTTCCACATCAACACCAGTCATCCTCTCCAGCAAAAACTCGCCCACCATTCCCGCATGCCGGCTGGAGCCGCTGGCCGCGATGGTGATTTTCGAAAAGTCACGGATCTCGTCAGCAGAAAGCTTCAGCTTGGGCAGGCTGATGCTCCCGTTCCCATCCACTCTGCCTTCGATTACCCGCCGCACCGCCTCCGGCTGCTCGTAAATTTCCTTGAGCATGAAATGAGGGAAGCTGTTCTTCGATATGGCGGGGTGGGGCACGGGCTTCTCCTAGAACTTCTGGAGCGCAAAATCCGGTCTGGTTCGGTCTCACGCTCCAATGCGGAGAGCCACCCTCGTAAGATGGCTCTTCGCATTCTGGCGGGCAGGAGCCGTCAGAAGTTGAACTTTGCTGCTAATTGAATCTGTCTTCCCGGATTCGAAGAACTGATAAACCCGAAGGTTGAACCCGCAGTGGCGTTCGGAGCGCCAAAGATGGGTGTGTTGGTCAAATTGATGAATTCCGCGCGAAGCAGGAAGTTTGAAGCTTCGGTCACCCGAAACTGCTTCGACAGATTCAAATCCATGGTTTTTAAACCTGGTCCGCGGAAGGAACCGGCAGCGCAATTGCCGAATGTTCCTTGTGCCGGCAGAGCGACAGCACCCGGATTCAGGAACTGGATTCCAGTGACTCCGCCGATGGTAACAACATCTCCACTGCCCGACTGAGACACTCCTGGAACACAATCAGGACGTGTCCTTCCGGAAGTATGAGTGCCTGACTGGTCAGGAGCACCCGGGTTGATAGCGAAACCGGAGTGCAGGGTGAAATCCGACCCAATTACCCAGCCGCCCAAGATGGCCTCAAGCGCCGGATTCAGGTTGCCGCCAAAAGGCCGGCCATGTCCGAACGGCACATCGTAGGTTACGTATCCATTAAAAAGACTCGCGACATCTGCGATGCAGCGGCCATAATCGCCTTTCGCGTTGTAATTATCCTGGAAAAAGAAGGAGCTGTTCGTCTGGCTTACAGTTCCAGGAAGAGCTTCTTCATCGCCAAACTGGCCAAAATATCCCAAGCTGTTAGATAGGCACTTGGACCAGGTGTAATTAGCCTGCAACTGAAGTCCTTGCCACGCGCGTTGCACCACAGTGCCTTGCAGCGCGTTATACCGCTGGATGCCGCTGGAATCGTTGAAACGGATCCTGGGTGAATTCCCCGCTCCACAACAGTTGATAAGTGGCTGAGCAAAGGGACCCGGAGAAGTGGTTCCGTCAGGATTCAAAACCAGTTGATTGAAAATGAAGATATCGGACATGTGGTCAATTTTGTTTCCGACATAACCCACTTGGACCGAGGTAGTTTTCCCAAGCTGCCGCTGAATGCTGAGGTTCCATTGCTGGTCAACTGCCGGCTGCAGATTGGGATTCGTCAAATGCAATGTGTTGCTGGCCAGACACGCTGGTGAGAGCGCCTGCAAAGCAGCGACGGTGCATGCTGATGCCGGAAAATTCGCGAAGCCTTGATCTAAAGTGCTTCCTGGCAACGCGAGACCGGAAAAATCAGCCGTGTGCGCTTGGACAAATGGGGGGTTCTGGTAAGGCAGATTGTTCACGCCGTTTGCTTCCATGAAAGTTGAAATTCCATAGGCGGCGCGAATGACTGTGTTGCGATCGAATCCCGGCTGCCATGCGAAACCGATGCGAGGCTGAAAATTGTTAATTCCTCCATAGGTGCTATACCCCTTCCCGATTTGTGGAGCGCCTGTGATCAGATCGAAATTCACATCCTGCCCGTTATTTGTTCTACGCGCAGTTGTGAGCTCGTAACGCAGGCCGATGTTTAATGTGAGATTATCCAGAACGCGCCAATTGTCTTGGCCAAATACTCCGAAAAGGCTATTGCGCAGGTATTTGTTGCCACCACCCCCGTTTCCTTGTTGAACGGTTTGAGGAAGTCCCAGCAGAAAATCGGCAACGGGATTGCCCCCGCTGGACCCTGTATTTCCTGTGAACTGGCCATTGAAGTTGAATTGGCCGGCTAGGCCAGCGTTTCCCGGGTAGAGGTCATTCATGATGTAGTGGTAGGCCTCAAGCCCGAAATGGATTACGTGCTTGTTGTGGCTCCAGGTCGCTGAGTCATTAAACTGCAAGGTCGTATCGTGGAAGGACTCCGCTAAATCGTTACTTCCGATGGTGCCGGGGAGAACACCCGATCCGCTGAAGACCATCGCCGGCAAGAAGTCCACTGCCACGCCCTGTATGCCGAACGTCGCAGGCAGGTTCTGACCTGTTGCGTTATGAACAGCTTCAGTCACTGGGAAATACGAGAATCCAATGCGCGCATCATTGGCCCAGTTCGCGGAGAACGTGCGCGTCCAATCCACAACTGCATTCTTAAGTGGAAACTCCCGAACGAAATCGCCTAACAACCCGATGCTGTTGCTCTGATTGTTAATTACATACTGCTGTGACCAGCGGCCCATAATGTGATCTTTTTCCGAAGGAACAAAATCAAACTTCAAATCTCCCTGGTAAGAATTGGTCTTGAAGTTCTGGACATTATTTGCCACCTCCGAATTCGGATAGAGCGGGGAACTGATGATCGTCTGAGAAGCTGAGTTGAACAACGAGGTGGGAATCTGGTTGTTGAGAAATGGAGTCCGACTGGCCGGGTTTGGACTGGAAAACGGGTTAAACAACTGCTGTGTCGGATCGTTGCAAATGCCGTTCGTAAAGCCGGCGGTACAGATTGACGAAAAATCACCGCCGCGGTTTGCTAGACTGATGGTCTGCAACTGAGTGGTCACTGCAGGCTGCGAAAATCGAGATTCCTGATAATCCGCAAAAAAGAACAACTTGTCTTTGAGAATCGGTCCGCCAAAGGTTCCGCCGAAATCATCCCAATGCAAGCCGGGCCGAGCAATGCCGTTGGCATTGTTGGTCCAACTGTTGGCATTCCAGCCGCCTCGGCGCATGAACTCGTACACGTTCCCATGAAACTTGTTCGTTCCTGATTTCAAAGTTACATTCACAACACCACCGAGATAATTTCCAAAGTCCGCCGGCGCATTGCCGGTAATCAGATTAAATTCCTGCACTGCATCCGGAGCCGGCACGAATCCGACATCATTGTTATCCGGTTGATTATTGTCCATTCCATCCAGGATGAAATTGTTTTCCTGTTCACGGGCGCCGTTCACATATGGGCGCCCTGTACCGAATGTATTCTGCGCTGCCTGGAAGCCAAACAGGTTTGGCGTGACAACTCCCGGAGCTGCAATTAATGTGAGTTGGTTGAGATTCCGAGTTGATAGCGGGAGTTCCACTACAGCCTGCGAGTCGATGATGTTTCCAAGGAGCGTCGTGTCGGTCTGCAGGAGTGGCGCAGCCGCTGAAACTTCCACTGTCTCCGATGCCTGCCCGACCTTCATTTGAAAATTCAAGCGTACCGTCTGGTTCAGCACGAGGTTGAATGTGGGATTCACGACCGCCTGGAAGCCCTTCGCCTCGGCGCGGACTTGATAATTCCCAATCGGCACCCGCGGAATACTGAACGCGCCCTCGGCATTTGAAATCGTGGCGAGAACGGTGCCACGGTCAACATCCTTGGCGGTAACCTCTGCTCCGCTAATCGCGGCGCCGCTGGGATCCGTAACCGTCCCGACAATTGAGCCTGTGACTTCCTGTGCCTTCACGAGCGGGGCCAACGCAGAAAGAAGCATCAGGAGAGAAAAAAACAAGACACTCAGTGCGAGTGCCTTCTGGAATTTGATCTGCCCAGCGCCTGCCACAATTGAAGGCGAACTGGAGTGGAATAGTGAAACCGGCGACATGGGGGAAAGACGCTGCATAGAACCTCCACAAGTGCGAACGCCGCTCAGGCGGGACGTTTAGTAACGTTTATTGAAACGTTTTCATAAACGGCAAAAATTTTGCTCCTTGAGCAAATGCTCTGTCAAGCCCCCAACAAATTTTTTTCTAAGGTGCTTAGCCTGCTGGATTCAGACTGCCAGAGAGCGGAAGTTGCAGGATTTCTCCAGCAGCATGGGAAGGCGCGCCGCACCGAGCAATCCGGCGCTTTCGTGCAGCTCCGCAGGAACGATCCTGGTGGCCCGCAGGCCGGCTCCGCCATTCTCGCCCGCAGAAAATACAACAGAGCGATGGTGCAGTTCGCGGAATAGAGCTGGAGAAAAAACTTCCCAGGCTTCGGCCAGCCCGCCACCGATCACATAGAGCGGCAGATTCAAGGCATTCACCAGGTTGGCTAAAACGATGCCCAGCGCGCGTCCAACAACATCGAAAATTTCTAGTGCAGTGGCATCTCCCTGGCGCGCTGCCTCAAAGACAGTTCTGGACGTAAGCGGCCCTGTCTGTTTCAACGCACGCTGCAGCCTTGGCGCTTTGCCTTGGGCGATCATCTCAGAGGCTAACCTAACCACGGCTGTTGCCGAGGCGTACTGCTCGAGACACCCGCGATTTCCGCACCCGCACGCAGCGCCTTCCGGAATCACAGTCATGTGTCCGATCTCTCCGGCCATACCGGCCATCCCGTGCCACGGACGGCCGTTAAAAACAAAGCCGCCGCCAACTCCCGTGCCCAGAGTCAGCATGCAGAGATCTTCAACGTCGCGACCGGCGCCCAGCCACTTTTCGCCCAAAGCGGCGCAATTGGCGTCATTTTCCAGCACCACCGGAACGCCAAGTTTTTCTTCGAGTATCGCTCGCACCGGGTAGTGGTCCCAGCCGGGAAGATTGGCTGCAGAGTGCAGCGTCCCGCTGGCAAGATCGAGAATTCCGGGTACGCCGATGCCAATTCCCATCAAGCGGTGAGCCGCGCGGAATTTCTGCGCAAGCGTGCGGACCTCCGCAGCGATTTCCTCAATCACGTACTCACGGCCGAGCGAAAGAGGGGTTGCGGAGCGAAGCACTTCGAGCGTCTGCCCGGTACCCGTAACGGCGGCGACGCGAAGGTTGGTGCCGCCGAGATCAACGCCGATCGCCAAGCAGGCCATAGCTATCTTCTCGCGGAAAAGAGCTTATAATAAAACGTTTCAATAAACAAGCCAAGAGGCGCCAGCAACAAAGCAGATGAAAAATGCAGGTGAGCAGGATATTCTAGCGGGACAGATACCGAAAGGGCCCGCCGTGGGGGAATCGAAACGCCGGGGGACCGGCAGCCGGGGCATCACCATCCGAGATGTGGCGAAGGAGAGCGGTTTTTCCGCGAGCACGGTTTCCATTGTCCTGAACAACGCTCCGCTCGCGCGCTACATTCCGCCGCACACCAAGGCGCGTATTCAGCATGCCGCCAAGAGCCTGGGTTACCATCCCAACAGTTTTGCCAAGTCGCTGCGCAGCCGCCGCAATCACACCGTTGGAGTGATGCTGTTTGACGTTACAGATCCTTATT
>DATEGH010000307.1:0-2238 GCA_035280185.1 Terriglobales bacterium
ACGGCCAGCCGTCCTGAAAATTCTAGTCCTCTTGCGCTGCGCAGGTCTTCCAGCAGATCAAAACAGATGCGATAGTATTCCCGTTTGATGGCCCGAATCTCCCCGCGCCGGCCATTCTTCAGCGTCTCATCCTCATGCGTGAGGACGCTCATCGCTTCCTTGTTGGCTAGGAAATATTCCAGGTGATTCTCGATAAAGAGCCTGACCCGCTCCTCTGGGTCCGCTGACCCGGCCAGCCGCTCGCGAGCCTGGTCCATGATGGTCTGAAAGGCGTGTTTCTGGATCAGGTAAAGAAGCTCTTCTTTGGACTCGAAATAATGATAGAGCCCCGCCAATGACATTCCTGTCGCGCGAGAGAGATCGCGCATGGAAGCGCCTTCGTATCCTTTTTCACAGAAGATGTGGGCTGCGTGTTTCAGCAAACGCGCCAGTTGCCGATCAAAGTGGGATTCCAGCGCCCGCGCGGCTGGACCGCCATCCAGCAGAAGTGGAGCGGTCCGAATTTGAACACCAGCCTGAGACACGATGAGGAATGCCTTAGCGAACGTTCGTTCGTTAAGTATTATCTCTTAGGCTGCGCCTCCAGGTCAAATTGACCTGCCTCACCTTCTGTGCAGTACGAAAGTTGTTCTACAAAGATTTTCTGAGTGTCTTACCAATCAGAGTGAACGAAGCACAGCACTAATGAAGTAAAGCAGTGCGTCGACGGAGGAGTTTGGCCAGCAGACCAATGCTTTCCGACTCTTTACCCCAGACATAAGAAACTCAAGGAGATTTGGAATGTTTGCAGCGCAGAAAAGCAGCGTAAAGTCGGCCGGCAAAGCTGGTCTTTCTCTCACCCTGGTGGCGGGATTGTTCCTTGCCATTGGTTGCGGCGGCGGAGGCAATGGTCTCACGGCCAGCCCCACACCCACGCCAGGCACCGCCACGGCAAATAACACACAGGTCCGCATCGGCGACGCGCCGGCGGACAGCGTCATCGCTTTTGAGGTCAGTCTTAGCAGCCTTTCGCTCACGCCGAGCAATGGCGGCGCGGCTGTGAATATTCCGGTGCCCGCCAACAACCGTATCGAACTCACCCACGCTTCCGGCAAGTTTGAACCGCTGACTCTCGGCAACTTGCCCCAAGGGACTTTCAGCAGCGCGAACCTGACGCTCGCAAATGCTGAGCTGACCTTCCTCACCGGAACTGGAACCGCCGTTCACATCAACGGACCCGCCAGCGCGCAAGTAACGGTTCCCCTAAGCCCGGCAATCACGATCGGCAACGGTCCGCTGGTGCTTGCCATTGACGTGAACGTCGCGAACTCGGTCACGCTTAGTGGAACCACCGTCACCGGCATCAGCTTTGGCCCAACTTCATTCAACATCACAGCGAAAGCACCCGGCGCCCAGGCCAACCAGCAGGACGACGATGGCGAAATTGAAGACGTTCAGGGACTCGTGACTGCAGTGAACGGTTCCAGCTTCACCATGAATGTCGGCCAAACCGGCTCATCGCTCACCTTCACCACCGACAGCACCACCGAGTTCAAAGACGGTCTCACTACGCTGGCCTCGGCCCTCAATCAGGTTGTGACCGTGGAAGGCTTCACTCGCTCCGACGGCACGCTCTTCGCCAAAGAAGTGGAAGGCCTGGAAAATGAGAACGGCGCCGAACTGGAAGGAATCATCACCCAGATCAGCGGCAGCACGCTGACGGTGATGGCGCAGGACGGGATCGGCAACGGAATGGACAACACCAAAGTGGGCGACAGCTTCACCGTGAGCATCGCCGGGCTGAACGCCAGCAAGTTCCGCGTGAACCTGGGAAACGGCTTCGGCGGCAGCAATCTTCCGAACGCCAGCTTCCCCTTCGACGCAACTACGATTCATGCTGGTCAACGGATCGAAGTTGACACCGATGTTCCTTTGCCTCCGGCAAACGGCAGCATCAATGTGGACAAGCTAAAGTTGCAGCAGCAGGGAGTTGCCGGAACGGTACAGAATCTGAGCGGCAGCACCTTCGACCTGGCTCTCGCAACCGACTCGGCCTTGACTGTCATCTCCGGCCAGAGCGTGGTGCACGTGACCACGGTCGGCGCAACCGATACCCGCACCAGCGTTGCAAATGGCGCCAGCGTTCGGGTACGCGGACTGTTGTTCTGGAACGGAACGTCGTGGCAGATGATCGCCCGGCGCATCCGCTAAACATCGTTCATCTTCCCTCTAACTCCGGCCGCGGCTCAATGCTGCGGC
>DATEGH010000308.1:0-14674 GCA_035280185.1 Terriglobales bacterium
GATCTCGGCGATGCCCTACCCTCCTCTCCATCCCACCGTCTAAAGGACTTAGCTCACGTCATCCCAGGGTGCTCCCATTTGCGACAGCCGGCCACAGGTCACAATCTTACCCTGCTCGGAGACCCCGGTTTTTATGGCCAAAAGCCAATAGCCAATAGCCAAAAGCCTGTTGCTAATTGCCATCTGCTAATTGCTCGAATTTTCAAATACCTTATCTTCCCCGTCCTGGGACGGCTTACTGCAAACCCATTCTGGCCTATTTTGCTGCGCGAATCAATGGCGAAATAGGACAATGCTGCGTAGGAAAGAAGTTCATCGTCCTTTTTCCTGAAATTGCTTGCCACATTGCAAGTGGCCTCAGGTCTACAGCGTATCTATCTCTCTTGGACGAGTGGCCCACCCTCCGCAGACCTTGAAGAATGTCGGGTGCACCATCCTTTCCAACGCGCTGCGCGCCCTTTGCAGCAGCGATGGAAAGGGTGGGATAAAATGACGCTCTCATGCCCAAGGGACTTCGTCGCATCTGGGGTGGTGGCGACCTGTTCGCTAAATCCGCACATCTGAATCTGATTTCATAGTCCGTAAATTGCCGGCTTTGCCGCGAAGCTCTGCTCCTGAACATCCCGGCCTTTCCTCTCCTTTCCTCTCGCGGTAATCTTCTTCTGTGCCCGCATCCTCGCGAATCATTTTTCACGTTGACATGGACGCGTTCTTTGTCTCGGTGGAAGAGCTGCACGACCCTTCACTGAAGGGAAAAGCCGTCGTCGTCGGCGGGCAGAAGGACGAGCGCGGAGTGGTATCTGCCGCTTCCTACGAGGCGCGGAAGTTTGGCGTCCATTCCGCCATGCCGCTGCGCACCGCGGCCAAACTTTGTCCGCACGCCATCTTTCTCGATGGCAGGCTCGATCTCTATCGCGAGCACTCGCAGAAAGTCCGCAAGGTGCTGCAGGATTTTTCTCCCGCGCTTGAGATGGCCTCCATTGATGAGGCTTATGTGGACATGAGCGGCACGGACAAGCTGCACGGTCCGCCCTTGTTTTCCGCACACAAGTTGCACCAGGAGATGAAACAGCGCACGGGGCTGAACTGCTCCATCGGGATCGGCGCCTCCCGCCTGATGGCCAAGATCTGCTCCGATCAGGCCAAGCCCAATGGAGTTCTTTACGTGTTGTCCGGGATGGAGCACCCGTTTCTCGCTCCGCTCGAAGTCGGCAAGATCCCCGGCGTCGGCAAGGTGACCCGCGCCAGACTGAACGAAATTGGAGTTTTCAAAATCGCCGACCTCCTGCGCGTTCCCGAAGCTCTGCTGGAAGAGAACTTCGGCAAATGGGGAACTGCGCTGGCCGGCAAAGCGCGCGGAGAAGATTCCGGCGGATGGTTTGAAGGCGACGTGGGCGAAGACTGGCAGGCCAAATCCATCAGCCATGAACATACCTTCTCCACTGACACGCAGGACCAAAGCAAGCTGGAATCAACGCTCGCCCGGCTTGCCGAGATGGTTGGCCGCAGGCTGCGCGAGAGCGACTTCGCCGCCCGCACCATTCAACTCAAACTCCGCTACTCGGATTTCACCACCATCACCCGCGCCCATTCTCTGCCAGAACCCACGATCGTGGATGGCGAGATCTTCAAGACGGTGCGCGCGCTTTTCCAAGCCAATTGGGAGCAGGGAAGAGCGGTGCGCCTGTTGGGCGTGCACGTCTCAAACTTCCAAGACCAGCCGCAGCAGATGGATCTTCTTGATGGCGACCCGCGGACTCGCTGGAAACAGGCTCTTTCTGCCACCGACCGGTTGCGCGACAAATATGGCGACAAGGCTGTTTTCCTGGCCGGCGGGATGGTCAGCAACGTCCGCGAGCGCGTGCATGAAAATCCGGCGGAACGCAAGCCAAAAAAGCCCGAATAAAGCTGGAAAACGCGCTTTTTTCATGGAAAATCAGACCAAAACGTCATAAAGTTTCCCGAGGCCCCCAGACCACCTTCCACTCATCCTGCCGGCAGGCAGGAAGGAGCAAGCATGTCGCCCGTGTTCGAGCAAATCCTGGTTTTTCTGGTGATGAGCATTGTGCTCTCCCTGTTCACCTGGATCTATGTGCGCGACCGGCAGCAAAAGATCGGGCTATGGATGCTTGGCTGGACCGCAGTCCTGCTCCACTTCGCGGTGCCTCTTGTCGGCGTTTGGCTGCCTTTGTCGGCGAAGTTTGCCCGATGGAACAACGCCGCCACTCTTCTGATCGCAGGCAGTTGCTTCCTCCTGTCTGTGACCGAAGTTTACCTGGGACGTTTGCGCTGGTATTTCGCGGGCTTTGTTTCGGCAGTCTCTCTGGTTTATCTCACGGGACTGCTCAATCGCTGGTTTCCTTCATGGGGATATGCAGCCCTGCTCGGCTTGAGCATGGGTTTCGTGGTGGTGCAGTTGTGCCGCCGTTTCGGTTTCCGAAGCCAGTATCTCTACCTTACGCTCTCCATAGTTCTGCTGCTCACGGGAGCTGCCGTTACCCACATTTTTGAAGGCCTCCCAATTTGGGGGATTCACGGATACCTGAGCGCGCTTTTCGGTTTGGCCGGCGTGCAATACTGGCGCAATTTCCGGCGCTTTACTCCGGGAGTCATTCTCACCTCAATGGCGTTCATCGCCTGGGGGCTGGTGTTTCCCATCGGGGGCATGCTGCTGGAGCGGCACCTGGGGCCTCCGGCCAACAGCGTTGTCTATGACCTGCCCAAGTATTTTGTTGCCTTTGGCATGATCCTTACGCTGTTTGAAAACCAGGCGGAAGTCGCCACCGGAATGGCGCGCCAGTATCAGGACTTGTTTGAGAGCAACTTGGCTGCGGTCTACGTTTCAAGTTTCGATGGGAAGCTCCTGAATTGCAATGCCGCGTTCCTCAAGCTGTATGGCTTCCAATCAAAGCAAGAGGCCACGGGCGCGGGCGCAACTTCGCTGTTCTCACATCCTCACGAGCATGATGCGTTTCTGGAGACACTCCACCGCGAAGGCCAGGCGCTGAACTACGAATGCCGTCATCGCCGCAGAGATGGAACCCATATCTGGGTCCTGGAGCGCGCCACCATTATTCGCGATTCTTCGGGCGTGCGCTGCATTGAAGGCACAGCCATCGACATCACAGAGCGCAAACAGGCAGAACTGGCGTTGAAGCAATCGGAAGAGCGGTTTGCCACCATCTTTCGGCAGAGCCCAACCGGATGCGCCATCATTTCAATCGAAGGCGTCCTTTTGAGCGCGAATGACAATTTCCTGCGGATTCTGGGCCTGCCGCCGGAAGAAGTGCTGGGCAAGACCGGACTGGATCTTGGGCTATGGAAGTCACAGGAGCAACGCGACGATTTTTATGAAAAACTCCAAAGCGCCGGTTCGCTCCGCGATATTGAAGTGAAGTTCAAAGATGCGCACGGCAACAAGCACGAAGGGCTCTACTTCGCAACTCTGGTGCGCATTGGCGACAAAGACTGCATTTTTGGCATGCTGCTTGACCAGACGGACAAACGCGAGCTGGAAGCGAAATTCCTTCAGGCGCAAAAAATGGAGGCCCTGGGACGCCTGGCCGGGGGTATCGCGCATGACTTCAATAACCTTCTTGGGGTGATTGGCGGCTATGCCGAACTCCTGCAATCCAGACTCGACCAAAACGACGCGTGCCGGCGGTACTGCAACCGCGTGATTGAAACCACCGAGCGCGCCGCGGGGTTGACGCGGCAACTGCTTACCTTCAGCCGCAAAGAGATCACTCGTCCCATGCCGCTGCGCCCGGATCAGATGATTCGGGAACTTTCCGGCATTCTTCCCCGGCTGATCGGTGAAGATGTCGAACTGCTGATTGATCTCCGCTCCACCAGCACCGTAATGATGGACAAGACCCACTTTGAGCAGATCATTTTCAATTTGGTGATCAATGCCCGCGATGCCATGCCCAACGGCGGTAAGTTGAGCATTGATGCGGAGGACATCTTCCGTCCGGTTGTGTCATCAGCCGGCAATGTGGATGTTGGCCGTCAGGTCGCAATCCGCATTCATGATACGGGCATGGGCATGGAAGAAGACATCTTGCAACACGCCTTTGAGCCCTTCTATACCACCAAGGACATCGGCCGCGGCACCGGATTGGGCCTTTCCACGGTCTACGGCATCGTGCGCCAGAGCGGTGGGGAAATCAGCATTGACTCCCAATCCGGCAGCGGTACTCAAATCAGCATTTTTCTTCCCGCGGTTGCTGCGGCTGAAGTGATCAGCGGCGATTCTCCGGTACAGGAGCTCATGCCGGGGAAAGGCAACATCCTGCTGGTAGAAGACGAACTGGCTTTGCGTGAAGCCAATGCCGAGTTCCTCAGTTCGCTGGGATACTCTGTAACGGCTGCCTCTAGCGGACCTGAGGCCCTCAAACTTGCGCGCGATGCTGGCAAGATTGATCTCGTGATCAGCGATGTCGTGATGCCGCAAATGAACGGCCGTGAATTCGCCGACCGCCTCCTCGAGTTCCGCCCAGGACTCAAGATGCTTTTCGTCTCCGGCTATGCCGATGATGTGGTGCTCCAGACCGGTCTCTTGCTTGGCAACGGACTGCAATTCCTGCAGAAGCCTTATTCATTGAAACAGCTCGGCATTAAGGTTCAGGAAGTAATGGCTTCCGCAAAAGCGCCGGCACGGGCCATGCGGTCAGGTTCGCAGCATCCTTAGGGTGTTAAGCCTGGCTGGCGTTGCTCAGAAGTTGCTGATTTCCAAACTGTTGCTCATATTTCTCTCTATCCAGCCCGGCGCTAAACCCCTTCATGACTCCCCACCAAGCCCGGGCTAGCGGGCCAGTGAATTAAGTATTAAGGGATTTACTTCTGCTTTGGGCTAGGTATAATTCCCCACACTGAAGGAGAGACTTACTTTCCATGAGAAAAATTGCTCCCTGGTTCATGTTATTAGCGCTGTTTAGCTTTAGCTTTGCAGCTTTTGCGCAGGACGATGATGCTTTGCCGGCCAACGCAGGCTTGCACGTTCAGCATGCAAACAACTCCGCGAATGCCCATAAACAGGGCAATCTACCCACACCTCACGGCTTCCCTCTGGGCGTGGACACAATCGTAAACTTCACCAACCATTTTGAATCGCAAGGAGTGCTCTTCGACGGCAGCGCGCACCATATTTGGGAATACAGTATGGTCGGAAATCCTCCTGAAAAAGGTGGAACAACCGTTTTCAACGCGCCTATCGTTCCGGTTTCTCTGGACTTGCGGAATGCTGACGGCTCGCCCCGTTTCGTGAAAGTTGTGAACGGTGCGGTTATTACTTGCACGAACCCTCCCGGCCCGGGATGCCAGCGTCTTTTCTCTGACGTGACGCCCTTCATTCAGCCATTCGTGAATGGCCCGGTATTCTCCACCGCGACTTATAGCAGCAGTCCGGTCCCGACACAAATCACTGATGCTGTCCAACGCGCAGAGTTCGGCAACCATGCCAAGCCTGATTGGCACACACTGCTGGCGCCGAGCGTGAAGGCTCCTGAGGTAATGACCCTGCTTCGTGGCACTTATCAGTTCGCACTTAATGCCGACGGAAGTTGCTGTTTCTTCGTGCTGATTCGAGAAGATGTTTTCAATAACGAACTGTTCCCGCAAAGCCCCGCAGGGCCGGACAATAATTCCGTCATCGGCCAAGCTGAAGTGGCGGGCAATATCACCACCAAGGACATCTCGACCTTCCTCTTCCCCAACGCTTTCCTGTTCAATCCGCGGAACGGCGCTTGTTGTGTGCTTGGATTCCATACTTTCGACTTCGAGCCCGGCAATGCCATTAACCTTCCTGCCAACGGGAACCAGCTCAGGTTTTTCGTCTTGAATTATTCCAGTTGGATCAATCCCGGCATTTTTGGCGGCGGGTTCCAGGATGTCACTGCGAACAGCCACGAAATCGCTGAAACTTTCAATGATCCGTTCGTTGGTTTTGATGGCATCCACAACATCACGCCGTTCTGGCTGAATCCCGCGGGGCAATGCCAGGACTTGATGGAAGATGGTGACGTGATTGAGGACCTGCCCAATCCCACGTTCCCAATTACGCTCAACGGATTCACTTACCATCCGCAGAATGAGGCGCTGTTGCCATGGTTTGAGTTCCAGCAGAACTCAAGCGCCATTGACAATGCCTACAGCTACCCGGATGAGACGGTGCTTACTGGACTTTCCGCACCGCAACCGCTGAACTGCGGCGGACAGTGAAAAGGGAAGCCGGTTTTACCATCAAAGGGGCTCTTCGGAGCCCCTTTGATGTTTCCCAAAACATGGCGACAAGCGTTGACCAACTGCTCCGGAACTCCTTCTGCCCAGCGGTATCTTCAGGGCTGAATGATCACTTTGGGATCGTTCACTCCCTGCTCGCCGATCACGATATATTTATAAGGTTTGTATTGGGCTGTTGTCTTCGCGGGACCGCTGGCGACGCTTCCGCCTGCCGGAACTTGAAATGTTGTGTCGTGGAATGGTGAGCCGTCCGGGGAAGCAAACACGATTGTGGCCTTGTGGCTTCCGTGGGCGAACCATGTAACTTGGTCCTTGCCTACGCGGCTCAGCGTGACCGTGGACTGATCTACTTGTCCATCTTCCTGCAGAATCCGCACCTGTTGTGGACCTAATTTCTTCAATATCGTTGGTGCTGCCATACACTTCTCCTTTCAATCGCCGGACTTTCCGGCCATGATTGCCTGATACCGTGGGTCGGCTGAAAATCTCTGCCACTCCGGGTCTCCCTGCACCTCGCTGGCGGATAGCCCCTTCTTCAACGCCCGTGCGAGTTCAGATAGCGCGCTGCCATCGCGGTGGAGGCGCGCCAGCACCTGTGCCGAGGTGAAGCGCGCTTCCGGGTTCTCCGGTGAAGCCTTGATGCCGGCGTTGCGGTACTGTTCCGCCTTGCCCGAATCGCCCAGGCTGGCTGCGAAGAGCGCGGCGCTGAGCAGGGCATCGCTGTCTTTCGGATTCGCTCGCAAGCGTTGCTGGGCCAGGTTCAAGGCCTGCGCGTAAGCTTGGCGGCTCGACTCCTGGCTGTTTTGCATCTGGGCGTATGCCTCAGCAAGGTTGCCGAAGACGGTATAGTCATCCGGAGTGATTTGCGCCGCACGCTCGTAAGCCTGCGCGGAATCGGAGTATTTACGCTGGTAGAAATACGCGGCGCCCAGATTATTGAGTGCAGGCGCAGTCGCCTGGATCTGGATCGAGCGCTCCAGAGCGTCAATGGCTTCAGGATATTTCCCTTGCTGCACGTAAATCGCTCCCAGATTGCTGTAGCCTGCAATGCTGTCAGGCGCGAGATCAATCACGCGCTTGAACTGCTGGGCAGCATCGTCATAGCGGCCGTGCTGAGCATAAAACCAACCCAGCGCCTGATAGCTGCTCCAGGATTGCGGACGCTGCCGGATGGCTCGCTGAAGCAGAGATTCCGCGTCATGGCTGCGCTTCTCGCCTTCGTAGGCAATCGCCAACTCGCGATAAATCTCGGGCCTCGAAGGATCGAGATTCAGCCCGCGTTCCAGATGCTGGACAGCCGCGCCAAACTGCCCGGTGGCGCTCGCCAGCATTCCCAGACAGATTTCGCCGTCAGGATTTTTCTGGTCGAGTTCCGACGCGCGCTTGCAGGCGTCGGTTGCAGAAGTGAGCGATTCAGGCGCATGGGCAGCCGCATACATATAGAGATAAGCCTGGCCGAGTCCGGCGTAAGCAAGCGCGAAGCGCGGATCGGCTTCCAGGCCGCGCCGGAATTCGGCGATCGCATTTTGCAGATTGTCTCCGCGGTCATAGGCCTGCAAGTAGCCACGGCCGCGCAGGAAGGAATCGTAGGCCTGAGAGTCGGTGGTTCCATGCATCCGCACGCGCAGGCGATCATCCTGCGCCAGCTCAATGTCGAGTGTCTTCAGCACTTCCGCAATCACGCGGTCCTGGACTGCAAAGACATTGGAGTTTTCAGCCGTGATGACACCCGAAGTGAGTTGGCGCAGCGAATGCGTGTCCACCAGGCTGTAGAGGACCCGCACCGTGCTGCCCGATTGCTGAAAACTGCCTTCCAGCACCAGGCTTGCGCCCAGCAGCGTGCGCGCATGGCGCGCATCCGCTACGCTCTGCGTGCGTACTTCGGATGCCGGCACAATCTCGACGGGATAACGGTCGGCAATCTCATTCAGACGGGCCGAGAGCGTCTCCGTGAGCCCGGCGGCGAAAGCACGGCTGCCAGTGTCGGACGCGGCTGGTTCGAAGGGGAGCACGGCCAACTCGCGGCTCGAAGCATCCACAGGATTGGCCTGCCAGGGCATGCGGAAATGCAAGCTGAGCAGAAGCGCGAGAACAACGGCCGCGGCAGAAAGTGCTCCGCGCATCCAGAACCGGGGCCGGATTGAGTGAGTCTTGCCGGGACCCAGGCTCTTGCCCGCCTCAACCGAGTGAAGGTCTGCGAGCGCCTGTTCGCATTTCTCATATCGCTGCTCTGGATCTTTAGCGAGCATGCGAAAAACCATCTGTTCAATTCCCGCCGGCGCGGTCTTAGGCAGTGGAGGCGGAGACGAGCGCAGAATTCCTGCGGCAATCGACGCCTGGCGGTCGAGCCGGAATGGATGTTGGCCGGCTAGCATCTCGTAGAAGATGACACCCAGCGAAAAAATATCAGAGCGCCGGCCGGGAGCCGCGCCGAGCAGCACCTCAGGAGCTATGTAGCCAGGAGTTCCGCCGAGCCTGGCTGAGCTCAGTTCGTCCAGCGTGCGGCTGTCCCGCAGCGGCCGGGCAAATCCAAAGTCGAGAATCTTGATCCGCCCCTCGGGCTCAACCATGATGTTTTCCGGCTTCAGATCGCAGTGCAGCACGCCGCAACCGTGGGCCGCCGCCACAGCCCCAAGACACTGCCTGGCGATCAGGAAAAACTCTGCTGAAGATATGTTTTCGCGCAGCTTTGCGCGCAAGGTCTGTCCGCCCACGTACTCCATCACCAGATACAGCCGCCCCTGCTCTTCGTGCAGGTCATACACTGCGGCAATGTTGGGATGGTGAAGCTGGGAAGCCCGCTCCGCTTCCTTGTGCAGCCGATGCTCGTACGCCGCATCGTGGTCGTGTTCCCGGCGGATGAGTTTGATAGCTACCGGGCGTTTCAGCAGCGTGTCTTCAGCGAGATAAACCTCGCCCATCCCGCCGCTGCCGAGCCTTGTCTGAAAGACAAACCTGCCAGAGGCGATGCCGGTCTTTTCTCCGAGTCGTGTGCCCGCATGTGACATGGCCAACCTGCCGGAGAGAGCTTAATTTGAAACGTTGCGCCGACCTGGAGCGCCTGGATTCCTGGGACGTACTGCAAGCGATTCTACGCTCTTTGTATGGAGTAGTGATGAAAATGAGGAAATCGTTACAGACCGAGTTGAAGGGCAGAGGAGGACTGGCGAAGGTGAGCGGAACCGAAACAAAAAGGCGTGATGCCAACCATCACGCCTTTACTCTGAGATTTTGCGAACGACTACCGGCCGCGATAGCCGCCGCCCCCGCCAAAACGATCTCCGCCACGGCCTCGACCTCCACCGCGGGAGAAACCTCCTCCACCACCACGGCCGAAACCGCCGGAGGCGCGGTCCGCTTTAGGGCGGGCTTCATTTACGTTGATGGCCCGGGCGCCGAGTTGCATGCCATTAATTTTGCTGATCGCGGTCTCTGCTTCTGCATCGTTCGCCATCTCAACAAAACCGAATCCTCGCGGCTGGCCGGTGTCGCGGTCTTTCACAATCGTGACGTTCTCCACCTGGCCATATGCTCCAAATGCCTGCCGGAGGTCGTCTTCAGTGACTTTGTAATCTAAATTGCCTACGTAGATGTTCTTCATATTCCCTTCTTGAATGGAAGTGGTTGAGAGAGGCGCTTCGGTAGGACGGAAGCGAGGACGATGTGAGCAGAATGATCCAGAACTTACCTGCGGGCCCGTGCCCGCGTGTGACCCACTAAGAGTACGCCCTTAGAGGCGAGATGTAAACTGCGGGACCCGACCTTAGAAATAAGGTCATTTTGTTGCCTAAGAATCAGCGCGAAGCCGGACGCTCGCTGCTCTTCAGCAGTTCGTTGACGATGGTCACCAATTCTTCAGGATTTACCGGCTTTTCCAGATAAAGATCGGCCAGAGGCTCCGCCGCCTGAAATGCCTCGGCGACATATCCGGAAACCACGACCACGGGCATGCTGCTGTTGCTCTTGGCGGCTTGCACCACAGCGCGGCCGTTCGCGTCGCCCAGGCGCCAATCGGTCACCACGGCGTCATAGGTGTTGCTCTGGAGTTTTTCCATCGCATCACGAGCTGATGTTGAAGCCGTTACGGTGTGGCCGGCTGCTTCCAGAATCGCGCACTTCAGTGTGACTACGTGCGGTTCGTCGTCCACGCAGAGGATCCTGGCCATAAGTGGCGTCCTTGCCCCAGTCACGGGTGGATTTAGCCGCGTCAATCGCAGCTAACCATGCTGCCCTATTCTGCGGCAGCGGTTATCTCCAAGTCAAATAAAGCTGTGCGGCGTCAAAGCATGCCCGCCCTTCGAGCGGCACAATTTTCGCGCCCTGAATAAAACGAGGCCTGCCCTCTCCAGGCAAGCCCGTAAAATCATTCATTCCTGGCACGTCAGAACCGCCAGACCAGACCGACGGAAGGCTGCGCAAGATGCGTCAGGCCCGGAGTGCCTATCCCCAGGAAGCTCAGCCCTGGGACCTGGAAACCCGGAGCATCAAACACCAGGCCGCGATACTCAGTGCGAAGAGCCATGAAGCGGGTAAGATTGAAATCCACTCCCGCGCCGTAGAGAAATGCCGGCTTGCTCTGGTTCGAGCTGAAGCCCAGGCTGTTGCCGATCCCCAGCAGTGAATTCCCCAAGCTGTTGGTGGGACGAAACATCACCATGCCTCCGCCGGCCAGAAAATATGGGCGTACCCGGCCTCGGCTGTTCGCCGTCAACACCGCGGCGCCGGTCAACTCGTGTACGTTGGTCTGCACGCCTTGGCCGAAGGTGAGCGGATCGAAGAAGTTCTGCGTGTTTCGGGTGTAGGCGTAATCGCCCTCAACGGCGAACCACGGCGCGAGATGATAACGATAGCCCGCAAGAAATCCGCCGCTTCGAGTGGCGCTGTACGGGCTCAAAAGATCATTGGTGCTCTTGGTGAAATTTGCGGTGCCTTGCACGCTCACTTCCGATCGCAAATCCTGCCCGAACGCTGAGACGGCAAAAACACACAATACTCCCAGCACGGGTAAGAGTCGTTTCCTACTCATGTTTCCTGCTCCCTTAGATTTTTTGGCGACTCAGTCGGCTTGCAGATAGAAACACCGGCCGGAGGGAGCGGTTGCGCTGCTTGAGGATTCTTAACCGAACAGCTTCTGCCCTAAGCCTTCGAGTGACGAGAGATTGAGCGCGCTGCGCCAGGCGATAGCATGGTTCTCTTGGGCTGGGATTTGGGAACCTGGTGCGAAAGGAGGGACTCGAACCCTCACGGTTTTACCCGCCAGATCCTAAGTCTGGTGCGTCTGCCAATTCCGCCACTTTCGCAGAAGCTCAGATCAGAGCTGTTGTTCAATCGTAGCAGTTTGCTTTCCGGGCGCACAAGGACAGACGGACGTTCCTTGAGGCCCAGAGTTTTATGCGAAGTTCTGGCACTGCGCAAACAAGAACTGGCGCCGCAGTGACCAAGTGATGGCAGAACTCGGCCGCGGCAGAACGCACCGCTTGCCAACCGCGTTTAGCGGGTGAGGTTGGAGAAGAACCAGGTACCGGCAATCACCAGGATCAGCCCGGCCGATCCGGCGCCGCAGAGGCGCACCCAAGGCGTGATCCGGTTCATGCGGTTGATCAGCTCCTGCTGTTCGCGTTGCATGTGGTCTTCGGCGCCATCAAGAAAGAGCTGGTCGTCTTCATGCATGGTGAGCGTGCCGCGGTAAATCAAAAGAACGATCAGGACTAGTGTCAAACCGCCCCAAAGGATAAGCAGTGCTGTCATCATGGAACACCACCCAGACTCAATTTGGAAGCGGTCCCGCCTACACGAGGGCCGTTCATTCCACGGCCGGGGGTATGTGGAACCTCTATACGGCCCATTATAGTCCCGCAATTCAGGCCGAAAAACCAGCATTTTTTCGCTTAGTCCGTTCCATGGAATTGCGACCTCTGAACTGCCTCAGTCATCCAATCACTCAGAACATCGAACCTCAATGGAATCTGTACTATAATGGTCTTGATTCCAGCAGGATTTTCCAAGGAGAGATAATGGCAACCACCACCACAACACCGAATGTTGAGACCACCCCGAAAGGCCCGGTTTCGCTGACGCCGACCGCTGTTTCCAAAGTGAAGGAGATCATGGCGCAGCAGAGTCCTCTGCCGGCCGGCTTGCGGATTGGCGTGGTGGGCGGAGGATGCTCCGGGTTTTCTTACTCCATGTCGTTTGAAAACGCGCCCGGCGTCATGGACAAGGTTTACACCTTCGACGGATTGAAAGTCTTCGTGGACGCGACCTCAGCCATGTATCTGAGCGGCTGCACCGTGGACTACGTGGAGACGCTGGAAGCTGCGGGCTTCAAGTTTGAGAATCCCAACGTGAAGAGCACGTGCGGCTGCGGGTCATCGTTCAACGTTTAAGAACCGAAGTTTTTGGAACGGGCCTCGCTACGGCGAGGCCCTTTCTATTGCAAACGTCTCTTTCCGCGAGTTCCAGCCCCGGCCCGCTCCCCTCTCCTATTGACAAGTTATAGAAGAGCTGTCATTCTCCTATAAGTTTCCTATATGAAAAAAGAAAGCAGAAAAACCGACGTCTGGCAGGGAACCATGGCCCTGATGGTTTTGAAAACGCTTGACGCGATGGGGCCACTGCATGGCTATGGTCTGGCCCGCCGAATCGAGCAGATCAGCGGAGACCGTCTGGTGCTGAACTACGGCAGCATTTATCCGGCGCTGCTTCGACTGGAACAGGAAGGCAGTATTGCATCGGAGTGGGGCGCATCGGAAAACAATCGCAAAGCCAAGTATTACCGCTTGACCGCAGCCGGGCGCCGGCAATTGCAAAAGGAAATGCAGGACTGGCAAGAGGCCACCTCGATTGTGGCGCGCTTCCTGGCGGCGAAGGAGCCCGCATGAAAACTTTACGAAGGTTTTGGGCGCGCATCCGCGGGTTCGCCTCGGTCAACTGGCGCGATGCAGAGATCGAGCGCGAGTTTGAATCGCATCTGGAGATGCACATTGAGGACAACATTCGCTCCGGAATGGCTCCTGAGGAGGCGCGCCGGCAAGCGCTCCTGAAGTTTGGCGGAGTAGAGTCAGTGAAGGAGTCGGTGCGCCATGAGTCGCGGCTGGTATGGCTGGAAACCCTCTGGCAAGACATTCGCTATTCGCTGCGCGGGCTCAGGCTGAACCCCGGTTTTGCTGCCACAGCCATTCTTTCCCTGGCTCTCGGAATAGGCGCGAGTGTTGGCATCTTCACCGTCGCGGACAATCTCCTGCTTCGCCCCTTGCCTTATGCAAACGCCTCAAAGCTGGTGATGATCTATGAAGCCAACCAGCGCCTCGATATGGATCACAATACAGTTTCCCCGGCAAATTATTTTGACTGGAAGGCGCAGAGCTCAGCGTTCTCAGCCATCGGTGGGTTTTTCGACAAGCACGTGATTTTCGGCGATGGAAAACGCACGGAGGAGATCGATGCGCAGGCGGTAAGCAGCGAAGTCCTGCCACTGCTGGGAGCGCAACCGGTACGCGGCCGGCTGTTTACCAACCAGGAAGATGCCAAAGATGCAAAGTCCCAAGGCAGGTTGTTTACCAATCAGACCGCTGAGGAAAACGTTGCCATCATCAGCTATCGCCTGTGGCAGAGCTGGTTCGGCGGTGATGAAGGAATCATCGGACGCCAAGTGCAGGTGAATGCGCGGCCCTTCACCATCGTCGGCGTGCTGGCTCCAGATTTTTACTTTCATCGCAGGGCTTGCGATATATGGCTGCCGCTGGGCCTCAAACGCGCAGCCGATCTGCGTAAAACTCAAGGGCGCTGGATGTGGACAATCGCCAGGCTCAAGCCAAGGATTTCTCTGGGCCAGGCCCGGGCCGAAATGGGAGAGATTGCCCGCCGCCTGGAAGCTGATTACCCCGACTTCAACAAAGGATGGGGCGTCAACGTGGAGCCCCTGCGGGATTCGCTTGTTTCGCAGGTGAAGACCTCGATATTGATTCTGCTTGGTGCTGTTTTCTTGTTGCTGGCTGTAGCTTGCGCGAACGTTGCACACCTGCTGCTGGCGCGCCACACCGCGCGTTTGCGGGAACTCGCAGTTCGCGGAGCATTGGGCGCTTCGCCGTCGCGTCTGGTGCGGCAGCTGCTTACCGAAAGCGTGGTGCTCGGAGCGGCTGCGGGCCTGTTCGGAATCGTGCTGGCTTGGTTTGGCGTTGGCCAATTGATTGCGCTTGCTCCCAAAGAGCTGATCCGTTCCGTGCAAGTGAGTTTCGATCTCCGAATTGTCCTGTTCGCTATTGCGTTGGCCTTGCTTACCAGCATTGTCTTCGGAATCGTGCCGGCATTTCTCGCTTCGCGGCGGAATCCCGAACAGGCATTGCGTGGCGAAGGCCGCAGCAACACGGGCGCAGGCAATCGTCTGAGAAGCTGGCTTGTGGTCGGCGAAATCGCCTGCTCCGTAGCGCTT
>DATEGH010000309.1:0-10692 GCA_035280185.1 Terriglobales bacterium
GCTAAAGCGCAGCCCTGTTACTCGTTGCCCTTGGTAAGGAGTTTTCGAATACTATGAAGACCGGTTCACTGCTTAAGCTAGCGTTCCGATGTTCCCGGCGCCGAACTCACCGACGCGCTCTTTTCGGGCGCCTTCTCTGCCGATTTTTCCGGCTCCTTCGGTTGAGAAGCGGCCGCGGCAGTTTCATCCTCAAGGAACTTGACGAGCGCGGCGGCATCCGGGGCGGAGACGCGCAGGTTCGGCATCTGCACTTCGTTGTATTTCTTGAATAGCGCCGCAGCAATGGGATCGCCTCCGGCCAGCACCTTGTCCGGAGTTTGAATGATGCTGGTGAGCCAGGCATGATCCCGGACATTGGTCACACCCAGCAGGTCCGGACCAATCTTGTCGCCGTGTCCGATGGTGTGGCAGGCGGCGCAATGAGTCTTGAAGAGATAGCGGCCCTGATCGAGATGAAGTGGCTGGGCTTCGGCATAGCTCGTCTTGGGAGCGGAAGATCCGTGCCTCCATGCGTCCATCATGTCGCCGATCATGATGGAGAGGAAGCGCGGATTGTCCGTCGCGGTGCTGCGGGTCCATTCGCCTTCCGGCTCGTTCCCAAGCAGCAGAGACGCAGTGTGGCCGTCGCGGTTGGAAGGATCGGGATCCGACCAAAGGCCTAGTTTTCTGGCAACAGCTTCAATGTCGGAGCCCTTTCCGGTAAGAAACAGCCATCCCGGGCCGACGTGATACTTGTCGGCGTACGCTTTTAGAACTTCGGGAGTGTCGCGCTTGGGATCGAGCGTGATGGAGTAAAAAAAGATGTCTTTGCCCACGCGATCGCCGAGAAGCCGTTGCACTTCCGCCAGGCGCGCAGTTTCGAGCGGGCAGGAATCCACGCAATGCGTGTAGATCATGTCAATGGCCACCAGCTTGCCCTTGAGCAGATCGTCATAGAAGTGGTGCTTATTTCCGTACTGGTCCGTGAGTTCGATGTTGGGGAAATAATTAGCTCCCCAGCGTGCGTTGTCGAGCGCGCGCGCGGCAGGCGGATGGTTGAGAAATAAAATTGCCGCAAATAAAGACGCCGTAAGCGCCGCGAGCCCTGCAATGCTTTTCCGTCGCATTGAAATAGCTCCTTGGAATAGAACGTGCGTTGCCGGAAGAAACGGGCGAACCATCCTGCCGATCTTCCGGGCAGGATGGCCGCCTCAAGTTGTTGCCGCGAGCAAGTCCGATCAGAAAGCGGTCGGCTCGATCTCGGTCGGTGGCGCGAAGGTCACGCCGGTTGGTGTCGGGAGCGGCGTGGGCAGGGCCTTCAGGAAAGGCGCTCCGCCGTTGTCGATCTCCCAGCGAACCAGCATGGCGTTATCTTCGTGGACGGTGTTGTGGCAGTGCTCCATGAACATCCCGCCCCAGTCACGGAACTGAAGCGTAATGGTGACGCTGCCGGCCGGACGCAGACGATACACGTCTTTGCGTCCCTGTTCCCAAGAGGGGACGAGACTGGTCTTGTTGTTGCGGGCCAGAATACGGCCTTCCTCAAAGTGGATGTGGATCGGGTGGTCCCAGCCTCCGCCACCGTTTACCAGATGCCAGACTTCGCGAGTGCCGTAGCTCGGGGCTGCCGAGATGCGGCCGAAGTCAGCGTTGCGCAACTTACCGTTGTCCGTCTGCACGCCCCATGGGCCAGGCTGGTTGCCGGCGCCCAAGGTGAACGAGCTGATGGGATCGGTGGTGTCCTGCGAAGCTCCGCTGCCGAAGATGAAGGTGCGCTCGCGGGCAATCGGAATATTCGACAGATCAGGATTCGGAATCATGGCCATTCCATCAAAGCACTTGCTCTGATCGGGCTGGGCCGGGTCACGCACGATGCGAAACTCCAAGAACTTCCCGACGCAAGGATCGGATGAGGTTCCGGAAAGGGCCGCGGCCATGGTGAGATCGGCCAGGGGTTTCTTGCCGTTGGAGTGTTCGCAGAGGTTGACCATCCAGGCTTTATCTCCAATATTGAATTTGGAGAAGTCCACCACGATGTCATACCGTTCCGCGATGCCCTGCTCATCAAGTTGGGTGAGCGTGATCGCGTTCGGGAACAGGTTGCCGTCATTGGCAATCTGGAAGAACGGTACCGAATTGCCCTGGGCGTCAGCAATCGCAACTTTGAAGAAGCGCGAAACGCTGGCGTTCAGGATGCGGAAGCGATATTTACGGCGCTCCACCTCGAAATACGGATTGTAGGTGAGGTTCACCGTCATCACGTCGCCGAGGAAGCCGTCAAACTGGAAGATGTCCATGAAGAGCTGACCGCTCTGGTCGAAAGCCTTCTCGGCCAGCATCAGGTTCACGTCGTAATCCAGGCAACCCCATGACTTGGATGTGCCCGAAGGCAGGCAGAGATTGACGCCGTCGGGAACTTCGCTGCCGCGATCGAGGGCGCTGTAGATGTTGAACATTGCAGCGTTGCCCTTGTACACGTTCTGAGAAGTGAACGTGAACATGTGATCGTGGAACCAGTGAGTTGACATGGTCTCATGCCAGTCGCCGGGAACCTTGTCAATACCACCTGCGTCATTCGGAGTACCGGCTTTCGCATCCGTAGCGTCGGTGTTGATTTCCAGAAGACCGGCGAGCACGATGGGCCAGTGATAGTCGTAGAACTGGCCGGGGAAGAAGAAGGCTCCGGTGAAGCCATCGTTTTCCGCGCCGTGGTGGCCGTTGTGTTCGTGAGTAGAAATCGTGTGCCGTCCGAAACCGTTGTTCTGATTCACGTCGGCGGGCAGTTTGTTGTGGTGCCGGAACAGGATCGGCTCCATGTAGCGGCCCTGGACCAATTTCGGAGGAATCGTTCCGTTGAACGTCCACACTGAATCCGGGTTCTGCGTTGGGAAGCCGGGATGGAACTTCAGCGGAATGGGTGAAGTCGGATCAATGCCGGAATTGAGACTGGAAGCCACGCCAGGGTTGTAAACCGTGTTTGTCTGGGCCTGGGCCTGTGACATCTCAACCGAGACTCTTGGAGGATATTTGGCGAACTGCTGGTGTGCCCAGATTGGCCCCGGCGGACGGCCTTCAATGGGACCATACAGGTCAGTGCGCCCGCCAACCAGCGCGGGATCCAACTTCTGCATGGTTTGGTTCGAGCAGGCCTGCGGTGTCGGCGTAAAATCTCCTGTCAACGGGTTACTGCCACGCGGAATTACATCAAAGCGGGGCATCGGAGTGCTGAACGGCTGCACGCCGAAAAGCGGGCTCCGTGGCGCGCCGGTGGGAATTCCATTACCGACATTGCCGCTGGTTCCGCCGCCGCCGCTGCCACCGCTGCCACTGCCGCCGTCGGCATAAACGCTGGTAGCAAACGGGCTAAGTCCGCCAATGGGAGCCAAGGCTCCACCGGCGGTGATGAGACCCCATTTCATGAGTTCTCGCCGGGTTACTTTTCCTTGAGAATAGGCACGGAGAATCTCTGCCCGATTCTTGCGGGCATTCTCCGCTTCCCGGACGCGTGCTTTCGACGCATCTTTAGGAAGATAGATAAAACCATCGCTCATAGCTGCGCTCCTTGTGATTGCGATCAAGCAAAATCCGGCGGCCCTGTTTTCGGCAGAAAGGGTCCTCGGATTCAAAATGTCCGCGTCAGCTTACTTTTGCGGTAAAGCCCGGAAGGATCGCAGAGCGGCATCCGACTGATGAGACCGTTCTTACGAAATTAAGCTGCAACTAGATTAGGAGGCAGGACTTAGAAAATCCTAAAGAAAACATTAAAAATTCTAATTTTGCAATCAAAGCGCGACGCCCATTACACGCAGGTCGGAGCGCCTGTAAGTAACGGAAAACAGGAAGAATTCCCAAAGTCCGATTCCCCGAATCGCGCCATCCGGTTTAGCATCTACTTGAGTATGAATGGGATTAAAACGGCATTTCTTTTAACCCTGCTGACGCTGTTTGCCATCGGCATTGGCGACTATTTTGGCGGGCGCAACGGCATGATTCTGGCCTTTGTGATTGCCGGAATCATGAACTTCGTATCCTACTTCTTCTCCGATAAGATCGCCCTTGCAATGTATCGCGCGCGCCCCGTAAGCCGCGAGGAGCTGCCGCGGGTATACCAAGTGGTGGAGCGGCTTGCGGCGAAGATCGGTATTCCTGTGCCGAAGATTTACGTGATTCCGACGGATTCTCCCAACGCCTTTGCTACCGGCCGCAATCCGAAGCATGCTTCTGTAGCCGTGACCCAAGGCATTCTCGGCTTGCTGGATGATGAAGAACTGGAAGGCGTGCTGGCGCATGAGCTCGGGCACGTACGCAACCGCGACATTCTCACCAGCTCGATTGCCGCAACGCTTGCCGGCGCGATTACGTTGCTGGCCCGCTGGGGCTATTACGCAGAAATCTTTGGCGGCTTTGGAGGCGGCGGAGGAGATCGCGACCGCCGTGGCGGAGGAGTCGGCGCGCTGCTGATGCTGTTTCTTGCGCCGATCGCTGCGACGCTGATTCAACTTTGGGTGTCACGTACACGCGAGTACCAGGCCGATGCCAGCGGAGCGCATTACACAGGCAATCCTTACGCGCTGGCGCGCGCTCTGCAAAAGCTTGATGCCTATTCCAAACGTGTGCCGCTTGTCGCGACACCTTCCACCGCGCATTTATTTATTGTCCAGCCCTTACTGGGAATGGACTTCGCCAACCTGTTCTCTACGCATCCGCCGATCTACAAGCGAATTGAGCGGCTGACGGGGAGACCTGCGGAGTTCCAGTAAGAGCGCCCCGAGCGCAAACACAAGAAAGCCGGTCGCGGACCCTGTATCCGTGGCCGGATTTTTTCTTTCCAGCAAAACACGCTGGATATAGGTCTTCCCTTCCGTTCCAGCCGAATATCCTTCGGCCGGATTATTGGTCTAGGGCTACCGCTTCCGCATACCGGAGCGCTTCGCTACAGGGCGCATCTGGAGTTCCTGGGCCGTCTTAAAACTCAACGAGGTCTCCGCCGGAAGCTGCTTCTTGCGTCCGGTATAGACCTGCGCTCCCGCTCCACCCGCGCCTCCTACCAGCGCGCCAATGGCCGCGCCTTTGCCACCGCCCAGCAGAGCACCCAGCACGGCGCCTACTGCTGCGCCACCGCCAACGTATTTCGCGGTCCGCTTGTTTGCGCCCAACCCACCCGGCCGCGAACCATTACTACCCGCCGCTTCGAGCATGAAGGTCTGTCCGTTCACCGTGACGCTGCGAAGATCGAGATTAGTGTCCTTCTTATCTTCGGTCGGTACGGCAACCAACCGCGCCGGCGATCCGCGAGGAATCAAAACCGCGCCCGAGCTGTCAACAACATCATTGCTGACGGTTGCGCCGAAATGCGCGTTCGCGGCAGGTTTTGCCGGTATGGCGGTATCGGTTTTTACTTTGATCTCAGTTCCTGATGGCAACTTATGCATTTGCTGTGCTACCAGGCCCGTTGCCAGCAACATCAGAAGGGGAAGAATAAATTTGGTTTTCATGTCGCTCTCCACCTTTCCCAAGATGCCGGAGGCGACGGGCGGGTTGCGGGGAACGCTTCTCACTTTCTCTTCTGCCGCTCCTTCTTATAGTCGTACTCCTCGTCGTACTCAATCGTGCCAAACAGGGACAGAATTTCGTTTCTCCGCGCCAAGTCCAAATCCGGTGCGCGCAACGAGCCTTTGACGCGAGGAAACTGGATTCCCGATCCGCGCAGCGGAGATTTTGCGAGGAATTCTGCCAAGGAACCTTCACGCGAGTTCGGCCTTTTAGCTCCAGACTTCTTGCTCACCGAGTTCTTACGCGTTTGCTTTTTAATAGGGCACCTCCTTGCAGTTCTTATGCTCGCATCATCGTCACTGCCTTACAATGATTCATGGTGACTCCCATCCGTCTGTTGGCCGTCGATATCGACGGCACCCTGACCGATCCTCAGTTCCAGGTTTCCGGACGAAATGTCGCTGCCTTGCAAGCGGCCCACGAGGCGGGGATTGCAATCATGTTGGCCACCGGGCGGCGGCACGATTACGCTATGCCAGTTGCGCGGCAGCTCGGGTTTCCGATGGTTCTAGCCAGTTCCAACGGCGCAGTGGTGCGCTCGAGCACAGGGGAGACGTTTTTCACTGATTTTCTGGCGGCGGAGACCGCGCGCAAGCTCATCCGCCACATGGACCGGTTTCGCGGGAACGCGGTGCTCACCTTCGACCGTCCGGGGCACGACGCCCTGGTGCTGGAGCGCTTTGAAGAGTTGAACCAGACCATCTCGCGCTGGCTGGAGACAAACCGGCCCTACATTCAATATGTCTCGCCGCTGGAGGCCGCGGTGGCTGCGGAAGACCCTATTCAGGCGATGTTTTGCGGCCCCGTGGGGTTGATGCTCCAGGCTCAAGCTCGGCTCGCGGAGGCCGGGTTTCTCGACGAAATCACCATCCTTCGCACGCAATATGATCATCGCGACCTGACAATCCTGGATATCCTGACCCGCGACTGCTCCAAGGGCCACGCCTTGCGGCGCTGGGCCGAGCAGCAAGGGGTTGCGCGGGAACGGATTATGGCCATCGGGGACAACTACAACGACCGGGAAATGCTTGAATACGCGGGAGTTCCGGTGATTATGGGCAATGCTCCTTTGGAACTGCGGCAGAGCAGCTGGCGCGTGACGGCCAGCAATGCGGAGAGCGGAGTAGCAGTGGCTCTGGAAGAGTTACTTGGCGCTGGCTTTCCGGAACTAATTCGGGGACAATAGCGGAGTTCGTGTTATGAAGGTCTCCCGTCCCATTCTTCTCGGTGTGGCCTTGCTCGTCGGCCAAATCTCTGCGTCCGCCGCGGAAGTGGCCGTGCTGCGCAATGGGGCTTCGATATCGTTCCTGCGCAAGGAGGAGATCGGCAGCGTTACCCGGCTTTATATCTCGGGCGGCTATATGGACGTAAATACAGCGGAGATCACTTCCTTCGAGCAAGATGACAATCCGCTATTCCCTGCACCGACCGAAGCAACGCCTGGCTCTGCGCAATCCACGCACCCCACAGCCGCTGTGCAACCCGCACTAGCCGCTGCGCCCGTAGACATTGATGAGGTAGTGCGTGATGCCAGCAGCCGCTACCAGCTTGATCCGGATTTTGTCAGCAGCGTCATCAAGGCCGAGAGCAATTTTAAGCCGCATGCAGTCTCGCCCAAAGGCGCACGGGGACTCATGCAACTCATGCCCTCGACCGCGGCGCAGTTGGGAGTGAAGGATCCGTTTGATCCGAGAGCGAACGTCGACGCCGGCACAGCTCACCTGAGCGCCCTGCTGGACCAATATCACAACGATGCGGTGAAGGCGCTGGCTGCTTATAACGCGGGATCGCATCGTGTTCAGCAATATCACGGCGTGCCGCCGTATCGCGAGACGCGCGCTTACGTTTCCAAAATCGTGCGCGATTTCAACGCCAAGAAACTGGCGCAGAAGAAAGCGGCGCGAGCAGCAGCGAAAAATGCCAAAAAGAAAAATACGGCGCCGGCTTCGCAGAGCGCCAGCGTGACCAAGCCGCAGAAGCCCGCCTGACCTGAACAGTTACAATACAAAGAGTCGTTTGTGCCGCGCCCTGGAACTCAGGGCGTTGTTGTTCTCCGCGGCAGTGTTCCTCATCGCAACTCATGAATAAGCGCCGAACTATCATTACTGCGGCTGTGCTGGCCATCCTTGCCGGGCTGATCTACTTGCAGGTGCGGACGTGGCGCAAGTTTGACTGGCATCGTTTCATTGCCGCCACGGAGCACACCAGCAAAGGCTATCTCATCGGCGGGATTGCGCTGGTCTATGCCGATTACCTCCTGCGCGCGGTCCGCTGGAAGATCCTTCTGCAGCCGGTATGCGAAACCAGAGCTTCCCGGCTAATCGCTCCCACCATGATCGGTTTCACGGGGATTTCGCTGCTGGGCCGCCCTGGCGAGTTCATTCGGCCCTACCTGATCGCGCGCAAAGAAAATTTGAAGATGTCATCGCAGCTTGCGGTGTGGACGGTGGAACGCATCTTCGATATGGGCGCTTTCGGCCTCATCATGGCGGTGAACATTCTGTGGGCGGCCGACAGTCTGCGGCGACTCCCCGGGTTTCTGGAAGCGCCGCAAAAGCAGGTTGGGCGATGGCATCTCTCGTCGTTCGCTCTGTTTGAGCTTTCCGGACTGGCGCTGCTGGTGCTGGTGGCCTTGATTGCGGCAGTCGCATTCTGGATTCGGCGCAATCCGGCGAAGGCATCGGCCTTTTTCCGGCGCATCTTTGGCGTGATCTCGCCGCGTGTAGGCGAAGGCGCTTACCATCGCGTACATGCGTTCGGCGAGGGCCTGAACACCATCAAGAATTTCAAATCGTTTCTCCAGGTCAGCGGACTTTCCATCGCCATCTGGCTCATCATCGGCTTCGCGTATGTGTCCGTGACTCACGCCTACCATCGGTTGGCACATTTCAGTCTGGCCACCGTTCTGCTGCTCACGGCAGGCAGCGTAATGGGGGGCATTCTGCAATTGCCGGTTGTTGGCGGCGGCTCCCAGCTTGCCACCATCGCTATTCTCAAGCAGATCTTGCTGCCCGACCGTCCCGGAATGGCCGAGCTGGCGACGAGCTGCGGCATCATGCTCTGGCTGATTACGTTTATGTCAGTGATTCCGGCAGGACTGGTGCTGGCGCATTTCGAACGCATCTCGCTGCTCAAGATCGAAGAGGAGAGCCAGCAGGAAGAAGTGAAAGCGCTGGAAGAAGGATGACGACATCGGGGGATCCGGTGGTCGGGTGAGCGGGTGATCGGTTTCCGCAGAAAGCTTCTTCGCAGGCCCAGCAGTTCACAACCCTCGTTTGCACGGAACATTGAGCCCTGGAAGGGATGTCTACATAGCAACATCCCCTTCTAAGTACCTTTCTTCCGGGGTTTCTCTCCGTTGCTCCTGTTAAAATTGACGATAGTAGAATCCATCTGAAATCTCAGTGTTCAGCGCATGAAATGTCCGTTTTGCGGGTTCGAGAACGACAAGGTCGTGGACTCGCGTGAAAGCAAAGAAGGGGAATCCATCCGCCGGCGGCGCGAGTGCCTGAAGTGCGAGAAGCGCTTCACCACGTACGAACGCATTGACGAGATTCCCTACATGGTGGTGAAGAAGGACGGACGCCGCGAGAAATTCGAGCGGCAAAAGGTCCTCTCCGGGCTGCTGCGCGCCTGCGAGAAGCGGCCTATTTCTATGGGCAGGATGGAACAGATTGTGAATGAAGTGGAGCAGTTTGTGGTGGATTCGCCCGACCGCGAGCGCACGGCCAGCGAGCTTGGCGAGATGATCATGGACCGGCTGCAGCACATTGATAAGGTAGCCTACATCCGGTTTGCTTCTGTCTATCGCGACTTCCAGGACCTGAGAGAATTCCACTCCGAACTGGAGCGCCTGGTGAATCCGCCGGCGGAGAAGCAGGCCCACGCGAAAGCCAAATCCACCGTGAAGCATGGGCATGGCGCATAAGATCACACTGATTCCCGGTGACGGCATTGGCCCGGAAGTCACGGGCGCCGTTGTGCGCATCATTGATGCTGCGGGCGTGAAGATTGACTGGGAAACCATCAACGCCGGCGCGCAGGCCTACGAGAAATACGGCGAGTACATTCCTAAAGAGCTGATCCAGTCCATTGAGCGCACCGGAGTTGGATTGAAGGGTCCGGTCACGACGCCCATCGGCGGCGGCTTTGCCAGCATCAACGTTGCGCTCCGCAAGAAGTTCGATCTCTACGCCAACTTTCGCCCGGTGCGCAGTCTGCCCTCGCTGCCCACGCGCTATCCCTCGGTGGACCTGGCCATTGTGCGCGAGAACACTGAAGGCGAGTATTCCGGCATCGAGCATGAAGTAGTCCCCGGCGTAGTTGAAGCGCTGAAGATCATCACGGAAAAAGCTTCCACGCGCATTGCGCGCTTTGCCTTTGAATTTGCCCGCCGCGAGAAGCGCAAGAAAGTCCATGCCATCCACAAGGCCAACATCATGAAGATGAGCGACGGCCTCTTTCTGCGCTGCTGCCGCGATGTGGCCAAAGATTACCCTGAGATCACCTACGGCGAGCACATCATTGACAACACCTGCATGCAGTTGGTGATGAATCCGTATCAATACGACGTGCTGGTGATGGAAAATCTCTATGGCGACATCGTGAGCGATCTCTGCGCCGCGTTTGTTGGCGGGCTGGGGCTGGTTCCGGGAGCGAACATCGGCAACGGCTGCGCGATCTTTGAAGCGGTACACGGTTCAGCTCCAGACATTGCCGGCAAAGATCTGGCTAATCCCACGGCGGTGCTGCAATCGGGCATCCTGATGCTGCGCCACCTGAATGAAACCGACGCTGCAGACCGAATTCAGGCCGCGCTGGAAAAGACTTACAAAGAAAAGAAGCATGTGACGCGCGACGTGGGCGGAACGGCCGGAACCAGCGAATTTACCGATGCGCTGATCGCCAACATGGAAGCCGTGGCGGCGGCCAGCGGACGTTGAGGCGCCCCTTTCTGCATTTGAAAATTCTCGCCGTTTTGAAATCAGCTAATAGAGGCTACGAGTAATTCTATTGTTGCTGTGGAACCGGCGTTGGGCTGGGTTGAGAGGAACCGCCGCCTGCATTTGCCATCGGCGAAGCCACGATGATCCCTGCGGTTGCGCTGGCGTTCTGACCGGTGGCCTGCTCCAGACGGGGATCATAGACGAAATACCACTG
>DATEGH010000310.1:0-4350 GCA_035280185.1 Terriglobales bacterium
GAGAGCGACACGCCATCGGCGAGGCCGGTCATCGCTCGGGCCACATTGACGCGAATCAACACGCGGCCAATATCGAAGATGATGGCCCGCAGCTTGGGAGCGGTCACGAGTTACTCTTTCTCGGTTTGCGGAAGGGAAGCAGAGCGATTCGCGTTGCCGGCGTTGCCAGCACTGAGCTGGCGCCTCGCGCGCCAGATGCTGATGATCGCTGGCAGGATCGAAAGAATAATCACGACCGCGATCACGTAATGGATGCGCTGGGTGATGTTGGGAACCAAATGGCCAAGAAAATAGCTGCCAAGGATCATGGTCCCAACCCAGAAGATGCCGCCAAAAATGTCGAACGCAAGGTAGCGCCCGTACGGCATCTTGGCCGCGCCAGCCACCGGCGGACAAAACGTGCGTACAATCGGCACAAAGCGCGCGATAATCACGGCTCTTCCGCCATATTTCTCGTAAAAATCATGCGCGCGCTGCAAATGGCTTCGCTTGAAGAAAAACGAATCTTCGCGGCGGTACAGCGCCGCTCCCGTCGAGCGCCCGATCCAGTAACCGATCTGATCGCCCGCAATCGCGCACAGCATCACCGGTGCAAGCAGCCATTTGAGAGGGATTACACCTGCAGCGGAGAAAATGCCCGCCGTAACCAGCAGAGAATCGCCCGGAAGGAAAAAACCTACAAAGAATCCCGTTTCAATGAAAACGATTGTGCAGATAAGCGGGGCGCCGCCGCTATGGACTAGCTGCTTAAGTCCCTCGGGGTTGAAAAGCAAATAGAAGAAGTGGCGGATGGCGTCAAGCACTCAGTCCTGTTCCTCGCAGCGGAAGAATGAACGGATAATCCTGTGGGAACCAGAACGAGCCCGCGCCTGTGCAAGCCCGTGACAGCGCCCAATCCTATACGGTAGCAGAAAACGGGCAGGTCTTGCCCGCATTCGTGCCACAGGAAAATCAAACTGCCAAGGGCCACGAACAGCATGTTGGGACGAATCATGCCTGCACCTCCGTCATCCACATTTGACTTCTTTTCTTCAGCATCAACCGTGCTTCTGATGGGAGTTCGATTTCCGCCTTCTTCTCCAGCAGGTGTTCAATGCGGGGCAATGCGCGAAGCGCTGCCGCGGCGCCGGCTTCGATGGCTTCATCCGCGCGCGCAAAATCGTCCCAGGCCAGAAACTGCACGTCCGGCCGGAGAACCAGGTCGGCATGGCGCTCCCAGACTTCGAGCTGGTGCTTTTGAGCGGCGCTGACTGCGCGGCTCACGACTTGGAAAATGTTTGTTGGCGCGCCGCGGTGCCCATCTTGCATGCCTACCGAGACTCCAATCACGGTTTGCGCGCCAATGAAGCGGGCCGCTTGCGTGGGAACAGGCGCCACCAATCCACCATCGGCCAGGCAGCGAGTGCCAATCTGCACGGGCTCGAACAAGCCGGGGAAAGCGCAGCTCGCGCGGATGGCATCGACCAAATTGCCTTGAGTAAAGACCACCGGTTCGCCGGTGGATAAATCCGTCGCGACAACTGCCAGGGGAATTTTCAAATCTTCAAATTGACGTGAGCCAAAAACACGATCCATTAGCGCAGCAAGTCGATGGTTGCTGGCCAGACCCAGCCGGGAGACGCGCCACCGGGCGATATCGCGGAAGCGCAACGTACGGCAAGCTTCAATGATGCGTTCCAGTGGCGCTCCGCTGGCATAGGCCGCACCGAGAATGCTCCCCACACTGCTGCCGGCGATATGGGAAACCTTTATGTCGTACTTCTGGAATACCTTCAATACGCCAAGGTGCGCAAATCCCCTCGCAAAGCCCCCGCCAAGGGCCAGTCCAATGCCTGCCCGTTGGGACGGCTTGCCTGTCCCCGGGGACATCTTCTCCTGCGCGGAATTGGCGTACTTCTTCATCCGCACAAGGATGCCAGCCGCAACTGTTGCGAGCTATGGTCCGGCCGTCCTTGGGAAACAGTACGAATGTACTCTGCTAGGCTGTTCATTTATTAAGGGCTATCAAGCAGAAACAGTACGAACTTACTAGTCCCGTACCCTCTGTGTACCATTGTGAGCTGCCATTCTCTGCGCGATTCTCTTCCCGTCACGCTGAAGTTCTGTGAGGTCGAAAGAATGGATAGCGCGTTCAAGGCTTGGATTGGGCACCCGGTGGTTCTTCAGGTGGCATTAGGCGACATCAAAGTGCCGCTGCGAGGAAAGCTTCTGAAGGATGGAAGCGACACGGTTCGGATGCGAATCGGTGAAGGCTGGGACGTAGATATTTACAAGACCATGATCGTGGCAGTGGAAGAAGACGGAATGGTTCTTTTGCCATCGTGAGGCGTGCTGACATGAAAACACAAGAACTGAAGTACGTGACTCGGCGGCGCGCGGCAGTGCTTCTGGGTCTCTCCGAACAGGAATTGAACCGCATCTCGAGCGAATCAGGATTCGGCCATAGAGAAGTTTCTGGCGAGGAAGAAGAGACCTATTTCACTTACGAAGAATTGCGCCAGATTTGCATGCTGGCTGTGAACCACGTGCATTAAGTCAGATCGGCGGGCACCGTGACGCCCCGACAAAGTCGGGGTAGACGCCAAGCGCAAAACCCGCCGCTAGACAAAACAAGTTTCCTCCGGCCCCCCTCAGCAGTACCCCCACCCGGGTCGCTCCCCCCAGCGGCCCGGGTTTTTCTTCCGCCGCGACCTAACTCGATTCCGTCCAAAGGTGTCCAAGAGGTGTTGAAGAGGCAGTCAGAGTTCTTCGCTTTTCTTGACTATAATCCCATGGGCACCGACCGACGCATTTCTGTTGGTTCGCTCGATTTGAGGGGGCTACAAATGGTCCAGACACTTTGGCAGGACTTGCAGTACGCGCTGCGGATGCTACGCAAGAATCGTATGCTGACGCTGGTAATTGTGGTGTCCCTGGGGGTAGGAATCGGTGCCAACTCCGCGATTTTCAGCGTCGTAGATGCATTGCTGCTGCGCCCACTCCCTTACCCGCATCCCGACCGGCTAGCGGCGGTGTGGCTGCATTCGCCGGCGATTGGAATCCTGCGTGATTGGCCTTCTCCGGGCGAATACCTGGACGTCCAGAGGGAGAACCATTCGTTTGAAGAAATGGCGTTGGCGCAGAGTCGCGTTTTCGTCTTAACAGGCCGCGAGCAGCCAGAGCGAGTGTTTGGAGTGCGCACGCAGTCCACTTTGCTGAAGATGCTCGGCGCGAAACCTTTGCTTGGACGTTTGCTGTTGCCGGAGGAGGACAAGCCAGGCAAGCCGGACGTGGCGATTCTTACGGAGCGTGCCTGGAGGAGGTTGTTCAACACCGATCCGACGATCGTCGGCAAGACCATCGCGCTCAACGGCAACCCATTCATCGTCGCGGGCGTGCTGCAGGGCAGCTTTATGCTCAACGCTGAAGTGATGCCTTCGGAGATGCCGATGGACAAGATGGACTTTTTCGCGCCGCTGCCTCTCGACGCAGATGCCGAGAAAAGACGTGGCGACGAAAACTACAACATTATGGTGCGGCTGAAGCCGGGAGTTTCCGTGCAGCAGGCGCAGGCAGACCTGGACGTCATCGCCAGCCGCATTCGAGAGAAAGACAAGCGCGGCGCTAGTTTTGGCATGCATGTGGTCGGGCTCCAGGAACAGGTGGTCGGCGATGTGCGCCGGGCGTTGCTGGTTCTGCTCGGGTCCGTCGGGCTGGTGCTGCTGATAGCGTGCGCGAACGTAGCGAACCTGCTGCTCACACGGGCGGCCGGACGCGAGAAAGAAGTGGCGATCCGGACGGCTTTGGGAGCCAACTGGCAGCGGCTGGCGCGGCAACTTCTGACGGAGAGCGTGCTCTTGGGACTTCTGGGCGGGGCCGCAGGGCTGCTGGTCGCGCAACTGAGCCTATACCTGGTGCGCTCTATGAATCCAGGGAACATCCCGCGGCTGGAGGACATCGCCATCAACGCACCGGTTCTGGTATTCACATTTGGCGTGGCGTTAATCACCGGAGTACTGTTCGGAGCGGCACCGGTGTGGCGGGCGATCAAAGTGGACCTGAATAGTTCGCTGAAAGCCGGCGGGCGAAGCGGGCAGAACGAGGGCGGCCTGCACGTCAGGCGGCACCGTTTGCGTGGGCTGCTGATCGTGTCCGAGCTGACGCTTTCGTTGATGCTTTTAATCGGAGCCGGGCTGCTAATTCACAGCTTCGTGAGGCTTCAAAGTGTGCCACCGGGATTCGCGACCGAGCATGTACTTACAATGGAAGTTGCTGCAACGGGCCCAAAGTATCGCGAGGGTAAAGCGGTGTTCAATTTCTATAAGGAAATCGAAAGCCGCATTGCTCACCTGCCAGGAGTGGTGTCCGATG
>DATEGH010000311.1:0-25739 GCA_035280185.1 Terriglobales bacterium
GTTATGGCGGCGAGGAGTTTGTGATCATTCTTCCCGAGACCACCGAGACAGGCGCCATCTACGTTGCGCAACGCTTGCGGCGCGCGGTGGAGGCGGCAAAGTTTTTCGCCGGCTCGCCCCAGGAGGTGCAGCATCTCACCATCAGCATCGGCGTGGCCGTGTACGATACCGATGCGCAGTTCAAGCGCGACCTGATTGAATTTTCTGACGCTGCGCTTTATGCCGCCAAGCATCGCGGACGAAACCGCGTGATTGCGTACTCTGAACTGGCTCGTCAAGAAGACAAGGAAGTTTCCTAGGAGGCTGATGAGTTCCGGTGGCGCATTTCCCGCCAACGGCAGTCGCGAAGCACTCAATTCTGCCCGCCGCTGGAGAGTTCTCCACGCCTGCGAGCGTGCCCGCGATGTTCTGCCGCTGGTGGAAGGCCAGATCGCCGCAGGCATGCGGCCCTATATCGTTACTCCGCAGGGCGCCGGCTCGGCGGAGATGTATCTGGCCGGCCACGCGCAGGACCAGGCGCGCGCGCTTTCTCTGCTGCGCTCCTGGCAGGACGTGCGCAACTGGCGCAAATCAATTCTCGATTGTGATCCCGATGCCTGTGCCGACGTGGTACACGCGCATTCCTTTGCCGCCGGAATGGCCGGCGTACGCAGCTTCGGATGCGTCGTATATGACCTCGCAGCCTGCATCGAAGAATTGGCCATCTCCACACGCCAGGCCGAGGCGGGGAGCTGGATGGGAAGATCGTTTCGCGTGGCCGAGCAGTTCGTGCTGTCGCGCGCGTCAGCCGTTGTAGTGCATTCCAACCTTATGAAGCAGGCTGCCGTGGAGCGCAGCGCGCCCGCGGGCGATGTCTTTGTAATTCCCGATCCTCTGCCGGAAGCGGAAGAATTTGCATCCGGGTTCGACACAACCGACGTTCTTTCTGGACACTTCGGTTTCGGTCCGGAAATCGTTGCGGTCTACGCGCCTGAATTGCTTCCGGCCGAATCCGACGAAATTCCTCCTGCAACGATTGCTATCTTGCAGAGTTTTTCTTCCGCGGCGGCAGAGATTCCCGAGTTGAGAATGCTGACGACTGCTCCGGCCGATCTGCGTGGCAAATTGCTGGAACTTGCCGGAAGCCTCGGCATCAGCGGCAGGCTTGTGCTTGCCGAACCAGCCCACCGCGGCGCACTGATGCAGTCGGCCCACGTGGTGATTGCATCCGGCGAGCCGCCCAAAGATCCCGTGGTTGCCCGCGAGCCCAACTACACGGCGCTCGAAGCATTGCAGAATGGCACAGCGCTGCTGGCCGCGGATGTTCCGCGCAATCGCGAGGCAAGCCCGAACGGACAGGGCTGCCTCTGGTTCGATCCTCACCATGCGCGCGACCTTGCCGCTCGTCTCACGTTCCTCGCGCGTCATGCCGACTTCCGCCATGAACTCGGAGCATCCGGACGCCACTTCATTATCGAAACTCGCAGCGGCACCGCGATAGGCAAGAAGTACGCGGAGGTCTATCGCCATGCTGTCTCCCGCCGACGTACCACCGGCCTCGGCCCAGGCATGGTCTCGCTCCAACCCGCGACAAATTGGGGAGCGTAAGCAGACGCTCAGCGCACCTGAAAACCCGCAACGCAATACAGCTCATCTAGGTAAATAGAACCTGCCGAACATAATAAGGAGAGTCTTGCGATGCGTTGGCTGGCTGCTGTCCTGGTTGCGGCTTTGATCGGTATTTTCTCTTTGTCTGCGAACGCCCAGTACTTTGGGCAGAATAAAGTCCGCTACAAGACCATGGACTTCAAAGTCCTTAAGACGCAGCACTTCGATATCTACTACTACCAGGGCGAAGACCAGATGGCGCCGGAGATCGGACGCATGGCCGAGCGATGGTATGCGCGCTTTTCCAAGCTGCTGCATCACGATCTCTCGTCGCGGCAGGCGGTGATCATCTATGCCAGCGCGCCCGATTTCCGCAGCACCACCGTCATTCCCGGCGATCTGGGCGAAGCCACCGGCGGCGTGACTGAGCCGTTGCGTCGCCGCGTTGTGCTTCCCCTGGCCGGACCGCTTGCAGAAACCGACCACGTGCTCGGGCACGAGCTGGTACACGCCTTTCAGTACGACATTGCGTTAGGCAGAAACGGGGCCAGCGGGCTGGAGAATGCTCCTTTTTTCCGCGTGCCGCTTTGGTTTGTGGAAGGCATGGCCGAGTATCTCTCGCTCGGGCCGGTAGATCCGAACACAGCAATGTGGATGCGCGACGCCGTCCGCGAGAACAAAATTCCGAAGATCAAGGACCTGAACAATCCCAAGTACTTCCCGTACCGCTGGGGACAAGCGCTCTGGGCCTACATCGGCGGAACCTACGGCGATGATAAGGTTGCGCCGCTGTTGCGTTCCGCAGCCGCTTCCGGAGATGCGCTGAAGGCGTTCAGTGCAGTTCTGCACAAGCCGTGGCAGGATGTTTCCAATGATTTTCAGCAATCGTTGAAGAGCCAGTATGCGCCGATTTTAGAAGACACCACCACGCCTGACCAGCAAGGACGTTTGCTGATCTCCAAGAAGCACAACGGCGGCGGAAGCGATCTGAATGTGAGTCCCGCAATCAGCCCCGATGGCAAGCACATGATTCTTTTCTCTGCCAAAGGACTGTTCTCGGTTGATCTGTTCCTGGCCAACGCTGAGACGGGCGAAATCGGGAAGAAGCTGACTTCGACGGCAGTAAGCCCGACGGTGGAGAGCCTGGGATTCATCAGCTCCGCGGGAGCCTGGAGCAAAGATGGCAAGCGCATCGCGTATAACGAGATCGTCAGCGGACATCCTGAGCTGGTGATCTATGACATCCAAGCCGGCCACACCGTCGAGCGCATTCCGCTGAAAGATCTGGGCGAGGTCTATACGCCCACGTGGTCGCCCGATGGAACGCAGGTGGCATTTTCAGCGCTGGTGAACGGCGTGACGGATTTGTTCGTCGCGAACCTCAAGACCAAGGCTGTTCGACGGCTGACGACGGACGCTTTCGCTGATCTGCAACCGGCGTGGTCGCCTGACGGCTCGACTATCGCTTTCGCCACTGACAGATTTCAAACGCAAATTCCCGATCTCTCCTATGGCTCGCTGCAACTGGCGCTCTTACACGTGGACAGCGGGAAGATCGATCGTGTTCCCGGATTTCCGGATGGCAAGAGCATCAATCCGGAATGGGCGCCGGATGGCCGCAGCATTTATTTCGTTTCCGATCGCGACGGCGTGGACAACATCTATCGTGTGCAACTGGCTGACGGCAGTCTGTATCAGATCACCAATATTCAAACCGGCATCAGCGGCATCACAGCGTTGAGTCCCGCGATGTCGGTTGCGGCGCAGAGCGGCAAGCTGGTTTATAGCGCGTTCCTGGATGGCGGCTATGCAGTGTATTCCGTGGACTCGCCGCAGGCGCTCGTGGGCCGCGCGCCCGGCAACACGCTCCAGGCATATAACGCCGGCATCCTTCCGCCGACGACGCGGAACAAAGAGAGCCAGATTGCCGCGATGGTGGTGAACTATCAAACGGGACTTCCCGCGCGCCAGAGCTTTCCCACCAGCAACTACCAACCCAAACTGGGGCTCGACTATGTTGCTCCATTGAGCATCGGCGTGGGCGTGGGCAGTTTTGGAACGTCGCTGGGCGGAGGCACGGGTCTTTACTTCAGCGATCTGCTTAACCAGCGGCAACTGCTGGTCTCATTCCAGAGCTCGAACTTCGGCAATACCAACGCGTTTTATCGCAACATTTCCGGCATGGCTGAGTGGCTGAACCAGAAGTCGCGCTGGACGTGGGGCTTTGTCGGCGGGCAGGTACCCTACATCAGCGCCGGATTCAGCACCGCCACGGCCAATGTGAGCGGCCAGCCGGCGCTGCTGGAGCAAGACGTGACCTTCTGGGAGTTGAACCGGCAGCTCGCGTTTGTGGCGCAGTATCCGTTCAACCGCGCGCAACGCGTGGAGTTTTCCGCTGGGTACAACAACATCGGATTTGCCGAGAATGCCACCACCAGCGCCTTCTCGCTGGTTGATGGCTCGTTCCTTGGCGCGACCAGCCATGACTTGCCTGCGCCTTCCGCCATCAATATGGCCACGGCCAGCGCGGCGCTGGTGTATGACACGTCCATATTTGGCGGGACGAGCCCGATCATGGGGCAGAGCTATCGCTTTGAAGTGGATGGCGCAGGTGGTTCGCTCAACTTCACGGGCCTGCTGGGCGATTATCGCCGATATTACCGGATCAAAGGGCCGCTCTCGGTTGCCGGCCGCCTGCTTGAGTATGGGAGATACGGCGGCGATGCTGATGATCCGCGACTGGCAGGGCTCTTCCTCGGCTATCCATCGCTGGTGCATGGTTACGATCCGAATTCATTTTCCGCCAAGGAATGCGGCCCAAGCCTGGCCGTGAACGGCTCGTGTCCGGTATTTGACAACCTGATCGGCAGCAAGATCGGCGTGGCCAACGCGGAGGCGCGTCTGGAACTGCTGGGCCCACTCGGCCTGATTCCAAGCAAGCCCATTCCTCCGGTGGAAGGCGCATTCTTCTACGACACCGGCGTGGCCTGGACAGGATTCAATAAAGCCAGTTTCCTGGGCGGCTCGCGTGATGGAGTTTCCAGCTATGGCGGCGCGCTGCGAATCAATCTGCTGGGCTATGCCATAGCCGAAGTTAGCTTGACGCATCCGAACGATCGTCCCCTGCGAAACTGGCTGTGGCAGTTCAGTCTTAATCCGGGATGGTGAGCGCGCGGCTAGGCTTTTCCCCAGCCGCCGCCTCCGGGTGATTCCACTCGCACGCGGTCACCTTTTTTGAGGCGCAGGCTGGTCTTGCCGCCGACGGCCTCTTCAGTTCCATTCGCACGGACAATCACGGTTCTTCCGCGCGCGCCATCAGCCGCTCCGTCGAGACCGTAAGGGCCGCGAGTGCGACGATCTGCGAGGAGCGTAACATCGGAGTCGGCCAGCAGTTCCACTTCGCGCACAATTCCATCGCCGCCGCGGAATTTGCCTGCGCCGCCGCTGCCTTTGCGCAGTCCGTAGCGAGTAACACGCAGAGGATAGGCGTGCTCCAGAGCTTCGGCCGGCGTGTTCAGCGAATTGGTCATGTGAGTGTGTACGCCGCTTACGCCGTTGCGGTCAGGGCGCGCGCCCATGCCACCGGCGATGGTTTCGTAGTAAGCAAAGGGTTGTCCGGTTCGCGGGTCAATGCCGCCGATGGTCAGGTTGTTCATCGTGCCCGAAGAGCCAGCGGGAACGCGATCCGGCATGGCTTGCGCCAGCGCGCGCAGCAACACGTCCACAATGCGCTGCGATGTTTCCACATTGCCGCCGGCGACGGCCGCCGGAGGACGAGCATTCACGACGGTTCCTTCCGGAGCGATCACGCGCACAGGGCGCATCAGCCCCGCAGCGGCAGGAACATCCTCTTGCAGCAGGCAGCGGAAAACATAAAAGCAGGCGGAGTAGGTGATGGCCTCAACCGCGTTGATGCTGCCGGAAACTTGCGGCGAGCTACCGGTGAAGTCCACGATGACGATCGGCTGGAGCGCAGGCACTCCTGCCTGCGAGCGTTGACGAGATCGTTGCTGCGGCGCAAAGCGTAAAGTGACCGCGATGCGCACCGGTCCGGAGCCTGCACCATCATCGTCAAGAAAATCTTCCGCGCAGTAAGTTCCCTGGGGAACGCGGGAGAGAAACGCGCGCATCAATTCTTCCGAGTAGTCCTGAAGCTCGCGCATGACGCTCTGGATTTTCGCAAGTCCATAACGCTCCACTGCTTCCTGAAGACGCGCGGCGCCGGTGTGGCACGCGGCAATCTGGGCGTTCAGGTCACCCTGCCGCTCGGCGGGCGTGCGGACGTTGTTCAGAAGCAGTCGCAACACATCCTCCTGCTCGCTTCCGCCGGCAACCAGCTTGATAGGAGGAATGCGTACGCCTTCCTGATAGATCTCGCGGCAGATGCCCATGGAGCCAGGGTACGTGCCGCCGACATCGGCGTGATGTGCGCGCGAAGCAACGTAAAACGACGGGTTCCTGCTTTCGTTTTGCTTCTTGCTCCGTTTGCGATTCGGCGCATCGCAGAACACCGGCGCTACCAGAGTGATATCGGGCAAATGCGTCCCGCCGCGGAACGGATCATTGAGGATGGCGACATCACCTGGCTCAAGCGTTAGCGCTTCAATGGCGGCGCCCACCGACATCGGCATGGAACCCAGGTGCACCGGCATGTGGTCGCCCATGGCAACGACTTCGCCATCGGAATCGAAGACCGCGCAGGAATAGTCGCGGCGTTCTTTTATGTTGGGCGAGAATGCGGTCCGCCGCAGCGCCGCGCCCATTTCCTCTGCGATGGAATGAAACAGGCTCTTGAAGATCTCAAGCTCGACCGGGTCGCGCATGAAGTCAGATTGCCATATACGTGCAAAATTGACCAAATTATGTACATACAATAACGCATTGACAAATCCACTTCTTTGGTAATAGATTAGCGGCAGACACGTGCGTTTCGAATGGGACCAGAAGAAGAACCGGGACAATCAGCGCAAGCACAAAATCTCATTTGAACTCGCCCGTGAGGTCTTCCTCGACCCGTTCTGCTTCATCGTCCGCGATCGAGTGGTCGAAGATGAGCAGAGGTTCTGGACAGTAGGAAGTGTGGGCGGAGTCGTAGTCCTCGTGGTTGCCCACACGGCTCGCGAAGAGGGCGAGGAAGAAGTGATACGTATTATTTCAGCAAGGAAAGCCACCCCGCGTGAAAGGCATTTCTATGAAACAAACGAAATCCCTGACTACGACTGAGCGGCGCAGACAGCTTAGCTCCATCGCCGCCATGCCGGACACTCGGATAGACACGTCGGATATCCCGGAGCTTACCCTCGAGCAGATGCGCCGTGCAGTGCGAGGGCAGTGGTACCGTCCGATCAAGAAGCCTGTGACAATTCGCCTGGACATTGACGTGATCGAATGGTTGAAGAAAGGTGGTCGCGGGTACCAGACCAAAGCCAACCGTCTTCTGCGCACCGAGATGCTCCGGTCTATGCGCAAGAAAGAGGTGCACGGCGTGTCAGCGCCTGCAAAGCGAAAGAAGGCCGGGGAGGGCTGATGTTCGAGTTTGGCCCTTGATTAGTGATGGGCTCTCAGCAAATCCGCCGCCACAAATACAAAGAACACCACTGAGATTACGCCATTCATGGTGAAGAATGCCGCATTGAGCCGACTCAGATTTGTAGACGAGACGAGCGAGTGTTCATAGGCCAGTAGAAGCGCCACGGCCAGTACGCCGACGATCGCGAGTTTACCCAGCCCAAACAGTACTATCAATGCGCCCAGCAGACCAAGCATAAGCAGATGCAAGCCTCGCGCCAACAGCAGCGCGCGGCTGATCCCGAACGCCTGCGGAACAGAATGCAGGCAATTGGCGCGGTCGAATTCGGTGTCCTGGCAGGCATAAAGCACGTCAAAGCCGCCAACCCAGAACGTGACAGCCGCTGTCAGCACAAGAATGCGTGGATCGAGCGCGCCGCGAATCGCGATCCAGGCTGCCGCCGGCGCAATGCCCAGCGCAAAGCCAAGCACCAGATGCGACCACCGGGTGAAGCGCTTGGTGTATGAATACAGCAACAGGATCGCCAGCGCGAGCGGCGAGAGCCAAAGCGCCAGCCGGTTGAGTTGCGCGGCGCTGAGCGCAAAAACTACGCAAGAGATAATGACGAAACCACCCACGAACTTGCGCGATAAGACACCCGCGGGCAGAGCGCGAGTAGCGGTGCGTGGGTTCGCGGCGTCAATGCGGGAATCCGCCAGGCGGTTGAATGCCATAGCCGCCGAGCGCGCTGCAACCATACACAGCACGATCCAGCCGAGCTGGGCTGCGGTAGGCAGGCCGCCGGCGGCGAGCATAGCTCCGCAAAGAGCAAAGGGAAGCGCGAAAATGGAGTGCTCCCATTTGATCATCTCCAGCGTGGCGCGGACGTTGGCGAAGAATGCCACGGAAACATTGTAGAGCAGCGAATCGCGTAGATCACTCAGTGGAGTTTCAGCACATCATCCCGCGTGGGCAAGTTCGCTCTTGCCGGGGAACAGGTCAGGATCGGTCTGGCGCAAGCGTTTCAGCAGGTCTTCCCACAGAGGCCCGAGAATGGGGATTTTCGCCAGCTCCTGCTTGGCCGTCAGAGCATGCTCGTGGGTAATCGGGTGGGGCCTGAGGCCGGTAGCCTGGGATGCCGCTGCCACGGAGATATTCCGCTGGCATGTTCCCTCCAGCAGCATCATGCGGAAAATGCAGGATTGGATGTTGGGTCCGGTTGCGATAGCGCCATGATTGGGCAGCATCACCACGGGCTTCTCGGCCAGGGCTTTGGCGAATGGGCGAAGGCGGTCTTCTGAAGAAGCCAGTCCGGTGAAGTCCTCGTCCACAATGGCAATGTCGTCGGTCAACAGGCAGCTTTCCTGATCGAAAGTCTGAGGCAGCGTACGGAAGGTGGTCCAGGTTACGGTGGCCGGCGGATGCGTGTGCGCGACAGCGGCAATCTGCGGATTGTAGCGGTGAATCACGCCGTGAAGATGGATGGTCTCATTCACGTAGGGCTTGACCGATGGATCATGCTCCAGTACGTTGCCGTTGTAGTCCATGGTGAGCACATCGGCGGGGGTCATGGTGGCGAATGACGGGCCAAATCGGTTCACCAGCATTCTGTTTTCGGGCAGAGTGATGCTCAGGTGCCCCGCGTTTCCCACGCTCATGCCGAAACGATACAGCAGCCGCGCGGCGCAACAGAGATCGAACTTCAGCGCGCTTTCAGACATAAATCGTTCTCAACTTTCCTATCCGTTCTGCGAATCTTCTTCCAGATACTTCACCAGATGCATGTAGTCTTCCCGCGCCGGCTGAAAGAAATCCAGGTTCATTACGGGTTCCGTTCCGATGGGTTCGATGTAGTGTACGGCGTACGCGGGAATCACCAGCAGCGAGCCGGGCCCCACCTCGTGGCCTACGCCGTCAATGTGGTAAATGGCGCGTCCGCTGACAATATACGCGAGCTGCTCGAAGGTGTGGCTGTGCGGGTTGAGCTTCATGCCGGGATGGCACTCGTTCATTACCATCATCATGTTCTGCCATTTGTAACCTTTGCGGCTCAGCCCCGCGCGCACCGGCTCGGAAGGAATCTGCTCCCAGTTGTGTACGCGTCCGCCCGTCCGCTTCTTGCCGGTTTCTTGCGCTGTATTTCCGGTGCTCATGGTTATGCTCCCTTCCGTGCCGGAAGACGCCGCTCCGCCGCCTCTTCCAGTCCCAGCAATGTTTCAGCATTCTTCCGGATCATGAACTCGATCTCCCGCTCTTTGATACCGATATCGAGCAGCTTCTCTATGGTGTAGCGCAGCCCCTCCACCGGCAGCGGATTGTTCTTCTGTCCCAGATCGGAGCCCAGCAACGTGCGCTCCGGGCCCACCAGTTCAATCCAGCGCTTCAGGCGATCAAAGTTCCAGAGATGGAAGGTCGATTCCGGATGATACATGCACATGGAGTGCTCGATGTAAGCGCCCAGTCGCACGAATTCCTGCACGTCCGCTTCACTGGCGTCAATGACGAAGTCAGGATGATTGATCAGCATGCGGCGCACGCCGGCTTCCTTCGCGCCGCGCAGCAGGGCCAGCGCTTCCGGAACCGAAACATGGCCGGAAGAAAGAATGGCGTCAGCATCGGCGATGAGCTCCAGAATCTGCCGTGCTTCGGGCAGAAGCTCGCCGCGATCATTCAGCACTTTCACCACAATGTCAGGCAGCTCGCGGCCAACCTGCGAGGGAAATTTCATGTGCGGCTGAGCCTGATGGTGCTTGATGTGGTTTTCCGAGGAGATGGTCGGGAACCACACGATTTTTCCGCCCATGCGCAGCGTCATGTCGACGATATAGGGATTCAGCCCGCCCACATAGCTGTTGAGTACCACGCCGCCAAACACCTGGAGCGGGATTTGGCTGAGCGAATGCGCCTTCAGCGGAAGCAGTTCCGGCGCGGTGCTGTGATGATGGCTTTTGATGACGATGGCGCGCATGCCTGCTTCAGCCGCCTGCCGCGCAGCTTCTACGGCGTCGATGCGCCGCGGAAACAGGGAAGGCGAAGGATGAACGTGCAGATCAATTGAATGTTGCATCAGCCGTGCAACAGCGTCCATGGTTCCTCCTGAATTTACGGCCAGCCCCAGCCGGGCAGTCCGGTATCTTGCGCGGAACCCCAGGGCTCCAGGTTCTGCGTTGCCGGTTCCGCGCCCGATGCAAGTTGCCGATAGCTGCGGTCGAAGTAGAGCAACGGATCAGGCGCCCGGTCCTTGAGTTCGCAGTCCAGCACGCGAGCGACAAAGATGGTGTGATCAGATGCTGGAACGGTTTGCTCCACTGCGCAGAGCAGCCAGGCGAGAACATCGCTCAGCAGCGGAACCCCGGTCTGGCTATCACGGTCAAAGTTGATGTTCGCGAAGTGCTCGCCGCGCGAAGCGAACTGCTCGGCAATGTTCCTTCCCGCGTGGCGCAGCAGATGAATTCCGAGAAAGCCGGATTCCGCCACGCCGATTGCCGTACGCGTGTTGGATTGCAGAGAAACCAGCACCGATGGCGGCGTGGCCGAAACCGAGCACATTGCGGTGGCCGTCATGCCAACGGGTTCGCCGGCAAGCGAAGCCGTGATCACCGTCACGCCGGAAGCAAGATGACGGATCACATCGCGAAACTTCGCTGCTGCTACCACCGCATTATTATCAGGCCGTGACATGGCTCTTCTCTTCTTCCGCGCGGTGGTTCGTTTCCCACTCCGCGGTGCGCCGGGCAAAATCCCAGACGCGTTCCTTCAGTTCTTTCTGGCGTGGATAGCTCTGGTAACGCAGCATGGCCAGCCGCCAAGGATCGCCGGAAAAGTATCTTTCATAGAGCGTCTGCCGTCCGGCGAAGGAAGAACAGGAAACGTCCCAGGCGATGCGAAACAGTTGAATGCGCTTCTCCGCGCTGATGTTGGCGCCCTGATAGTACTTCTTCACGTCAGCCGCGCGCTCGCCGGAGAGCTCGACGTGGCTCGGCACCATCACCAGCCCGCTGGCGCCGAGAATCTGGATGGTCTCCACCAGCTTGGGATAAAGCTGCGGAAAGAGCGTGCGCACCGTGAGCAGCGGCTGATCATTGGGCAGCACCGTGCCGTTCGGCCCGGGAACGCAATCCACCTCCGAGGCGCGAATGCAGCTCCGCACCAGCTCCACCGTGTTGATCATTTCATGCAGATAGTTCTGCACGTGCTGGAAACCGTTGATGCCTACTGCGTCGGCCATGTTGAGCGCCACGCCCAAAAGAAACTCCGCTTTGGCCAGGTTCTTAACGGCGAACTGATGCATGATCTGGTTGATGGTGCCGGTCTCCACAAACATGCCGTTGCCCAGCTTCGGCTCCTGATAAATGAAGACGCGCTCCCACGGAACCAGCACGTTATCGAAGATGGCCACACAATCCATCTCGTCAAGCCGCGCGGAGAAGGGATAATCTTCCACGCGCCCTCCAGGCGGCGTGATGGCCGGACGGCAGATAAAGCGCAACCCTTTCGTCGCCATGGGAATGCTGAAAGCAAATGCATACGGCTTGGCTTCTTCGGAAACTTGCAGGAAAGTCGAAGGGAACACGGCGATCTCGTTCGAAAACGGCGCGAGCGTGGCAATCATACGCGCGCCGTGAATCACAATTCCCGCATCGGTTTCCCTGACGATGGCAGCCGCCGTGGCTTGCTCGTGGACCGGTTTGGAGCGGTCAGTCTGCGGATTAATGAGGGTGTGGGTGAGCGCGAGATCGTGCTTACGCAGATAATCGCAGTAGTTCCGGATGTTGCGCCCGAAGCGCTCGTCTGCGCGCGCGAAGTAATCATACGCGGAGCCGAAACCGGTCATGTGGACGTTCATGAAATCCGGACTGCGGCCCATCATGCCGCCGGTCCAGTCCATCCAGAGCTTCACCATCTCGCGGCGGCGCACCAGGTCGGCCGCCGACTTGGGCTCGATATAAGAAAGACCGGTGAGTTCGCCATCGCTGCCGGCGTAAGTCAGCTTCGACTGGAGTGTGGGATCGTGCTGCAGATCGTAGAGTTCGGCGATGGATTCCGCTACCGGCTTGAAGCGCGGGTCACGGGTAACATCTTTCACGAGCTCGCCGTCAATCCATATCTCACGGTCGTCGCGCAGCGAATCCAGAAATTGGCGTCCAGTTCTGATCATCAAAAGCTCCGAGTTTTATTGAGCGCCATCATACTTCTCCGTCGGGGGCGCGAAAACCGATGATGCCGTATCCCATCATGCCGAAGGGGTAATAGAATTTGCGTTCCACGCGCGAGTTGGCCGGCAGCGCGGCGCGCATGGCCATCCACTGCGCCACTTCCACGGAGTGCTCTCCGCCGAGCCGGGCAAAATCGGCCATGCTGTAAGAGTTCAATTGCTCGGGAGCGGTTTCAATCAGGTCCATGAATTTGCGGTCCCATTCCGGGGCAACCCGGCCGCAATTAGGGCCGGTGAGCATATGGGACAGACCACCGGTACCGAAGACGATCACGCGCAGGTTCTCGGGAAAGCTGCGGGTGGCGCGGCCCACGGCTTCTCCCATTTGCCAACAGCGGCGCGGCGAGGGCAGAGGCTCTAGCACAACATTGATGGTGATGGGAACCACCGGAATCTTCCAGCCCTCGTCAAGCAGCGGCATGGGGGAAAGAAAACCGTGATCGAGCGACATGCGGTGCGATGCTGTCAGGTCGAAGCCATCTTCTATCATGCGCTCCGCAATGTGGACCGCCATCTTGCGATGCCCAGGGACCGGCGGAAAGGCGCGTGCGCCCAGGCCTTCGTCCGGAATGTCGTACTGCTCGGCCACGCCGATGCTGAAGGTGGGCCAGGCATCGTAGAAGTACTGGTCCACGTGATCGTTGTAGATCACCACCAGCGCATCCGGCTTCAGCGATTCCAGCCATTGCTGCGATTTTTCAAAGGCGCGAAACAGCGGCTGCCAGCCGGGATCATTCGTTAGCGCGTGATCGTAAGCATGGGCGATGGAAGGCGCGTGGGAACAGCCAAGTCCGGCGACGATTCTGGCCATGAGAGTTTTCCGCCTCCGCGAGAGTTCTCAATCTGTGCCCAGGGCGAAGCGACGGCTGTCCTTCGCTTGTTGCCCCAGAAACTCGACAAACTGCTGCTTGCTCATGTTCCGCATGGCGCCCTCGAGTTCAAGGAATTCCACGTTCGCCGTGGCGCCCAATTTAGTGAGGACGTAAATGCTCACACCGCTCTCGGCCAGCGCGCGCCAATCGAGCTTCAAGAACATCTCGCGCTCGCGCGCGGTAAGGCTGAAGCAGGCGGCGTAGGCCTCAGGATTGGAACGATACTGCTGGCGCTTGGCTTCGTCGCGCAGTTCGTAGCACGCACGGCTTAGTTCGTAGAGGCTCACCGAAGGTCCTTTCCCTGCGCGCAGCTCAGCAATAAATGAGTCCCGGAGCCGCTTCGGGTTACAGCACGTATCGTGGATGGGCAGGATCGAGAGCGGAATGACATAGGCCCCAGCAGCGCGGACTTGCGATATTAGTGAGCGCGCGGCCAGAGGTCAAGTCCAGAGAACGTTACGATATACAATGAGTTCTCTTTTTACGAGATGAGCACCCCTGCGGCACAACTCCGTCAAAAGCTGAAGCAGGGCGCGGCGTTCGGCACTTTTGTGAAGCTGGGACGGCGCGAGGTGATCGAAATCCTGTCGCGCGCCGGTCTCGATTTCGTGATCTGTGATCTTGAGCATTCCCAGATCAGCGAAAGCGAAGCCGGAACGATGATTCTGGCCGGGCTGAACAGCGGGCTGCCCGTGGTGGTTCGCGTGCCGCACTTCGATCCTGGGCCGATCAACCGGCTGCTGGAAGCAGGCGCGGCCGGCATCCAGTTGCCGCAGGTCCAGACCCGCGCGCAGTCGCTTGCCTTTCAGCAGGCATGCAGATATCCGCCGCAAGGGAGCCGCAGCATCAGCCTGGCGCAATCGGCTGCCGGATTCGGGGCAGAGCCGCTGCTGGACTACATTCACCGCGCGAACGACGAGGTGCTCGTGATCGGGCAGCTTGAGAGCAAGGAGCTGGAGCAGCCTGTGGAAGCGCTGGTTCGCGGGCTGAGCGTGGCGTTCATCGGAACTCTGGATTTAACGGTGGATATGGGAGTTCCCGGCAAGCTCGACGATCCTGCCATCCAGGAGCGGCTGCGAGCGATTGAGCACGCGGCGAGCGCTGAGGGCGTCCATCTTGGAATCTATGCCGACTCGCCGGCACGTGCTGCCCAGGCCGCAGCGGCCGGCTATCGTTTTATTGCCGTTTCGTCCGACGTCGCTGCCCTCTCGTCAGGAGCAAAGAACTGGATCAAGCAGTTGCAGGAGGTCGCGGCCGGAGCAACCGGCCGACCCTGAGCGATGAACCTCTCTGTTCAGCTCGGCCGGATTCAGCTCAAGAACCCGCTGATCTGCGGATCGAGTGAATTCACCATGACCGCTGCGGCAATCCGCGCGGCCATTGATGCCGGCGCGGGAGCGGTGATCGCCAAGTCGGTAAACGAATCGCCGGCAGCGGCCCGCCAGCTCTCGACCGCCGACTACGTTCTGCTGGACGAAAACTGGCATGTGATCCCGTGGGACTCTCCCGAGCGCAGGCGTGCATCATTGTTCTGCCGCTCCGGGCTGGCGCAGGTCGCGCTGGATGACTGGCTTAAGATGCTGGCCGAGCTGGACGGGTATGCCGTTAAAAGAAATTCCATCGTTGCCGGAAGTATCACGGTTGCCGCAGCCGGACCCGCGGCGGAAATCGCGCAGAAGATGGAAGCGGCCGGCCTGCGCTGGATTGAGCTGAACCTGAGCGCTCCCCACGGACGGGAAGGCGCTGGCGGCGCTGTGCGCCAGATCACCGCGGCTGAAGCCGTTCGCGATTACGTCCGGCAGGCGCGGCGTGCTGTGAAAGTGCTGCTCGCGGTCAAGCTCACCGCCCAGACCGACGATCCGCTTCTTCTCGCACGAATTGCCGTGGAGGAAGGCGCCGACATGCTGGTGCTCACCGGCCGCGTTCCCGGCTTCATGCCCGATATCGAAACCCAGCGTCCGGTGCTCGGCTCATGGGCTGCGATCGGCGGCGGATGGTCTTTGCCGGCAAGCCTTTACTGGGTGAGCAAAGCCTGGCGCAATGTTTCGCGTGCGGTTCCCATCATCGGAACGAATGGCGCGCGCTCTGCTGAAGATGTGTTGCGATTTCTGCTGAGCGGCGCCCGCGCGGTAGAGCTAGCCAGCGTTGTCCTGACCGATGGGCCTGAAATTTTTAGCGAGATGCTCGCGGAGCTTGAGCGCTACTGCCGGCGTAAGGCCATCAGCAAAATCGAGGAGCTAGTCGGCAAGGCCGCTGATGCCGCACTCACCTACGGCGAGCTGCCTGCGATTGAGCGGGAGAGATATCCGTGGGATAGGTAAAATTGAGGGGAGCAGGTGAAAAAACGCGGGACCAAGACTGACAAAGTTCGAGTTGATGAGAAGGAGAAAAGCAGAAGGGGAGCGTTTCCGCTCCCCTTCCGAGTCTTGCTGGGTTGATGGTTAGAAGATGAACTTCGCCGCAAGCTGCATCGTGCGAGCGTTGTTGTTGAAGATCGCAGTCGGATCGTTGAAATGGTTGCCGTTCACGCGAACGAAGTTGGTGATACCGGTAAAGCCGTGTGGCTCGACCGTGTTCACGCTTCCGGCGATGAACTGCGAGTGATTGAACACGTTGAAGGCTTGCGCTTGGAACTGGAGAGTCGTCTTTTCAGTGGTCTTGATACTCTTTACCACTGTCAGATCCCAGTTGTTGGTCCGCGGAAGCAGCAGCGTGTTGCGGCCGATATTCGACAACGCACCTTTCTGCGCCTGGATGTACTGAGCGTTGGGGTCAAGGGCAACATAGCCAACGGTAGCGCCGCTTGCATTCTTAAGCGGAGTAACCGTCGTGCCAGTCCCCGGCACACCATTCGGATTGAAGATAGTGCGGTCCGGAGCGTTGTCACCGTTCAGGTTGGCATCCACGCCACTCTGCGGAGTCCACGGTTCACCCGACTGAAGCTGCCATACGGGAGTGACTTCCCAGTTACCCAGAAGGTTCTTAGCAAGCCAGTTCGACGAGTTCTTGAAGTACGGCAGGTCGTAGATTGTTGACAAGCTCAAACGCTGCCGCCGATCAAGAGCTGAGGTTGAGTAGTCCGCCGCAAAGTTCTGTGAGTTCTGAGGACGGCGAGGAGTCAGCACCGTCGAGAACACATCTGCGGTGGAGTTATCAAAGGCATGGCTCCAGGTGTAGGCACCCTGGAACTGCAGCCCGTTGCTGAAGGTGCGCGTCAACTGTGCCTGCAATCCATCGTATTTGGACTGGCCCAGCGGCTGGAATGAGGTGATTCCGTTCACGAAGCCGTTGGCAGTAAACGCGGGAATGATCCGCGGCTGAGCCTGAATCTGAGCCAGCGTTGTTGTCAGACCGGCAACTGTCGCAGCATCCGGCGGCGTCAGGAAGGTCGGGAGGAACAGCGAAGATGTAACCTTCGGTTGAACGTTGAGTTGCTGCTGGACTGGCAGGTGAATGCCGCGAGTTCCTACGTAGCGCACCTCGGCGGTGTACTTCTTGGCAAACACGTGCTCAATGCCCAGATCCCATGTTTCAGAGTAGGGATACTTGATGTTGTCGGGAATGAAGTTGACCGTCGCTGCTCGCTGATCGGCAACAGTGGCAAAAGACTGGAGACCTCCGCCTGCCTTGCCGGGAGGAAGACCGCCGCTGGCCAGGAATGCCGTATCTGACCAGGAACAACCGCCTGTTCCATTCACGCTCTGGAAAACGTCGCAGGTACCGCCAAACTGGGGAGGAACCGCGAGCAGTCCGAGGTTGTCATACAGCACGTCATACGTGAGAGCGAAACCGCCACGGATGGTGGTATCAGCATTGTTGCCAGGCGAGTAGGCGAATCCAATGCGCGGCGCCCAATCGTTCTTGGGAGCTTGCGGGGCTCCGAAAACCAAGAATCCAGGAACACTAGCTGCCGAGTTCAGGCTCTGGAGCTGCTCGGTGAACGGAACTTCCGTGTACTCGTAGCGGATTCCCAAATTGAGCGTCAGGTTCTTGGTAATCCGGAAGTCGTCGGCGGCGTACCAATAGATGGCCTTCTGGTTACCGTAGTAGTTGTTGCTGCCCGTAGATCTCTGGCCGAAAGCTGTCGGCGAAAGATCTTGCAGGTAATCTTCCGTGGTATTCCACTCATAATCGCCGCGGGCACGCTGCGTGAACTGCTGCGGAGAGATGTAATCTCTTCCTTCAATACCGAACTTGAAGTTGTGCTTGCCTTTGATCCAATTAATGTTATCCACAGCCTGATACAAATTCAGAGTGTTCGACTGCGGCAAGTTATCTCCAGGTCCGATGTCGTTGAAAGAATCAAAGAAGATCAGGTTGGGGAAGGAGTCAAGTCCGGGGAAGCTGAAGTTGCCCGCGGGGAAATTGGATGCGGTGCGGTTGTACCCGAGACGCAGTTCGTTCGTCAGCGTAGGACCAAATGTATGGTACTCGCTGAATGTGAATACGTGCGCCCGGAATGGAACATCGGTGGTGAACTTGGGGAGCTGCGGCACAACCTGCTGGTTGTTTCTCTCGAAGATGTACCGGCCGCGAATCTGGTCCTTTTCTGAAAGATTCACGTCGACGCTGTTGGCGGTGGTGTATGTGTTGCTAAAGGTGTTGGGGTTGAAATCAATTTCGCCCACAGGAGCGCCCACTGAGCCCCCAGTAGTCGGAGCGCAGTTCCCGGAACCATCCAAGGCAGCCTGGGTCGCCGCAGTACCCAACGAGTTCTGCAGCACGGTGAAATTGGTCTGGCTAAGCCCCGGCAGCGTCTGAAGCGCGGCATAGCCGGCAGCAGTGGGAGCGCACGCGAACTGACCAGCCACGGCGAAGTGAACCGGGTTGTACTCCTGATTGGTGAAAAAGAAGACCTTATCCTTAACGATAGGTCCGCCTACCTGTCCGCCGAAGCGGTTGTTGTCAAATTCCGAGTTGACAAAGTTCGGCCCCGTCTGGGTGCGAGCGCTTGAGGCATCAATGGCGTTCAGATTCCGGTTCTGGAAGTATTCGTACAGCCGGCCATGCCACTGATTGGTTCCGCTGACAAGCGTTTCATTGAACTGTCCACCAGAGGAGTGCCCGTATTCGGCAGAGAACTGGTTCTGAAGAACGGTGAAGTTCTGAATGGCGTCGTTCGGGACGGTAACCAGAGGACCGGTCACGCCCTTGTCATTGTTGTCGACGCCTTCAATGGTGAAGTTGTTGTTGCGCGGACGCTGGCCGGAAATCGAAGGTCCAGTTCCAAGCCCGATGCCGCCGCTGGTGGCCACACCGGCATTCAGCAAGGACAGATTCAGGACGCCCAAGCCGATCGTCGCAGTTGGAATATCCTGGACCTGCTGATTCTCGAAGGTGCTCTGGATCTGCGGAGTAGTAGTGTCAATCGTGGTAGCGGTGGTGCTGACTTCAATGCTGGTGGAAGCAGCGGCAACCGCAGCCGTGATGTTGGCCGTGGATCGCTTGTTCAGAAGCACCTCAACATCTTTGTACCCGCCGCTCATGCCATTGCCGCTCACTTGCAGGCTGTAATGGCCGACAGGAAGGTTAATGAAGTGGTATTCACCACCTCCATTAGTTACTGTGGTGGTCTTCACGCCGGTGCCAATATTGGTCGCAACCACTTGCACGTTGGGAACAACGGCTCCGCTGGAGTCCATCACAACGCCGAGGATGTCGCCGCTGATTGCCTGCGCCTCCATCAGCACTGGCGTTCCCAGCGTCGCAAAGGCAACCGGAATTGCCAGCGCCAACGCCAAGGAAAGCTTAGACAAGGACTTCAAATTGAACATTCTTCTTCTCTCCAAAATGAGACAGAAATCTCTGATCCAGCTATATGCATTGCATGTGCCAATCTGAAATCATTTATTTTCAGTTGGTTAAAAGCGGATTTCGTGTAAAGATACGTTAATCCGGAGGGACTTCAAAATTCGCTACAAAAATTAATATATGAGTTTCGGGAGCTCTGAACTCGCGCTATGAGTTTGAGGAGACGGCTCGCCCAAACGTCTTAGTACCAATGGGTTGCGGGGCCCAGAGCGAGTTCTCAACGCAGCCAAACTCAGAACAGCAGCATGTCACTCATACCCTTGCTGAGTTTGGTTGGCAGCGTTCAGGCTCGGAAGTCAAGAATTATCCTTTGACGCAGGACAGATCGAGATCTGTGCTCATTGCGCTGAGTTGACCGAAACAATTATGCTGCTCGGTCTCGCTCAGGAGAATTCTTCATGCGTCAAATGACGGCCGTATTCCTGTTGCTGTTCTTCAGTTCAGCTTTTGCCCAGCAGTCGAGGCAAGATCCGAAGGAATTTATCCGCGTGCAATCTCCGGTGATCGCGCTGGAGCATGTGCGCGTGGTCGACGGCACGGGAGCGCCCGCCAAAACCGGCCAGACGATCGTGATCGCAAACGGCAAGATTGCTGCGATCGGGAACGACGGCTCGGTGACGATTCCGTCGGACGCCAATCGCATGGATTTGAGCGGCTACACCGCTTTGCCCGGCCTGGTTGGCATGCACGACCATCTTTTCTATCCGGTGGATGGTCTCTACCATGACATGCCGCTCAGCTTTCTGCGGCTCTATCTAGCGCTGGGAGTTACTACAATTCGAACCACCGGCAGCGTGGAACCGTATCTGGATCTTGAACTCAAAAAGAGAGTTGATTCCGGAAAGTTCGTTGGACCGAAGATGAACGTTACCGGACCCTATCTGGAAGGCGAGGGCGCCTTCACTCCGCAGATGCACGAGCTCACCGGCTCCGACGATGCGCGGCGCACAGTGGAATATTGGATCAGCGAAGGCGCGGGCTCATTCAAGGCATACAACGTGCTCACACGCGCCGAACTGAAAGCCGCGATTGAGACGGCGCACCAGCACAACATCAAAGTCACCGGACACCTGTGCTCCATTGGATTTCGTGAAGCGGCCGAGCTTGGCATCGACGATCTGGAGCACGGGCTGACAGTAGACACGGAATTTTTTCCCGGCAAGCAGCCTGATGTCTGCCCCAATCCGAACGCGGCAGCGACTGCGGCATCCAAGCTCGATGTGAATGGTTCGGAAATTCAGCAGACCATCAAGACCCTTGTCGAGCACCACGTGGCTGTGACTTCCACTCTACCGGTGTTTGAGCAGTTCGTGCCGTCGCGCCCGGACGAACCGCAGAAAGTGCTGGACGCGCTCAGTGATGACGCCGTGAAAGCTTATCAGCAGAACCGCAAGAGGATCGTAGAGCGCAAGGACAGTCCGTGGCCGGCGATGTTTCCCAAAGAGATGCAATTCGAACGCGCGTTTGTGAAAGCCGGCGGCACGCTACTGGCAGGCCTCGATCCCACGGGCATTGGCGGGACCATCGCAGGTTATGGAGATCAGCGCGAACTGGAGCTGCTGGTGGAAGCAGGCTTCACTCCGCTGGAGGCGATCAAGATCTACACGCTCAACGGCGCGCAGTTTCTTGGATTGGCCGAGCACATTGGTTCGCTGGAGCAAGGCAAGCAGGCGGACATCGTCTTGGTGAAGGGCGACCCCTCAAACAAGATTTCAGACATCGAAAATGTAGAGATCGTCTTTAAAGACGGCGTCGGCTGGGACACGAAGAAGCTGGTGGATTCGGCAAAAGGCCAGGTTGGAATTCGCTGATCCGTAGAGAGAGGAATTCTTATGGCACAGTCAGAGACGAGACAGTATGAAGTCCGGGCAGAATCGAGCACGGTTTTTGGGCGGGTGCTGTGCGGAGCGCGCAATCATCATCTGGTGGTGGACGGCCCGGAGCAGAACGGCTGTCCGGGAGAGGAAGTCACGCCGGCGGAACTGTTCCTGGCCGGCGTGGCGTGCTGCGGAGTGGAGCTGATTCAGGTGCTGGCGAAGTCGGCGGACATTCCGCTCAAGGCGGTACACGTGAGCATCCGCGGCATGCAAGACCGCTCGCGCCCCGTGCGGCCGGATGTCTCCCTGTTCAATTCGGTCCGCCTTCAGTTCAAATTTGCAGGGATCGATCAGCAGCAGGCCGGGCAATTGATTGAATCGTTCAAAGGCAGGTGACCGCTGTACGGCACGGTCGCGGTCGCGACCCCGGACGTAACGGTGGAGTGGGCATTGGAAGAAAACCTTTGAACACGTTGAAGAAAAACCTTTGCAACACGGGGGAACGGAGTAAGCGGAGTTTCACGGCTTTCAAAGACGAGAGAAATTCCTCTACCCTTGGCGAGAAGGTTCCGTGGCCGTCGCCGAAACCGTTTTTGTTATGTGAGCCGGAACGCTGGCCTGCTCGGACCGTGGCGACGCACCCGCCAGCGCGAGGATGGCTCCGGCAAACAGCAGCGTGTCGGCGAAGTAATTGATCCCCTCGACTTTGACCTCGAGTCCCGGCTGCAATAGCGCCGAGAGCATCACGGGCAGATAAATGACCAGGACCATTAGCAAGAGCCAACCGCCGAGAGAGGTTGTCACTGTCCGCGCTTTCCTGTTCAGCAGAACGCTTCCGGCGGCTAGGAGAAGAGCTGCGCCCGTGACATAGTCAATGAGCACGCGTCCCAGAAGCCATGCCGGCATCTGTTTTTGCAGCGGGACTCCGGGAAGTCCAGTCGGGTGCAGAAAGTGCAGAACACCAAAAACGATCAGGGCCATCGTGACGCAAACGCGGCCCACGTTGATCAGCGTGCTTCTGGTGCGCCCGCGCCATCCGTTGATTGCGGTTCCGGCAAAAATCCAGCCGGCGCCGCCGAAGGAGGTCTCGCGAAAGACGATGGTCCAGGTAATTCTGGCGTGCAGGTGCGTTAGCGCGAAAGGCAGATAGAGCATCGCGACGAACAGAAACATCATGATTCCGACCAGAAGGCCGGACCAGCGCACCGCGACCCTGGTGGCGATGCTCAAAGATGCGGCGATCAACGCGCAGCCGACAAAATAGACCCAGAACATACGTCCGGGCATGTACCGCGGCACCAGGTCTTTGACGAATTGCGGGGCGAAGAGATGCAGTGTGCCGAAGACCGCCAGCGGGGCAGCGAAGCACACATTGCGCAAGGCTACGATCTTCTCCAGGCCGCGAGCCTGCGCGACATCGTTTTTCGCGGCCGATAGTCCGATCAGGAAAACTATGGCGCCGGCGACGCACATCGCGACCGCGGTGCGAGAACTTTCCACGAGCGTGGCAAGCATGATCGGGTGCATGGATTTAGAGATTCGCTAGAGGGCTTCAGATTCTACTACGAAGCGTCACTCGGAGCGGAGCGCCTGGATCACATCCACGCGCGCTGCGCGAACCGCCGGCATCATTGACGCGACTACCGCGACTGTCAGAAGCAGAAGGGCAGAGACAATCACCGGCAGGACGCCGGGCGATTTCAAGTCCGCCAGATAACTGCCTGCTACTCGCAGCAGGGCGAATCCGAAAATCGCTCCTGCCACGATGCCGAGCCCTGCCATAACCGCGCCTTCGTTGATCACGCCGCGCAGAAGACTCTGCGGTTGCGATCCAAGCGCCAGGCGGATGCCGAACTCACGCCGGCGAGAGCTGACGGAAAATGCCAGAACGCCGGCCACGCCAACTACGGCGATGATCAGCGCAACCAGAGCAAACGCGCCAAAGACCAGCGAGTTCAACCGATCAGGCGTGAGCACTTCGGCGCGAGCATCTTTGAGAGTTGCCGGGCGCTCAACAGGCTGGTCCGCGGAAAGACTGCGAATGATGCTGGTGGCCGGCGCGACCAATTCATAAGGATTTCCGCGAGCGTGGATGAAGAGGCGGCCGCCAAACAGCGGTCCCTCGTCGAAGGGACTGTATATGGTCATCGTTGGCTGAGGAATCACATGTTGGTCATCAATATCGGCAGTCACGCCGATGATGCGGCGCGGCGCCATAAAGCGGGCCTTCTCTTCCTTTGAGCCGGGGAGAAATTGCAGCACGGGATCGGTCCAATAGACGTGGCGATTGATGGGATCCTGGTTGGGAAACATGCGCTGCGCCAGGGTTTCGCTGACGATGACGACGGGGTCCTGACTCTTGCCGTCGAGCTCGTTGAAATCGCGGCCGGCGATGATGGGAACGCCAAGCGCGGCAAAGTAGCCGGGAGAAATCGAGCTGCCCTGGGCGCGGGGATCTTCCACGCCGGCAGCATGGGTGTGACCATCGCCGGAGAATTGAATGCCGAACACGCTGTTGGCATCGCGCCAGGGAACCACGTCGCCAAACGCGGTCTTGCTCACGCCGGGAAGCGCCTCAATGCGGCGCATTGCCTCCTTGTAGAAATCCACCACCTGCTCATGCGACTTGCCGTAAGTCATCGCGGGTACGTCGATTGCCAAGACGTGCTGGGTGTCCAGACCGGTCTGCGCGGTTTGCATCGCAATCAATGTGGAGATCAAGACACTCGCGCCGGCCAGCAGTACGAAAGATGCGGCAATCTGAGTGACGGCGAAGATCCGCTGGCGCCGGCTGGCGCTGCTGGTTGCGCGTATGCTGCCGCCGGCCAGGCTCAATCCGCTGGAGCTATCGCCCGAAGGAAGCCGCGGGACAAAAGCCAGAACTACCGCTGCGATCAGTGCCAGCGCTGCTCCCACCCAGAGCAGGCTGGAATCAACGGTGAGATCGGCGGCGCGGAGCGAGAAACGCGAGGCGTAGCGAGCCAGAATTGCCACCATAGGCTGCGCGCTCAGCACGCCCAGGAGAGCGCCGGCGCTGCACAGCAGAAGGCTTTCCGCCAGCAGCATGCGGCGCAATGCCCACCGGCTGGCGCCCAGCGCGGTGCGGATGGCCAGTTCGTTTTCCCGGCGAACGGTGCGGGCCAGAACCAGGTTGGCCACGTTCGAGCAGGCAATGATGAATACCAGTGCCGAAGCCGCCAGCAGCACGAGAAGGATGGTCCGCGCGCCGGAGGTAATCTGGTCACGCAAGAGTTTGGCCGAGATCTGAAAATTGGCATTGCTTGAATAGGCCTCGGGATGCGCCTTCTTCATCGCGCCATAAACAGAGCGAAGTTCGGCGCGAGCCTGGTCAAGAGTGGCTCCGGGCGCGAGGCGTCCGAAGAGCTCGGTCATGCGATGAATGCGGCCTGTGACCATGGTTGCGGAGAGGTGATGCGGGCTGGTGACCACGTTGCCGATGATTTGGGTATCCTGCGGGTAAGGAACGCTAGGCTCAAGAACGCCGATAACGGTGGCACTGCGGTCGCCAATGCTGCCCAAGCGAACGGTCTTGCCAATGACGGACGGATCTTTTTTAAGTTCGGTCGCCCAGAAACGATAGGTAAGGACCACCACGCCGGCAGCATTCGGGCCGTCATCCTGCGGGCCGATCAGCCGCCCGAGCACGGGATGGAGACCCATCACGTCAAAGAACGAGCCGCTGACGACGCCGCCCTGAATGGAGCGAGGTTCGCCCAGGCCAACCATGGTGAATCCCATGACGGAGAAATCGCCGAAGGTCTTGAGCGTCTTCACGCCGGCTTGCAAGTCCTGGATTTCAGGAACGGAGAACGTGACGTTTTCGGCGCCTTCGCCGGGAGCGCTCTGGCGGATATAGACCAGCCGGTCCTCGCCGCGATTGACGAGGGGCTTCATCAGAACGCCTCGCACCAGCGTGAACATCGCAGCGTTGGCGCCGATGCCCAGCGCCAGCGTGAGAATGACCGCACACGAGACTCCGGGCGTGCGCATCAGGGAATGGGCCGCAACTCGCAAATCGCGAAAGAATGCCATGGGACTACCCCTCGTCAGTTTCAGGCTATATCAGCTCTAGTCTCTATTAGCATCGCACCTGCCAATGCTAACTGCTAGATGGTAAATGAGTTCATGGAAAGGCGCGGGGCGGCGCTGTCCGAAACTGAACAGCGGATGTTCTGAAATGGACAGCGGATCCATCGGGAGATCGGGGGATCGGGACATCGGGAGATCGGAACCCCCTTACCGCGGATTTGCGCGGATGAGCGCGGATCTCTCAATTAACCACAAAGGACACGAAGGAACACGAAGCAATTGCCAAAATCGCCGATATTGGCAAACAATCCAAATTGAAAAGCCCAAACCTTTGAAACACAGAGGAACGGAGTAAGCACACGCTCTACCTCGCTTGAGACCGGGCACGGCTCGTCGCAAACGGAAGTCCAGGATGGATGGTTCATCAACGTTCCGCTCACTTCGTGTGAACGGCAGCATGCGATTGAAAGCAAGGACGACCCCGCGATTTACCCCAATTGGACGGTAGAGAACATTGAAAGGATAACGACAGGCGACGTACTGGACCCAACCGAGGGGTGGCTTCCAGCTGAGGAAAAGCGGATCACCCGGCAAACCGTGACATACCCGGACGGCACGACGAGGGAATCGGCCTACGGCAGTGAGGTGCACATTACAAAGATCGAAGAGGTTCCTATGGCTCCGGAGCTGTTCGGACCGCCGGCGTTTTATGGCAAGCTGCCGGTTGGGGCGCGATAAGAAGTGTTCGCACGTAACGTGTTTGAAACTCGAGAGTGCCCAAATTTAAGTTAGGCGCTCCGCGATTGATGGGGAGAATTTTCTGTTTTGCGCTGCGCTAAACGCTGCGCGCCAGCCCGTTCGACTCGTTCCCTTCGCTC
>DATEGH010000312.1:0-25610 GCA_035280185.1 Terriglobales bacterium
GAATTTTTAATTTGCCTCTTATTACTTTTGTGCACTTATCTGAGTAAGATCACACGCGACGGATGAATCATCTCCGGCGACGTGAAAGCAACTTTTTCAGCGCCGCAAAGACGCAGCACATCTGGCATAAGCGGGCCTTGAGCTGTCGACTCTATCGGCGGGGTGGCGGTCGCGAGTTCAGATCCGGAGGGGCCGGAGCTGCCGAGATGAAGATTTCGCTGCGCCCGAACCTGCATACATAGCGGCGAAACAAAAGGCCGCCGGCGATTGGCGCGCCGGCGGCCATTCTTATTCCTAAAGTCTTCTGCCAATTTTGTGAATTCTCTAATTCCAATTAGAAAATTTAATGCCGTTCTTGGCCGTCTTTAATACGCTCCAGCCAAACTCTTGCCAGCGCTGATCATCGTCAGATGGGCTATCTCACGCCAAGCGATATCCCAGTTGGCACGATGTTTGCAAATCTCGATCCTGCAAACGGTTTGTCCGGGCGAACTGTAAAAGCTGTGTGCGCGCGATCTCCCCTCTTACGACTGCTTCCGAACAGTGCTTCGCTTGACCCGAGCCTTGGCCTCAGGCCTTCGCCGGTTTTGTACGCCAATTACAAGGAGCGCAGCCGAAATGAGCTTTATCTATCTACCGAGCGACGCCTCAAGGGCGCGCGTTCGGGAAGCTGAAGCTGCCCGCAAAGAACGGGCAGAAATCGTAGCAGCTTATTCTCAAGGTCGTGTTTCACGCCGCGATCTCATCAAATGGGGCCTCATTACTTCCGCAGGTGCGTTGGCCCCCATTAGCGGCTTGAATCCTTTCGTCCAGAGCGCTTATGCCAGCGGCGGCAGCGGCATTCCCACGGGAACTCCGCGCAGCCCGCTTGTCGGCGCGCAACCGTTTACCCAGGAACTTCCGCGTTTTGAAGTCCTGAATCGTGAGCCTGTGGACTCGTGCACACCGGCCCCGACCGAGATGTCGAATCAAACTCCCATCCAGATGGCGCCCGAACTCGGTGGCGTCTTGGGACCCTGTGAAGGGCGTCCTCCAGGGCAGGATTGGGCACATCAGCGCTGGAATGAATTTCTTCCCAAGGTAGCGATTGAAGTCACCCAGGAAGGCGCCAAGACCAATCCCAACGGCAACATTGAATTCCGTTTCCATCCCAAGATGCCGATTCAGGATCCGCTCAAGGTGTGGACCTTTAACGGAACGCTTCCGCCCAAGCTGGTGCTGGGGCGCTATGGCGAGCCGATCCTGTTTCGCCATCACAACAAGCTTCCCGCTGATGTGACCAGGAACGGCGGCTTCGGCCGGCATACCATCACCACTCACGAACACAACGGCCACCATGGCGCGGAAAACGACGGCTTCACCGGCGCCTTCTTCTTCCCCGGCCAATACTATGACTATCATTGGCCGATCATTCTCGCCGGACACGACACCATCAATCCTGACGCAACCAACTCTCATGCCGCGGCTCCGGACGACAACGGGGGAACCTACCGCGTTCCCGGTGACTGGCACGAGACTATGAGCACACACTGGTTCCACGATCACATGTTCAGCTTCACGTCGCAGAACGTGTACAAGGGCAACGCTGCCATGTTCAACATCTACAGCGCGCTCGATCGCGGAAATGAAGAGATCAATGACGGCGTCAATTTCCGTCTGCCCTCCGGCACCGCAAAGTCCTGGGGCAATCTGGATTACGACGTGAACTTGATGCTGGCCGATAAAGCCTTCGACCAGGATGGCCAGCTCTTCTTTGACATCTTCAACCTTGACGGCTTCCTCGGCGACGTGATGACCGTAAACCTGGCTTACAAGCCGTATTTTGAGGTGGAGCGCCGCAAATATCGCTTCCGCATCCTCAATGCCAGCGTCTCGCGTTTCTTCAAGGTCGCTCTCAGCGACAACTCGCCAATGATCTGGATTGCCAACGATGGCAACCTGATGCCGATCGTGCAGACAGTCCGTCAGCTCGACGAGCAGGGAATCGCCGAGCGCTACGACATTGTCATTGACTTCTCGCGCTACAACATCGGCGACAAAGTCTGGATGGTGAATCTCTGCGAGCACCAGGACGGCAAGAAACCGGCGCAGGACCTAAGCGTGGCCGCAGCTCTCTCCGGGAAATCGCCTGATCCTTGCGTCGGCAAGTTCCTGGAGTTCCGCATCGTAAGCGATCCTGCGACGCCGGACCAGAGCGTGGTTCCCAATCACATGATTCCGAATCCCGATCTCTCGAACATTCCTGTGGCACGCGAGCGCACGTTTGAATTCGGCAGCGGCGCTACGAGTCCGGGCGATCCGAATGACCGCGATCCATGGGGTATCAAAGTCGATGGTGGCGTCATGCTCACCGCCGACTACGGCCGCGTCTCTGCCGCGCCTCAGCCGGGCACGCGCGAGATCTGGCACCTCCAGAACGGTGGCGGCGGCTGGGACCATCCCATCCACATCCACTTTGAAGAAGGCCAGATTCTTGCCCGCAACGGCAGTGCCTCTAATGTCCCCGCATGGGAGCGAGGCCGCAAAGACGTGTATCGTTTGCGTCCGGGTGGAAGCGTAACCCTTACCATGCAGTTCCGCGAGTTCTACGGCATGTTCATGGAACACTGCCACAACACAGTGCACGAGGACCATGCCATGTTGCTCCGCTGGGAGCTTGATCGCGGCCTGGTTCCGATGCCGACTCCAATCCCAACGCCGAGTGGCGTTACCTACATCGCAGCCGTCACTGGCTCCGCCAGTTCCAACAGCGGTGGCTCGTCTGGTGGAAGCGGCAGCGGTGGCGGCAGCGGCAGCGGAGGTTCATCTCCGGTTGGCGGCTCCGGTTCTGGCTCTGGCGGCTCTGGCTCAGGCTCTGGTTCAGGCGGCTCCGGATCTGGTTCGGGAAAAGGAGGATCAAACCGCGGTGGCTCTGGAGACTCCGGTAGTGGAGATTCGGGTCTCGGCGGCTCCCGCAGAGGCAACTCCGGTTCCGGTGGGAACGGCAAAGGCTCCGGCAAGTTCCTAGGTAAGTAAACACACAGCCGAAGCAGGCCGCCTTCTTGGGCGGCCTGCTTCATTCCCTAATCACAGTCGAGTTGAAGTCCGAGGAACCCCGAAACCATGCGACAGAAATACTGGGCCTATTTCATGCTGTCTGCCGTTCTTCTGGCGGGAGTGGCGCTTGTCCTTTCTCGCTCAGCGATGGCGGCAGATGGAGCACAATCTGACTACAAAGGAAATCCTTACTGGGGCGCCAATCACTTCCCCAACGCTCCTCTGATCACGCAGGACGGGAAGACCGTGAAATTCTATGACGATCTCATCAAAGGGAAGACAGTCGTCATCAACTTCATCTTCACCCGTTGCGGCAACGTGTGCCCGCTTGAAACTGCCAAGATGTCGCAGGTTTACAAGCTGTTGGGCGACCGCATGGGTAAGGACATCTTTTTTTACTCCATTACAGTGGATCCCAAGCACGACACTCCGGAGCGCCTGAAAGAATACGCGGAAAAATTTCATACCGGCCCCGGCTGGTACTTCCTCACTGGAAAGAAGAGCGACATTGATGCCGTGCGCAAGAGCATCGGCATGGAGGAGAGGCCGAACGAAGATCCGCTGACCGGCCACACCACTTCTCTGACTCTGGGCAACGAGCCAAGCAATCAATGGTTTGTGGATAGCTCCATGGACGATCCTCGCTACGTTGCTTCGATTGCGGGCGACTGGCTGTCGTCATGGAAATACGCGAAGAAGTTGCCCAGCTACGCTCAAAAGCCGGCGCTGGACTCGGCGGAAGTCGAACAGGGCGCCAGTTTGTTCCGAACCGCCTGCGCTGCCTGTCACACCGTCGGGCAAGGCGACAATATCGGTCCGGATCTCGCCGGAGTGCCTTCCGCTCGTCAACACGACTGGCTGGTGCGCTTCATCACGCATCCCGACAAAATGCTCCAAGAGAATGATCCCGTCGCTACCGCGCTCTATAAGCGCTTCAATCAGGTCAATATGCCGAGCCTGAGCTTGACGGAAAAGGACGCGGAGTCCCTGATCAACTACATCAATTCGCGAACGGCAGCCTTGAAACCTGTTGCCAAAGCCGAGATAGCGGGCCCGAGCAGATCTTCGCCGATGAGCACGCGAGACTAGCCGAAAACGCGCTCGGAGCTATGGGTATTTGAGGAGCTTGCTGAAATTTTCCTATTCCATTCAGGAACTCTCCTCGGCTAAAATCTGGCACCAGTCCCACACTCCAGGAGAGCAGCAACCTATGATGGCAAAGCACGCCCTGAAACTGTTCAGCCTTGCAGTCATATTCACCACTGCGGCTGCGCTTGCGCAACAACCTTCGGCGCCAGTGCAGACCGAGCCCAAAGCTACTCCGGTTGCCGATTCAACGAAACAGTCCGATGGTCCTTTCGGGTTCCAGTACGGGATGACTCGACAGCAGGTGATAGACAAGTTGGGCAAAGGCGCCATCGTAGACGATTCCGACGGGCATCTGGCTTTTAATACCGCTCCCAACCCGCATCCTGATTTTTCGCTTTACGTTGTCGTTTTCTCTCCGGAAAAAGGCTTGCTGAAAGTCTCAGCCATATCGAACGACATCGTCACTGCGGAGGACGGAGCGGAGCTCAAATCTAAGTTCCATTACATTCGTGATGCCTTGATCAAAAAATACGGCAAGGCGGAGCAGGAGTTTGATTTCTGCAAAGGCAACGATGTGGAGTGTCAGAGCCAGTTTTATATGATGGAACTCCAGGACAAAAATCGCGTTCTCAGCTCATTCTGGAGTACCGCTCATAGCAGTCTGCCTGGTCACATCCACACGATCCTTGTAGATACTAAGTCCGCCAACCTTCACTCGGGCTACATCACGTTGAGCTATGAGTTTGACGGATGGGATGCTTTCATGGCTGAGCAGAACAAAAAGCGCGATTCCGCTTTTTGAAATTCGAATTGGATGCAGAAAACGGCGTAAAAAGGGAAACAGGGCTGCGCTCTGCAACGCTCCTGCTAAAATCCCACTTTCTCATGCTCACCCGCGCTCCAGGCTTCCTCTATAAAGATCACGAACTCTATTGTGAAGGCGTTCCGGTTCAGTCACTTGCCAAGAAATTCGGGACGCCTCTGTACGTTTATTCTTCTGCTGCGATTCGCGAGCGTTTTGCACTGCTCGATCGTGCTTTTCGGGCTGTGCCGCACACGCTTTGTTACTCCGTTAAAGCCAATTCCAACCTGAGTATCCTCCGTCTACTGGCGCGGCTCGGCGCAGGATTTGACATCGTCTCCGGCGGCGAGTTGGAGCGAGTTCGCCTGGCCACAAAGTCATCGGTGAAACGCGTGGTCTTCTCTGGAGTCGGTAAAACGGCCGAAGAGATGCAGTTTGCGCTCAAGAGCGGCATCCTGCTGTTCAATATCGAGAGTGAAGGCGAACTCGAGGTGCTCGCCCGGTGTGCCGCCGATTTTCGCAAGCGCGCAAACATAGCTTTTCGGGTGAACCCAGATGTTCCCGCAGAGACTCATCCCTACATCTCAACCGGACTGCGGGAACACAAATTCGGCGTTCCCATCAGCGCAGCTCGGCGGCTTTATCAGCTTGCAGCACGTCACCGCTACCTGCGTGTTGCCGGTGTCAGCCTGCACATCGGCTCGCAGATCACAGATGTTTCGCCATTCCGTCTCGCCGTCGAACGGGCGGTCGAATTGAGCGAACAACTCGCGGCAGACGGGCACAACATCCGCTATCTTGATGCCGGTGGCGGACTGGGAATTTCCTACAACAGCAATCAGCCTGAAGATTACTCTGCACTCACGCTTCGCTATGCGGAAGCTGTTATTGCGCCCCTCCGCAAGCTCAAGCGCAATCGTCCTCATCTTCTTCTTGAGCCCGGACGTTTCATTATTGCCCAGGCCGGCGCAATCGTGACTCGCGTGCTTTATCAAAAGCAAAACGGGGCAAAGAGATTCACCATCGTTGATGCCGCGATGAATGATTTGCTGCGCCCTTCGCTCTACAACGCTCGCCATGAGGTTGCACCGGTGGACCTGCGCGACCTCGGCCCGACGCCGAGCCATTCCGACATTTGTGGACCTATTTGCGAAACCGGCGACTTCCTCGCCCGCGACGTTCCCTTGCCCTTGGTTGCGCCCGTTTCTTTGCTCTGCGTTTACGATGCCGGAGCCTACGGGATGTCTTTGGCATCGAACTACAACACGCGCCCGCGCGCTGCCGAAATTTTGGTTGATGGCCGACGAGCGCGCCTGGTGCGCCGCCGGGAAGAATTGAAAGAAATGCTCCGTGGCGAAGTGGACTGTTTATGACCGACCTCAAGGCGCTCGCTTACGAATTGCTGGCCGAGGCGCAGCAATCTTTGCAGAACGAGGGCCATCTCAATCCCACCGCGGTCGTCATCACACCGGCGGAGAACCTCATCTTCGATCTGGAATTTGAGGCCGACGAGGAGCGCGACGAACTCTACGCGGAAATGATGGACCTAGCTCGCTCGCAGAACGCCTCTGCGATTCTCACCGTGAATGACGTCTATCTCGACGAAACCAAATCGCCGTTGCGTCTGGAAGGCGAAGGCTGGCGCACGCTGGCCGAATCCGCCGCCGAAGCGATTGTCATCACCGTCTCTGGAAGCGGATTTGAAACGTGGAGTCTCATCTCCGCGTACTCCCGCAAAGACCAACAGTTCGTCTTTCAACCCGGCCGCGAGGCCGTCGATCCCGGCGGCGAAATTCCTCTCCTCGGCGACTGGACCGGCAAAACCGGAGCCGCGTAAGGCGACCGGCGCAGTTGCCATCACCCGTTCTCTCGATGCCTTATACTCTTCCTTATTTTTCATGTGCCATCGAGGAGTCTTCATGAAGCGAGCACTTGGGCTCACCGCCCTAACTCTTTTGTGCCTATCCTGTCTGGCTCAGGAGCACCGCCCGGCTGCGCAGGCGCCCAAGACCATCTACGTTCGTGCAGGCCGGTTGTTTGATGCCACCTCTGACAATTACCGCAGCAACGTGGTGATTACGATCCTCGGCGATCGCATTCAATCGGTCGCGCCGGCCAATGCGGTTTCCATGCTGGCAGGAGCGACGGTGATCGATCTTTCCCATGCGACAGTATTGCCTGGCCTGATCGATTGCCATACTCATCTGGGATCGCGCGCCGACCGCTACGACGAGATTTATCAGTTCAAAGACACGCCCTTCAGCAGCGCCTTTGCCGCCGTCGTGAACGCGCGCAAGACGCTCGAAGCCGGCTTCACGTCGGTGCGCGACGTGGGCTCGCTGCCGTTTCTCGCCGTCGATCTGCGCAACTCCATCAACGAAGGTCTGGTGCCCGGACCTCGGATCGTAGCCAGCGGACCGCCCATCTCCATTACCGGCGGTCACGGCGACCTGAACAACTACTCGCCGCAAACACGCGTGAGCATGTTTCCGGAAGAGCGCGATTTCCAGATTGCCGATGGCGTAGACCAGGTGCGCCATGTGGTTCGCGCGCAGGTGAAGTATGGTGTGGATGTAATCAAGATTCTGGCCACCGGCGGCGTGCTTTCCAAAGGCGACAGTCCGGGCGCGCCGCAGTACACGCCGGAAGAACTCAAGGCCGCTGCCGATGAGGCCCACATGGCCGGCCGCAAGATCGCCGCGCACGCTCACGGAACGCAGGGCATCAAGAATGCCATTCTCGCAGGAATCGATTCTATCGAGCACGCCAGCTTGATTGATGATGAAGGTATCCGGTTGGCAAAGGAGCGCGGGACCTATCTGGTAATGGACATCTATAACGACGATTACATCCTGAACAAGGCTCCCGAATTCGGACTGCCCAAAGAGAACATCGAGAAAGAAAGAATGGTAGGCCGGCTCCAGCGCGAGAATTTTGAGAAAGCGGTGAAGGCTGGAGTAAAGATGGCCTTCGGCACCGACGCCGGGGTATATCCGCACGGCGACAACGCCAGGCAGTTTTTCTACATGGTGAAGTACGGAATGACGTCGGCGCAGGCCATCCGCGCGGCAACCAGTAGCGCCGCCGACCTGATTGGCCGTTCCAAAGATGTAGGAACGGTTGAGGCAGGGAAGTACGCTGACCTGATCGCCGTGAATGCTGATCCTTTGCAGGACGTGCGCGCGCTGGAGAACGTGGGATTCGTGATGAAAGGCGGTGTGGTCTACAAGGACATGCTTACGAGGAAGAGCGCGACGCGATAGCGTCTGAAGTAGGAGCGCAGACACTCCTGTCTGCGACAATAGCTTTCGCAGGCAAGAGTGCCTGCGTTCCAAGCTGTAGGGAAATTGATACTTGTTGCCGCTGATTGAGAATTCCTGTGGTAACGGATCGTCCCCGCTAATGCTCGCTGCGCTCCGGCGTACACTGTTTCCGGAGGTCGGCCATGCGCACTTTTCTTCTCATCCTTATGCTCTGCTCCTCGGTTTCGCTCAAGGCCCAGCAACAGAAGCCCGACCGCTCAGAGCCGCAGCCGCAAGCCCGGCAAGAGCACAAAACCTCGCCCGATGATGTTCAAGCTTTGCGTGAAGATCTTGCCCGGATGAAGGCTCTGGTGCAGCAGATGGAGACGAACCTCGCGTTTGTGGACACAACACAATCGCCGCTGAAGCACCAGTTCCAACTGGAGATTGAAGCATGGCAGGCGCTGATCGCGGAGATGGAACGGCGCCTGGCTGCAGCCCATTGACATACCTTAGTTGAAGGTCTATTGTTTCCGCTGCTCCGTTTGATCCCCCCTTGGAGGTGTTCCGCCCCATGAAACGGCCGTTCACTGAACAAAATTCATTTTTGCGCAGAGCTTTGCTCGCGCTCATGATTGCCGGCGTATTGCTCCCAGTCGCCGCTCTGGCTCAAACTCATCCGCTGTTCAACATCAACTCCACTACCCAGTCGCCGTTCCCCAGTGACAGGTTTGCAGTCCTGGATGGCGCACAGAATACCGGGTTGCGCGTGTCGCTACCATTTCCCAACTGCATCACCAATCCTTCTGACTGCGCCGACGTGCTGCTGCTCAACCAACTCGATGGCTTCAATCCGCAGCCGCGGCTCTCGGTTCCATTCGACGGCGCAATCGATCCGAACTCGGTGAACAGCAACACCGTCTTTCTGGTTCAGCTTCCGTCCGGTTTCGCACTCGGACGCGAGTTCGAACACGACGCTCTGCGCGGCTTCACCCCCAACGTGATCGGGATTAACCAGGTGGTCTGGGACCCAGCTTCGCTTACGCTTTTTGCCGAATCAGATCAGCACCTGAACCAGGACTCGAGCTACCTGCTGATCGTGACCACGGGTGTTCGCGATGCCGCCGGCAATCCCATTGAGGCGGGCCGTGCCTTCCGCGACCTGGACGAAGGAAGAACCCACGATCGCCAGCTTCGCGCTTACACGCGGGCGCTTCATGAACTGCTGGAAAATGGAACTTTGCACCGGATCGCTCCGGGGCTGGAGAAAGAACAAATCGCCGCAGCCAGCCTTTTCACTACGGAGAGTGTGACCTCGACGCTTGAGAGTATTCGGGACCAGGTGAAGGCCGCAGCGGCGCCAACCGTGAGCTTCAATCTGGGAACCGGAGGCGAGAAGACTGTCTTTCCCGTGAACACCGTCACTGGCCTTACATGGAACGCACAGGTCACGACTGTGGGTCCCCTTGCTCCTATCAACCTTGGCAGCAATCTTCTCGCGTTGCAGGTATTCCCCGGAGCAGTCGGAACGATGGCATTCGGAAAGTTCACCTCCACGCAATGGAAGACAGCAGACGTGTTCATTCCTCCGGTTCCGACGCGCGATGCTGTTCCGGCGCAAGGCACTGAAGACCTCATCTTCAACCTCTTTATTCCTTCTGGTCCGCGACCCACAAATGGCTGGCCGGTGGCGATTTTCGGTCATGGCTTTGGTGACAGCAAGCAGGGAGCGCCGTTCGCTGTCGCCTCCACGCTTGCCCATAACGGTATCGCTTCGATTGCGATTAACGTGGTTGGTCATGGCTTCGGTCCCAACAGCACGCTCACCGTCAACCAGGGCACGGCGTCCGTGACTTTTCCTGAAGGCGGGCGCGGGATTGATCAGGACGGAAATGGCAAGATCGCCAGTACGGAAGGCGCTACCACGTTTTTCGCCGGGCCTTTGGGCGACATCGGGTCGCGCGACGCTTTGCAGGAGACGGTGGCTGACCTGATGCAGTTGGTTCGCGCAATCCAGGGCGGCATTGATGCCGATGGCGACGGCCTCCCTGACCTCGACGCGAACCGTATCTACTATGCAGGCCAGTCGTTCGGCGGCATTTACGGAACGATGTTTCTGGGGATTGAACCCGACGTTCGCGCCGGCGTTCCCAACGTTCCCGGCGGCTCCATCATTGACATTGTCCGCCTTAGTCCTACATTCCAACTCCTGCTGACGCAGGCTTTGGCTGTTCGCATCCCAGTGTTGCTTAATGCAGGTCCGCCACTGTTCTACAACGATAACAGCCCGCTGCGTAATCTGCCCCCCGTCGTCAACAATGTTTTCGGCGCGATTCCCATTCAGACGGTGGAAGACACCAACCGCTGGCTGGGCCAGGCGGGCGATCCAGTGCCGTGGGCGGCGTTTATTCGCAAGTCTCCGCTGCCCGGCGAGCAGGCGAAGAGCGTGATTGTTCAGTTCGCCAAAGGAGATAAGACGGTCCCCAATCCGACTGCTACTGCCCTGATTCGCTCCGGCGACCTTGCGGATAGGGCAACGTTCTTCCGCAATGACCTGGCGTTTGCCCTGGATCCGCAGAGTACGATCAATCCTGGTGGTTTTTCCAAGAATCCGCATACTTTTCTCACCAACATTGGTAGTAACCCAGATGTGGCCGCTGTGGCAGTCGGCGCACAGAGCCAGATTGGCGTATTCTTCGCGTCCGACGGAGCGCTAACCATTGATCCTGACGGTCCGGGACCTCTGTTTGAGGTGCCGATTAACGGTCCGCTCCCCGAGGCCCTCAACTTTATTCCTTAACTATTGGTGTTGCTTAGACTCGGGCAGCCGGAAAAACCGGCTGCCCTCTTTTTAGCCGTTTTAGCCGTAGATACTGGAACGCTTAACCCGGTCCAAACTCAGTCTTTCCTGCGAGAAGGTGTCGTATCAGGAATTCCTGAACTCAAAACCGCCTTATTTTCCGCTGTTGCGAACGCCTCAAATCCGTGTAACCTTAGCTTGTAAAGCTTCTCTATTCCAGTACGGAGGTGGCAGTGAGTACCCCGGTGCTTCAGTCGTTAACGCAGCAGGAACTGACCGACGAAGAGGTGGTCAGCAGGGTTTTAGCCGGCGAGACGGCGCTGTTTGAGATCGTGATGCGGCGCTACAACCAGCGGCTTTACCGGCTGGCGCGGACCATCCTGCGCGACGACTCTGAAGCCGAAGACGTGATGCAGGATGCTTATGTGCGCGCTTACGAGCACCTGCACCAGTTTGCCGGAAAAGCTGCATTCTCCACCTGGCTTTCGCGTATTGCCATCCATGAAGCGCTGGCGCGGAAGCGACGCCGCGGGCGCCAGGAAGAACTCGACGCTCTGACCATGAATGGAGACTCCATGGCTATCCTGAAATCTTCAGATCCTAGCCCCGAAGACGATACGGCCAGCAACCAGATGCGGCAGCTTCTGGAGCAGGCGATTGACCGTCTTCCTGAAACTTACCGGACCGTGGTCGTGATGCGCCAGGTGGAGGAGATGAACGTTGCCGATACCGCCGCCACCCTCGGCGTAACGGAAGCGGTGGTCAAGACACGGCTGCACCGCGCCCATGCCATGCTGCGCAAGGAACTGTACGCGCGCGCTAATGGCCGCTCGCAGGAAATCTACCAGTTCCATGCTGTTCGTTGCGACCGCGTGGTCAGAAACGTTTTTGCCCGGATTGCAGCAAAGGAACAAAATGACGGAGCGGTGATCCACTAGAGCCCAAGACTTAGATATTACTCAGTGCCCGATGCAGCCAACTGCGTCGGGCATTTGCTCTTGGGACCTCTTGCAGAGCCGACCTCTCACCTATGTCAGCGAGCGGCAGAAATCAATGCTATAGTCCCACTGACCTCAATGAAAAGATCCCGGGCTGGTTCGCGGCGCAAGCTGGGCATGCTCTCCCTTGCTGCAGCAACGTACTTCATGGTTTCTGGCGGACCCTACGGTCTGGAAGAACTGGTTCAGGATTCCGACTACAAGCTGGCCTTCCTAATTCTCCTTCTTACTCCGATTCTGTGGGCTTTGCCGACTGGCTTGATGGTAGGTGAGCTTTCTGCCGCTCTGCCCGAAGAAGGCGGGTTTTACGTTTGGGTCCGACGGGCCATGGGACCGTTCTGGGGCTTTCAGGAAGCATGGCTCTCACTGACAGCCAGCATCTTCGATATGGCCATCTATCCGAGCCTATTCGTGGCTTATTTGGGAAAGCTGTTTCCGCAGGCGGTCAGTGGAGAGCGAGGTTTGCTGATCGCAGCAGGGATGGTGGCGCTCTGTATCGGATGGAACCTCCTGGGAGCGAGAGCGGTCGGGAACAGTTCGGTCGCTACCGGTGTGCTGCTGCTGAGCCCTTTTGCCGTGCTCACGGTTCTCGCATTCCTGCATCCCCATGCTGCCGAGGCAAGCGGGCCGGCAGTTCACGGTGATTTTTTGACTGCGCTGCTTGTAGCCATGTGGAACTTCATGGGTTGGGACAACGCTGCCACGGTCGCGTGCGAAGTTGAGGACCCGCAGCGGAACTATCCGCGCGTGATGCTCCTGACTCTGGCCGCGATCGTGCTCTCTTATATGCTGCCGCTCGCGGCAGTCTGGCATACGCGGCTCCCACACGATCTCTGGAACAACGGAAGCTGGGCCAGCTTTGCTTCGATCATCGTAGGCCCGTGGCTTGGCGCGACTCTGGTTCTTACGGCGATGCTGGCGGAATTCAGTTCGTTCAATTCGCTGGTTCTCTCCTATTCGCATCTTCCGGTGGCCATGGCGGAAGACGGCCACCTGCCGCGCATCTTTACCCGCAAGCTCGGCAATGGCGCGCCCTGGGTTTCAATCCTGGTGCTTGGGCTTGCCTGGGGGCTTTCTCTGGGCCTGAACTTTGACCGGCTCATCATGCTCGACATCCTGCTTTATGGCGCGAGCCTGGTGCTGGAATTCGCGGCGCTGGTCGCCTTGCGCGTGCGCGAGCCGGAACTGCCGCGGCCGTTCCGCATTTCTGGCGGGCTTGCCGGTGCGATCTTGACGGGAGTGGCTCCTACGTGTCTGTTGCTTGTTGCGCTGGTCAAGAACCGCGCGGAGCGTCTTGACCTTGGTCAATTTGGCAGCATCAGCTCTCTGGCATTCGGGATGGGAATTATGGCGTTGGGGTTGATCTTCTATGTCGCGGCAGGCCGGCCCAGGCCCCGGCCGCAGGTTTCAGCCGCAGACTAAACACTCGATGCATTCGTGGTTTCGCTCTGCTTGGTCCCGGCCTCGTTTCGCTTTACTCCCCAATACGCCGCGCTCAGCACCGCCAAATAGATTCCCGCGCTTCTCGCTGCCACGCTCGACTGCTGCACCCACCACGTACTGGCGATAGCGGCGACTACGGCTGCAAAACCGGCAATCGATCCGAAGCTTCCGAAGGGCGAGCGCAAACCGAGTTGGCGCAACTGCTGTGCCGACACGTTGCGCCGGAAACGAACATGCGCCAGCAGTGATACCAACCATGCGATCATTCCACCCACCAGAGCCACGTTGATGATGTAGAGATAAGCGCGTTCCGGCGCCCAGAGGCGGAGAATGATGGCGGCAACAATTCCCACCATCGAAGTCAGCAGCGCCGGCATGGGAACACCGTGCTGGTTGAGTCTCCCCAATTTTGCCGGCGCATAGCTGGAGCAGGCCAGCGAGAACAGCATCCGCGAGGTAACGTACAGGCTGGCGTTGGCGCCGGAAAGCGCGGCAGAAAGCACTACCAGGTTCATGATGAATCCAACAGCGGGAATGCCCGCGACTGCAAATACCGTGACAAACGGGCTTTCGCTCACTCCTGCCCGCTGCCAGGGCATTACGCCAAGCAGAACCGCCATCGCGCCTACATAGACAAACGTCAAAATAGCAAAACTCATCCACGTTGCGCGCGCAACTTCTCGTGCGGAGCGCGCCTCGCCTGAGGAGATGGCAACCATCTCGATTCCCAAAAAGCTATATAGGCCGAATGAGACCGCCATCAGCGATGCCGGCCAGCCGTTCGGAGCGAATCCGCCGTTGCTGACGTATTGCGGATGCACTCTGGCGCCAAACAACAATGCAGCGCCGGTGAGAATGAAGACGAAGATGGTTACAACCTTGATCAGAGCAAACCAGTACTCAAAACTGCCGTAATGTCCTACGGAAAAAAGGTTGATCGCGAGAAGAAACAGCGCGAACAGAACCATCCACCAGAGTACGGGAACGGTGGGGAACCAAACGCGCATATAGGTTCCGGCAGCCACAACTTCCGAGCCAATGGCAATCACAACTGAGAACCAGTATCCATAGCGGGCCACGAACCCGGCCCAGTCGTTCAGGTACAGTTCGGCATAAACACCAAACGAGCCCGCTGCCGGATGAACGGCTGACATCTCTCCCAGCGCCATGGCGACCGTAAACGAGATCAGCGCGCTCACGATATACGTGACAATGACTGCGGGGCCGGCAACCTGGATGGCCGCGCCCGACCCAAGCAGCAATCCGGTGCCGATAGAGCCGCCCACGGCCACCATGGCCATCTGGCGCGCCCCGAGCTCGCGTTTAAGTCCCTGCTCCTGTCCCATTTGATTGTGTGAGTGTCCTGCCGCGCGAGAGTAACATAAACGGCTCGCAAATAAGGTCAATCACTCATGTTCTTCCGTGATTATTGAGCCAGCGGTAGATTCCGCATAGAATGATCGGACACGACCTCAGCTTCCGGACGGCCCGGCCCGGAAAGCGCCGGGACAGCTCCTAATGGCGGACATCTCCAAGCGACTCGACAAAGCGGAAAAATTCCTTCAGAGAGGCAAGCCTGATGCCGCTCTCGCCGAGTATCTCGCCATCCTGGACGAGGAACCAAAAAACGATCAAGTGCGGCACACGGCTGCTGATCTCTGCATTGCACTGGGTCGAGCTAGTGAAGCTGTTCCCCTGCTCAGTACGCTTTTCGAGCAGGAATCGGAAATCGGCGACGTTGCGCGCGGCGCCGTCACCTTTAAGAAGCTGGCGAAGATCTCGGTCCCGACTCCATTACAGACGTTCCATTACGCCAAGCTGATCGAGAAAAAAGATAAGCGAGAGTCGCTCGAAGCCTATCAGACCGCGCTTGATGGTTTCGAGAAGCAGCGCAAAAGCAGCCAGGCCCTGGCTGCGGCAAAAAAGATCGTTGAGCTTGAGCCTAACGCGGAAAACTACCAGCGAGCCGGCGAGAAGGCCGCGCTGCTGGGAGAAGGAAAGATCGCCTCCGCCAATTTCGTCCAACTCGGGATGCTCAAGGATGAGACTTCACCTGGCAGCGGTTTCCAATGGCATGAGCGCGCCTACAGCCTCGATCCGATGAACCTGCAGGCCGTCTATCTTTACAGCCGCGGTCTATTCGCGGGCAATCATCTTCAGGAATGTATTGACGTGCTAACGCCGGTGGTCACGCGCTTCCAGAGCACGACTGAAGTACGCGAACTTTTCGTCCACGCGCTGATGGCGGCCCGCCGTCCGGCGGAAGCTGAGCCGTACGCCTGGGAGCTCTTCAGCAAAGATCCACGGCAATTGGAAGAGATTGCATCTCTCGTCGGTGCTTACCTCGATACTGGCGATACGCAGCGAGCGCTGGAACTGGCAAAGAAAATTGAGGAGCGTGAGAGCCGCGCCGGACGCCGGCGAGAATTCCTCTCCGTGATGTACGACGTCTCCGATCGCCGGCTTCCAGCTCTCGGCTTTACCGAATATCTGGCAAGGATCTTCAGCACCGCGAACCGCGAGCACGAATACAGCCGCACTCTGTTGAAGTTGTTCCAGCTCTATTTCGAAGCTGGAAGATTTCGCGAAGCCGGCGAAACTCTGGATCGCGCCACCGAACTTGATCCCTACGAGTCCGGGCACTCCGAGCGCCTCGCGATGCTGCGCGGAAAAATTCCAGACACCCAGTACAACCACATTGCTGCGCGGTTCAAGAAAATTGAGAGTTCGGTAGAAGCTGCTCCGTCTCAGCCGCCGGGGGTGAAGGCAGCAGCCGCGGCTCCGCCTCAGGAAGAAGAACCGGTGCTGCTGGAAGACTTCATTCTTCAAGCCGAGATCTTCCTGCAATACGGAATGCGTCCGAAGGCGATGGAGCGGATTGAAGGCATTCACCGGCAGTTTCCGCATGAAGAGGAGAAGAACGAAAAGTTGCGGAACCTTTATGCCAGCGCGGGTTTCAGCCCGGTGTATCAAGGCAAGGCGGCGACCCCGGCTGCCAAACCTGCATCCGCCCCGGTTAACGGAGCGCCTGCGGGCGAGAGCGCGGTTGAGAGCTTTGCCCGCATTAGCGAGATGACGCGGAACATCTACCGCCAGGCGAACGTCAAAAGCGTGCTGTTTACGGCGGTGAATGAGATTGGGCGTCACTTTGAGGCCAGCCGTTGCATTGCCGGGCTTTGCACTCCGGGCAAGCCCCCGGCCGCCGCGCTGGAATACTGCGCTCCCGGCGTACAGCAGTCTGATGTGATGTCGATCGTGAAGCTGATCGGCGTCTCCCAGCAACTGGCAGCAAACGGCCTGGTGACGATTTCAAAAGCGGCTTCGGCCAAAGAGCTTGCGCCGATCAAAGACCAAGTGAAAGCGCTCAACATCGAATCGCTGGTGGCAGCGCCGTTGCTGGAATCGGGCGAGCAATCCGGGATCCTCATCCTGGAGCAGACGTCCTCGCGGGAATGGCAGAAAACCGAGTTGGTGGTGCTCAAAACACTGGCCGAGCAGGTGATGCTTGCGGTGACGAATGCCCGTTTGCGCAGCCTGATGAAGACGCTGGCGGTCACCGATGAGAAGTCCGGCTTGCTCAAGCGCTCGTCCTATTTGGACGTCCTTCTTTCCGAAGTTCAGCGGTCTTTGCAGCAGCAGACTCCGCTCACGTTGCTGCTGCTCCATTTCGGCAAAGCCTCGGTGATGGTTAAGGAGATCGGCGAAGCGCAGGTAGACAACATGATGCAACAGATCGGGCAAAGCCTGTGTTCGCACATTCGTCAGAACGATGTCGCCGTGCGGTACGACCTCACAAGCATCGTGCTCCTGCTGGCCGATACTGTAGAAAAAAACGCATTCCTTGTCGTCGACAAAATGCGGAAGGTTCTCGCGCCGGTCAAGATGCCTGGAGTTGATCGCAATCCGCCTATGACGGCCGGCATTGCAGAAGCCGTTCTTCAGGAAAAGTTCGAGACCGTGGACATTGTGACGGAAGCCATCAACCGCTTAGAAAGGGCATTGGAGTTGGCGCGCGCCGAAGGCGGGAACAAGGCGCGAGCGCTAGCAGCGAATCTGCAAGCCACGGTTGCCTGATACTCTTGCGTACTACAACAATGTTCAAGCGGAGCTAGATTCTACAGCCTAACTCCAAGGTGTTGAGAGCAGATTCTGCTTGAGGCAGAGTCTCTTTTCTCTTAAAAGAATAAGTAGTTCCCAACAAATTCCCCTGGAGTTTCTATTTGCTTTCCGCACGTTTCCCTGTCAACAACTGGAATTTTTGTCTTGTGATGTTACTCGGCGCGATCCTTGCGTTCCTCGCGGCCGGATGTGGCGGCAGACCGACGCAGAGCCAAGCTATGCTTGTTCCGCCTTCCGCTGGAACCCCGCCTGCTCCGGGCGCTCCGCCCAATGCGAATTCGAAAATTGTCGGTTCCATCCAGGCTCTGCCTGGATGGACATGGTGCACCGCGAGATTGAACGGAAGCGCGTGCGCCAGCGGAGCCGGCAATGCTATTTCCAGCATTCAGCAGAACCAGGCCAGTCCGTCCACCGACAAGAAATCGGCGAAGTTCAACATCGCGGGCCGGACTGGTTACTCCAATGCCTTGTGGTGGAAGTCGATTGGTGCGAATTCGAATTCCGCTCACTTCGCTTATGACTTATGGTTCTACATTGACCGGCCTGATGTTTCCGAGGCCCTGGAGTTTGATGTAAACCAGTCCTTTGGCGGGATCCGCTATACCTGGGGTACTGAATGCTCTTTCAAGAATACCGGGAAGTGGGACATCTGGGACCCAGCCGGCTTCAAGTGGATCCCGACCAATATTGACTGCACGCCTTTTTCAGCCAATGCCTGGCATCATCTTGTTTGGCAGTTCGAGCGCGCAAACCATCAGGTGCATTACGTCAGTTTGACCATCGATAATCAAACCATTCCGGTGGACATCTATAAAGACCCGCAAACAAATTGGAAATCCGATGATGTCAACGTAGCCTTTCAAATGGATGGCGACATCAGGCAGGATCCGTACAACGTGTGGCTGGATCAAATCACGCTGACACAGTGGTAATCAGAACGAAAACATCACTTGAAAATCCACGCGGCGGTTTGCCGATTGCGTGTTGAACGGTCCTCCTGCCAGAGAAATCGATTCTCCAAACTGGGGCGAACTCAGGCTTCCCACTGGAGGTCCCGGATTCACGTGGTTGAAGATGTTTCGAGCATTGGCGCTGAAGGTGAGGCTATAGCGCTGGTTGGAGCGCTCGCCGAAGGGACCTCCCGGTCCACCTCTTCCTCGTCCACCACCAAACCCACGCGGGCCGCCGTGCGCTTCCGGGGTGTGGCCACCCATGCCGCCCTGCGAGGCGCCTCCAGTGCCCTCGACTTTGGGGCCGATGCCGAAAGTCTTGCTCAAGCGCAGATTCAGCGTGAACTGGCCAGGTCCATCGCCAAAGTTGATCGGAACTCTAGGATCACTCAGCGCGGGCGCCAGATCGAATGTGCCGAATGGAGTTGCCTTCACCTGGTCTAGCGGTGTCGCGCTTGTGGCAAATGCCGGACGGTCATTGAAGATGAAGTCGCCATTCAGGTCCTGCCCGAGCGTGATGTTAAATGGCGCGCCCGAATTCACGATCATGAAAGGGCTCACGCGGAAACCCGCCGGCAACTCGATGCTCCCGCCGAAGAAGCCCCGATTCCGCACATCATATGAAGCTCGGCCGTAATCGGCCGTAATGCCCAGCAGAGGATTTGAAGGTGTACTGTTCGCGCCTGCCGTATCACTGTTGGCGTAGTTCAGGACGTAGTAACTGAACAAGGTCAACCTGCTTCCGGCGCGCATGTGGAAGTTGGCGATCATCTGGTTTTGCTTGAACACGCCTTCCGAAACATACTCGTATGCCGGAGGCACGCCCGCGAGGAGAGCATTGGTATCGAGGGAGAAGAGTTGATGGATGCCCTGGGAGTGGATGTAAGTCAGCGTCAGCGTCGAGTTCTTCGTGAGCTGATGCTCGACTGATGCGGCAGCTTCGGTTGTGTACGGAGTCCGCAATGCCGGAGTGATGGTGTAAGTGGTGGTGGGCTGGAGCGCCAAAGCGCTCAGCGGCGGAATGTTGGGAAAGAACGCCGGATTTTTTATTTGAAACTGCTGCTGTCTGATGCCGTTCAGTTGCTCGGCTTGCAGGATCAGGCTCTGCGGAACGCGATCATAGAAAATACCGAAACCGGTGCGGATGACTGTTTTCGGAGCCGAATTCTTTTTTCCTCCCAATCCCCATGCGAAACCGAGGCGGGGCGCCCAGTCGCCGTGATCGTGGATTCCATTCTGCGTTTCGAAGCGCAGTCCGTAGCTCAGCGTCATGTTCTGGCGCAATTTCCAGTCGTCTTCAGCATAAATACCTGCGTCAGCGAAAGTCTCCGAGATAGAGGGGTTCCCCGTGCTGATGGAGAACAGAGTCGGCTGGCCGTTTTGGAAATTCTGAAGCGCCGAGATCTGCTGCCCGGTAACAGAATCGATGGTGGATCCGAAGGTAAACGTGCCGTTGAAATTCGAGGTCGCACTGCTCTGTTCGCTGCTGGCGCGCAGTCTGCCGCCAAACCGCATGAAATGGTTTCCTCGATTCAGCGATGTGTAGTTCTGGAGTTCATAATGAGTCGTGTCAACCGAGCTGATGCCGACAGGGTTGCCGCCATCGCTGAATACTCCAATGACATTAATCGCCGGCCCTGAACTTAGCGCGTTCTGGCCGGTACTGCTGCGCTCCCACTCGAAGCGGGTTTCATTGACCGCTCTTGGGCTGAGGATCTGCGTATCGCTGAATTGGATGCCGTTTTCCGTACTGCTCTGGTTGAAGGCCTGTGAGGGCAGCGCCTGCTGTCCTACGCCGTTGTTCTCCTGGGTGTCGTGACTGAAGTGATAGCGCGCAGTCAGCGTATTGGAAGGTGCGATCTGATAGTCAATTCGCGTACTGAGATGGGTGCGTACACGCGGGTTAAGCACGGACGTGGCAGGAACGCCGGCAGCGGCGAAAGCGTCCGGCGTGATGGCGGCTACATCGTTGATGTCACGGCGTTCCGCGCTGATGAAGTAGGAAGCCTTCTTGCTGAGCGGCCCGCCAATATTCGCGTTGTACATCTGCGTGCTGAAATCAGGCTCGATGGCCGCAAACGGATTCAGCGAATCGAAAATCGAGTGATTGTCATTGAAGAAGAACTGGCCGTGGACCTTGTCGGTGCCGGGTTTGGTAAAGATTTCAATCCGGCCGTAACCCATGCGGTCGTACTCGGCCGAGAAAGGGTTCTGATTAATGCGGATCTCACGGATTGAAGACTTGGGAGGAATTTGGCCGCCCGTAAAGCCGTCAATGTAAATCTGCCCGCCGTTCGGTCCGGCGGAAGGGCCGGCCAGCGCTTGAAGCTCGGATTGCAGTTCATCGGGATCGTCAGAGAGGGCGTCCAGATCCTTCCCCTTCAATACCAGGGAACTTGCGTTGTTGTCCGGCGCAACATCAATATGGGCGCCTTCGCTTTGTACCTCCACATGCTGTTCCTCAGCGAATACTTCCAGGGTTATGTTGAATTGTTTTTGACCAACGCCAACTTCGACCTGTTGTGTGAAAGGGCGAAAGCCTTTTTCAGTTACTGTGATGGAGTACTTGCCCACGGGCAGATGTGTGAACAAGTAATTGCCCAATCCGTCGGAGCGAACGGAACTAGTAGAGCCGTTCTCGCCTTTGAGAACGATATTGGCGTTCGGGATTACAGCTCCGCTGGGATCGGTCACTTGGCCGCGGAGTTGTTGCGCGCGTGCCGCGGCCGGGAGAAGAAAAACTGCGGTGAGAACAAGACTTACAGTTCTCGATCGAACATTCATTTTGTATTCCCCTAAACTATTGCGGTTCGCCTTCCGACGGAGCCGATAGATTCCATCCGTTCAAAAGCGCAGCCGCGCCGGAGGCATTGGGCGATGCGGTCAGAATCGGTTCTACGCCGCTGAGCAGGGTGATAGTGGAAACCTCCGAATCGCCGGTTCCCGGAGTGGAAACAATCATCACGGCATCATCCTTGTGCAGGTCTGCCAGGTTAACCTCAGGCAGACGGCTGATAATCTGCTGGAAATCGGCGCCTGCTCCCCGTCCTCCTGCTCCTGGTTGGCGCCCTGCACCGAAGGTGGCGCCAGCCGGCTCTTGGGTTCTCTCAGCCGGCTGCGGCCCAGCCTTTAGGAAGAACGCAATTCTCTGGGCAAGTTGCGGCGGAAGCCTGCGCATCTGCGAGTCCGGCGTCAACTTCACCTTGACAGTTTTCCTGGCCAGAACGTCTTTGACGGTAATTGTGTTTGCAGATGCGTCGATTCCGCTGATCGTCCCCGCGATGTTGCGGAAGGCGCCGGAGATCACCTCTTCGGCCGTTAGTTCTTTGCCATCGGCGCTGCGTGTTCCGCGCGCCCGGAGTTGGTCACCCACCTTGATCTGGTTGAAGGTGCTTTTCTGCGCGTCAGAAAATTTCACCGAGTCGGGAGCGTACCGAAGGAACTGTGTTTGCTTGCCGGTCTTGACGAGCAGGGAATTTCCGGGCCTGACAGAAATTGTGATGGCGCCGTCAGCGGGAGCGATGGTGCTTACGATCCCGCCTGCGCCGCGCCGCTGCCAGTCACGCAGCTCAATCTGCTGATGCTGAGCAACATCAGATTGTTTCATCAAGACGGCAATTGAGGCCTGCAACGTGTCGCTGTTCGCGGCTGCGGCTCCGCGCACTAGAAGGCGGTCTCCGGGCTGAATCTGGTCAAGAGTGATGGCCTGAGCGGATTTCAGATCGGTCTGTCCCGGCTCAAGTCGGAGCAGGCGTGCATCATCGGCCAACGTAACATTCACGTCTGTTCCGCTGTCAGCCTTCAAAACCAGGGTTCGGCCGCTGACGGACTTCACCAGGCCCACTTTGGAGACTCGTTGCAATGACGGTTGAGTTTGCGGCAAGAGTTTTTGAACACTCAAAGCCAGCATGAAAGCCAGCGCGATAGCTAGATGTCTCCTGCTGCTCATAAGCCTCTCTGCGTCAAAGAATGTTGCTGATATTTTCTCAAAATGCAGAGCAAAAGACGGAAGTCACGACGAAAGGAAGGGAAAAGATTTGTAAAGTAAAAACGCAGCAAGCGGTGGGTCCGGCTTGCCACCGAGAAATCAAAGGCCAGAGATTCCGGGTCTCTGGCCCTCGATAAGCAGTCGACGGATGAGCCTGCTTGTTTTGGGATGGAGTAACAGCGTCACAAAAGGTTACGGGCTGTCTTCACGATTTATCGCGCCCAAAAACACTCCAGGATCGGCTTCAGTACGAATTCGGACCGTAATCTCGGTTGTAAACCTCACTCAGTCGGTGGTTTACCGTCCCCGTGGCGAGAACGATCACCCGTATCCCTCCCTGAGCCGGACTGGTCGGAATCGTTGCTGCCGTTGCTGCCGGAATCGCTGCTGGTATCGCTGCCACCGCTGGTACCATTCGAGCCTCCGCCGCTTACGTCGTGGGAATCCGAGCCCTCGTGATGGTCGCTGCTGGAGGCCCGCAGGCGCTTGATGGAGTCGTCGTCATCGTCGCCCGAGTGTCGGTCGCGGTCGCGGCCGGGGCGATCCAATTCAGGACGCATATCGCGCGTGGGCCGCGGCGATTCCGGGCCAGCATCAAAGCCGACGCGGCTCGAGAATCCGGCGCGAATCATTACTGACTCACCCAGGCCTTTGGCGGAATCAAGCTGCACCACGCCTTCGTGGACATCAACTTCCGTCACCTCTTCGCGATTCACTTCAACTTCAAATTTGGTGCCGCGAACGGAAATCACCGCGCTCGGCGTTCCCATCTGGAATCCCGAACTCCCGCCCAGGCGCTTCTGAACCTCCGCACGGACTCGTCCCAGAAGCAGTTGCAGATAGCGCCAGCCGCCGGCCTCAGGTTGCTTCAACACCAGCCGCGTGTTGGGCCGGACCAGCAGATTGCTGCCGTCGGAAAGCCGCAGCAGAAGCCGGCCGTCTTGCGTGTTTACGGTCGTCTCGGCGGGCAAGACTTCGCCCCGGCTTGGCGCATGGAGCGCCTTTCCTGGCAACTGGATGTCGACGCTTCCTTTGAAATCCGACACCGTCGCGCCGGCGAAGGGCAACTTCGCGGAACCGGCTGGCGGTTCCTGCGCAGCAAGGAAACCGCAGCAGACCAGGAGCATTATGGTTTGGAAAGCGATTCGCATTTTCATGGAGCCACCTCACTCATTTCACGGGCGCCTCTGGGCAGTATCAGAGCGAACGAGGTACCCGATTGTTCATCACTGCTTACTTCAACGGAGCCGCCGTGCTGCTGGCAGATCCGTCGCACAAAACTCAGGCCCAGTCCCCAGCCGGGAATCGACTCGCTGCCTGCCTGCCGGTAGAAGCGGTCGAAGATCTGTTTGAGATCGGCCGCCGGAATCGCAGGGCCAGGGTTATGGACTTCAAACTGAAGTTCGTCTTCACGCGAAGAAACACTCACTCTAACTTCAGAGCCGGCAGCGCCGTATTTGATGGCATTGCTCACCAGGTTGAGCAGGGCTCCGGTGATGAGGGTTTCATCGCAGGCCAGCGATTCCGCGCCAGTTCCGGTTTCCGTCCGCACCTGCATTTTTGCCGCGACAGCCAATGGCTGAACAATCTTTTCCACGTGTTCGAGCATGGCGCGAATGCTCGTTTGCTTCAGCTTGAGCGGCCGCGCGCCGGCATCCAGGCGCAGGACTTCTAGGTAGGTATTAATCATCGCGACCAGGCGGTTGCTCTCGCGGAAGATGGTGCCAGGAGCATCAGCACTTGCGGCAGAACCGGGATAACGCATCAGCAGTTCAGAAAAGCCTTGAATGGAGATCAGCGGAGTGCGCAGCTCGTGTGTGACAAAACTCAAGGCCTCGGAGCGGGCCTGGTCGCGCTCGCGACGGGCAGTGATGTCTTCAGCAATCAGCAGCACTGCGCCCGTTTCCGCATGTGAGGTCCAAGGCAAAGGCACGGCATAGAAGTGCCAGAGCTCATCGCCTAAAGGCAACTCAGTTTCGATCCATATGCCGCCCAATTGCGCTACCGTGGCCAGTTCCGGCCAAGTGCTTGTTACAGGCGCCAATCCGGCCAGAGTTTCGGGCGCGGCACCGTGGCGTGCGCAGAAGGTCTTCCATGCAGGATTGGCAAAGCGCAGCGCTCCGTCTTCGGCGTAGACGGCCACCCCTTCGCGCATCGTCTCAAACAGCGTTTTCTGGAACGAGTAAAGCGAAGAAAGTTCCGTCTGCAATTGCGTAAGCGCAGCCAGTTTCCAGTGCAGCCGGCTCGAACCCGCCGGTGCGTGAGGCCGAATGGTCTGATAGAGATGGCGCAATCTTCCGCTCACTTCGCGGTCAACAAAGAGCAGGTTCTCCAGTTGCGCCAACGGAGCTGCTAGAACTCCCGTGAGAAGCACAGGACCGTATGAAAAGAGTCGATGCCAATCGGCAAACAGGAGATAGGAGCAGAAGTATCCCGCGGCCAGAAGGGCCGACAAGCTAAGAAGGCCGCGGGCGCTGGGGAAGCGCACCACCAGCCATAAAGAAATCATGCCGGAAAAAACGATGATTGCGATCTGCCAGGCCAGACCGACAGGAACAATCGTTCGGCCAGAAAGGATAGTATCCAGGGCGTTGGCGTTGATTTCCACGCCCGGCATGGGAAGCTGCGTGCTGACAGGAGTATTCAAACGGTCGCTCAGCTCGACCGAACCAAAGCCGATGAGCACTGCCTTTCCGGCAAGCTGCGGAGCCTGCGTTCCTTGCAACAGGTCGGCGGCGCTGACAACAGTGAATGGCGGCTCGGAAATGTCTGCGGCGAATTGGCGGCGATAGTCGATGATCAACGGTCGCAGGGCGATTGTTTCGACACTGGCCGAAGCGTTCGAAGGAACAGGCGCTGATCCCATCAGTTCGGCAATTTTCAGCGCGAACGCTGGACGCGCACCCTCAATGCTCGGTTCCAGCGCGGGAATGCTGCGGCAGATGCCATCAGAATCCACGATCGCCTGCACATGTCCCAGGCCTTTTGCTGCCTGAACAAACCGGGGCAGAGGATCAATCCACAGCTTGCCATCAAGAGCGCCGGAGATCTTGGCCGCAAGCACCACGTTCGGCGCCGAGCGAAGGGCCGCTGCCAGCATCGAATCGCTGGTCTCGTCCTGTGGTTCGGAAAGAAGAATGTCG
>DATEGH010000313.1:0-13738 GCA_035280185.1 Terriglobales bacterium
CTCTCGCCACCGCAATGGATTGGGCGGCCCGGTAGGGCCGATCGGAGGTGATGGCGTCCAGAGTATCGGCGATGGAGAAGATCCTGGCTCCGAGGGGGATGTCCTCGCCCCGGAGACCACGCGGATAGCCGGTGCCATCGAATTTTTCCTGATGGGCGTAAACGATCTCAGAAGCCTCGGCAAGGAAGGGAATCTTTTTCAGCATCTGGTAGCCCCGGAAGCAGTGTTCCTGCATAATTTGCTTCTCTTCGGGTGTCAGTGCTCCCGGCTTGCGCAGGATGGCATCAGGGATGGCCATCTTTCCGATATCGTGCAGAAATGCGCCGCGGGCAATCACGCGGATCTTTTCACCTGAGAGGCCCAGGGCGCGGGCGATGGCTATGGTGAAGGCAGTAACCCGCTTGGAATGTCCTTCAGTCTCGGCATCTTTCAGGTCGAGGGCGTCGCCCAGAGCTTCCAGCGTGATGTCGTAGGAGCGCTCCAGATCGGTCATGGCGTGCCGCAACTGTTCGGTGCGGGCTGCCACCAGCGACTCTAGGTTCGATTGATAAGCACGATTTTCCAGCTTCAGCCGGCGATGCTCCAGGGCGCGGCGAACCATGGCCAACAATTGCTCGCGCTCGAAAGGCTTAAGCAGGTAGTCGTAAGCGCCATTGCGGATTGCCGCCAGAGCGACGGAGATGTCATGCACGGCCGTGACCATGATCACGGGCATGTCAGGAAACTTTTCTTTGGAGCGCTCAAGGAGGGCGATGCCGTCAAGCTCCGCCATCATCAGGTCGGAGAGCATCAGTTCGAATTCGCCGGACGAATTCAGCAGAGCCAGAGCCTCCATGCCGGACGCCGCCTGCTGAGTTTTATAGCCGGCCGCTCCGAGCATCGAAGAGATGATCTCGCGGATGGGCTCTTCGTCGTCGACGACGAGAATGCGCTCTAAGGACATTGCGAATGACTACCTGAAAATGAACGGGGAATTTCAATGTAACTCAGAGTTCCTGGAAAGACAATCCCAAACTTCACAAAAGAAGCCGTAAAAGAGGGGAAATTGTGATATATAAAAGTCCCCCCGAATTGCCGAAAATGCTTATGAATCGGTAACCATGGACCTGGCGCTGCGATCCGCCTTTATGGCCGAAGGATCGACCCTTCTTATCCTGCTTGCAGGCGCCGTTCTGCTTTATCGCAGCTTTCGCGAAAAATATCTGATCCCCTGGCTCGCCGGCTGGACGGCTTATTCGCTGGCAAAGCTCTTCCTGGCGTTGCATCAGACCTCATCGGCTTCGCCGGCCTGGTTGGTGCTGGCCTATAGCGCTTACGTTCTTGCGATTTGGCTCTTTACAGCGGCAATTCTGGCGTATGTCTATCGTAAGGACCTGCGATGGCCGGCCGGTGTGCTGTTATCCGCCAGTCTCAGCATATGGCTGCTGCACCATTACCGGGCGCCGCACTCGACCGCGCTGCTGATCATCGCGTTTGCTTTGCTGCGCCTGGTTCTGCTGGGCGCCGCCATCCTGCTTGCTCGCTTTGCCTGGGGACGGCCCCAGGCAGGCCGTTGGCTGCTTGCAGCCATGGTGTTGTTGATTCATTTCGATCCCGGCACACCCGCCCACATCATCATCGGCCAGGATGTGCTTCTCGATTTGTTGCTCGGTCTGGGCATGATGATGACCGTCATGGACGATTCCAGCACGCAAATCGAGCGCCTGGATGTGCTGAATCATCTGATGAAGGAAATCTCGGAGGTTCACGATTTTGAATCAACATATTCTTCCGTCCTGGCGGAATTGATCGAGCTTACCGGAGCACGCGCAGCATGGTTCAGAATCATTGACGGCGAAAACTTGGTCATGGCAGCAGCGCAAGGCCTGCCCGAGGAAATGGCGAGCCGGTTTCGGACGGTGGACAGCAACCGCAGTGCCAGCGGACAAGCCCTCCGCGAGAGCGACATCCGAATATTGGCGTGCCGCGATGCCATGCATGAGCGAAGAGATCTGCTCCAGAGCCTGGGATTCAATCACCTGCTGATGGTTCCAGTGGAGGGAAAGAGTTGTCGCGTGGGCATGCTGGTCCTGGCCATGCCGCATTTCCGCTCTCACACGGATAATGAAAAGAAGTTCCTCAAGGCAGTCGCAAAGCAATTGGGAATGGCAGCAGAGAACCAGCGCCTCGCTCAACAAGTAGCTCACTCCCGCCATGAGTGGGCCGGTACGTTCGATTCGATTCCTGACTTCATCCTCGTCCACGATCTGCAGTTCCGGATTGTGCGCGCCAATCAGGCGCTGGTGGACCGGTTAGGAAAACGGCGCGAGGAAATTGTGGGGCAGCTCTGTGCTACCGTGATGCCGGGCGCAGGCGGCGCATGGCAATCCTGCCCGTATTGCGAACACGAAGGGCATGCCGGCGAGGCCGATCCCTGTTTCGGCGGCTACTCTCTCGTATCCACCTCATCCTATCCAGGCAAGGATTCGTTCAGAGGTGGCCGCATTCACGTGATCAAAGACATTACGGAAGAACGCGCGGCCGAGGAGCGTCACAGCTCTCTGTTCAATCACATGCACGAAGGAGTCTTTACTTCATCGCCTGCGGGACAGGTTCTGGACTGTAATGACGCTTTTGTGCAGATGCTCGGTTATTCCAGCCGCGAAGAAATTCTCAACCTGGACGCTGTGAAGGACCTTTACGCCTATCCCGGAGACCGCAAGAAGTTTCAGGAAGAGATGGCCGACCAGGGATTCGTGCGCAACTTCGAATATCAGTTGCGGCGCAAAGACGGCAAGCTGGTCAGCGTGATTGAGAGCAGCTTCGCCACACGCGACGCCCAGGGCCGTATTGAACGTTATCAGGGCGTGCTGATGGACGTGACCGAGATGAAGCGCGCGGAGGACGAGATCCGCCGGCGAAACCGCGAGCTTTACGTCCTGAACAGCATTGCCGTCGCATTCAACCAGTCTTTCGATCTGGATGAAATTCTCCAGTTTGTTCTTTTGCAGATCATCGAGCTGCTCTCAACCGATACGGCCGGCGCGTTTCTGTTTGAAGAGGAGACCAGCAGCCTGCGCAAGCAGGCAGGATGCGGGCATCGCAGCGAACTGGCGTATGAGAATTCTTCGATTGTGCTCCCCGCCGATTTTGTTGAGACACTGAAGCGCAATCACGTAGAGATTATCGATCACGAGCATCTGTCCGAGCTTCCGCTCGTCTTGCAGCAGCTCGTCAAGGCGGAAGGCCTGCGTTCCTGGATGTGGGTGGTGCTTTGGAGAAAGGAGAAGATCCTTGGCGTGCTCTCCGCCAGCAGTCGCGAGGCCCGCACATTCAACCGCTCGGAAGAAAGCGTCCTGATCGCCGTAGGGCGGCAGCTCGCGACTACGATAGAAAAAATCCAGCTCTACCATGAAACCAGGCGCGCCTATGAAGATCTGCGCCGCACGCAGGAGCAGCTTCTGCAAAGCGAGAAGATGTCCGCTGTAGGGCAGCTCATCTCCGGCGTCGCCCATGAACTCAATAACCCGCTTACGGCTATCCTTGGCTATACCCAGTTGTTGGAGAGTGAAAGCCTGGAGCCGCGTGTCGCCGACTTCATCCTGAAGCTGCACAAGCAGGCGCAGAGAACGCACAAGATTGTCCAGAACCTTCTCTCTTTTGCTCGTCAGCACAAGCCAAGCCGCATTGAAGTGGACATGCGCACCGTTCTGGAAGATGCCATCGCTCTGCGCGATTACGATCTGAAGATCAACAACATCCTGGTGGAGCGCGAATTCGACGACTTTGTACCTCAGGTCATCGCCGATCCGCATCAGTTGGAACAGGTCTACCTGAACATCATCAACAACGCTGCCGACGCCATTATGGAGAGCGGCCGCGGCGGAAGGCTCCAGATTCGTCTGTACGGCAACAACAGCCATGTTGTTGCGGAGTTCCATGATTCAGGCCCCGGCATCAAGGACCCCAAGCATGTATTCGATCCCTTCTACACCACCAAAGGCGTGGGGAAGGGCACAGGCCTGGGGCTGAGCATCTGTTATGGCATCGTGAAAGAGCACGGGGGAGAAATTTCTGCTCACAATCACACCAGCGGTGGAGCAGTGCTCACTGTGCGGATTCCCACTGCAGTAGGTGAGCCTCCCATGACGGAAAAGGACCGCATCGTTGCGCGCCGGCAATCCAACCTGCAGGGACGCGTGCTTCTGGTGGATGACGAGGAGGCAGTCCTGGATTTTGAGCGCGAAGTCCTGAGCGCTGCCGGGCTTAAGGTGACTACCGCCACTTCGGGCGCGAGCGCTCTGGAGCGGCTGGCGAGCGAACAGTTTGACGCAGTATTTCTTGATAGCAAGATGCCGGGCGAGTGGTCGAGCGAAGATATTTACCGGCAGATTGAGAGCGAATGGCCGGAGTTACTCTCGCGCACCGTTCTGGTCCTTTCAAATCTGTCTGATCCGGCCGTGCGCGAATTTGTGAACGCCACACGGATTGCTTGTCTGGTAAAGCCGTTTGAAGTGCCGGACCTTTTAGCCATGGCAAGAAGAGTCATCCGGGGCGCCCGCGCCGCTGCCGCGCGCTGATCTACCTCGCCCTTGTGCTGTGTACCAGAGCTCGCGCCACAGGTTGTAGTCTGACAAACGGCATCGTTACCGAGCGAAGCCATTCGGGTGCGGAAAGAAATCTTCTTATCCTCCCCGCATTGCGAAAAGCCGGGAAGAATCGCTTCTGATAGAGCGTGCGGTATTCCCGGTGAGCTTCGTTCAGAGAAATCTTTCCGGCCAGAAATGGCAGAAGCGCGTTCGCTGCAAGAGTTCCGCTATGCAGGGCCAGGGAGATGCCGTCGCCTGCGAACGGATCAATGAAGCCCGCCGCATCGCCCACGAGCAGCATCTGTTCAAATTCCGTATCAGGTCGCTCGAAAGTCACGCCTGACGTGGTTAGCGCCGGAAAGAGTGGTTCCCAATCGCGGCTGCGCCTCCACAGCTCAGGATGCAGGGAGAACACTTCAGTAAGGCTGCGCGCGGCATCTGCTCTGACGAGCGCACAGGCATTGATGTGATCCGGGCCAACCGGCTGTACTCCGCAATAGCCGCCAGGAATGAAGTAAAGATCAACTGACGATGATGGACGGTTTTCGCGAAAATGTGCCTTCAGGCCAACCCATTTTGATTTTGGCAAATGATTACGCGGAACCAGGTTTGACCATCGGCCCGTGGCATTCACCACAGCCTTTGTCGCGTAGGAGTCTGTTGTTGTGACCACATGGAAAGTGCCGTCTCGCTGTACTTCGCGAACGAGCGCGTTTTGTCTGGCGTGCACTCCGTGTGTCCCGGCTGCCTGGAAAAGAACCGAATCGAGCTCAAACCGTGGAATACTCAACGCCGCACGGGGAAGCCGAAAAGGCAGCGAGCGCTTTCCCAGGAAAAGGCGGGCTTTCTCGATTGCCGGCTTGTCGTGAAAATGGTTGTTGCTTGTGAGAGAACGAAGCAGCTCCAGCGATTCGGCAGAAACGAACTCTCCGCAGACCTTGTGCCTGGGAAATTGGTTCTTCTCCAGCAGGAGTACCCGGGCGCCGGCGCGCGCAGCCGTGATCGCGGCGGCGGAACCGGCAGGTCCTCCGCCAATCACGATCACATCATAGAAGTTTCCGGCTGCTTCCACGCAATCGCTCCCAGGCGAAAGAAATAGTAGATCCCCAGTTGAATGGATGCGGCTCCCGTGCCGCAAAGAATTGTGCGCAGCTCCTCGGCGGTGTAGGCGCGTCGCACTGAAGCCGGAGCATCGTGCCGGGTCAGCCGGCTGCGGTAAAGAGGAAATCCGGCATAGACAAATGCCAGATGAACGGGATTGCGCACAAGATCATTGACGATCACCGCATGCCGCGCAACCCGGAGTCCTTCACGAATGAAGGCGGCAAGCTGCTCTGGCTCCAGGTGATGCACAAACAGCGAGGATGCCACCACGTCAAAGGTATCGTCCCCGAAGGGGAGCGCCAGCGCGTTTCCGCATACGGCTGGGCCGCGGCCGTTCAGATGGGTGAAAGCGCGGTCCAGAACTGTCGTATTGCCGTGAATTCCCGCCGCTGTCATCAGTCTGGAATTTGTCAGTTCAGCGATATCGCCGCTAGCACCGCCCACGTCGAGCCACTCGAGTGATCGAAGGCCGCGCCGTTGCGCCACCGCTTGCAGCAGTTTCTGCATCGTGCGCACGCCGCCGAAGACAAGGTTGATCATGCGCAGATCTTCCAGAGAACGCTGGATCTCGCGCTGCGTACCGGCGTCGCTATCCAGCAGTTCCGGTACCACGACGCGCTTCATCGATTAGACCTGTTCCAGCTCTTCTTCGAGGAGCTGCTTATTGTAAAGCCCGGTGTAGTAGCCGTTGCGCGCCAGCAGTTCGTCGTGGGTCCCAAGCTCAACGATGCGGCCATCGTGCAGCACGGCGATGCGGTCGGCATTCTGGACAGTCGAGACGCGGTGCGAGATGAAAATAGTGGTTCGGCCGCGCATCAGCTCGCGCAGATGGTTGAGGATTTTCTCTTCCGTATAAGTATCAACGCTGGCCAGAGCGTCGTCCAGGATCAGAATGCGCGGATCGCGCATCAGCGCGCGGGCAATGGCCGTGCGCTGTTTCTGGCCGCCGGAAAGGGTGATGCCTCGTTCTCCCACCATCGTCTTGTATTGATCGGGAAAACTCTCAATGTCGCTTGCAATGCTGGCTGCTTCCGCTGCATGGTGCACCTGCGGCTCGGTTGCGTTTTCCACGCCGAAGGCGATGTTTTCACGCACGGTCTCGCTGAACAAGAATGTTTCCTGGGGCACAAAGCCAATATTGCGGCGCAATGTATCGAGCGGAAATTCGCGGATAGAGCGCCCGTCGATCAGCAGCGTTCCCGGTGAGGCATCGTAGATTCTGGCAATCAGGCTGACGAGCGTTGTCTTTCCCGAACCCGTGGGACCGACGATCGCCAGACTTCTGCCCGCCGGGATTTCCAGGTTGATGTCCTTGAGCACGGATGTCTGGCCGTAAGCGAAGTTCAGGTTGCGAAATTCAATCGCTCCGGCAATCGGCTGGTCTCGGTTCTCGCCGGCGAGGACTACCGCATCAGTAATCTCGGGCTTAGCAGTCAGGATTTCATTGATTCTGCCCATGGAAGCAGTGCCGCGCTGAAAGATATTGATGACCCAGCCCAGCGCGATCACCGGCCACGTGAGCATTACGATGTACATGAGAAAAGCGAAGAATTCTCCCGGCGACATGCGATGGGCAAGCACCTCGCTAGGTCCCAGCCACAGCACCAATGCGATGGCCAGTCCCAGCAGCAGTTCCAGAGCAGGCCACAGCATCCCCATCAGACGGGCCAGCGGCAGGCTGCGCGTGACGTATTCCTGGTTGGTTTGCTCGAAGAGCGCGATTTCGGCTTTTTCCTGAACGTAGGCCCGAATCAGCCGTGCGCCGGAGAAGTTCTCCTGCGCGCGCGCGGAAATATCAGAGAACTGTGCCTGAATCTTCTCGAAGCGCTCGTGGATCTTTCGCCCGAAATACTGCACCACCACGCTCGCCAGCGGAAGCGGCAGAAACGCGTAAATGGTGAGCTTGGGGCTGCTGTGCCACATGAAGACCAGCGCCGCTACAGTAAAGACAATCGTGTTTGCGCTGTACATAATGGCCGGACCCAGCAGCATTCTTACCGCGTTGAGGTCGTTGGTGGCGCGGGCCATGATGTCGCCCGTCCGGGTTTTCTGGTAGTAGGAATGGTCCAGCGAGGAAAGGTGCTGGAACATGTCATTGCGCAGATCGTATTCGATGTCGCGCGAGACGCCGATCATCAGCCAGCGTGTCAGAAATTGGAAAATACCCTTTGTCCCGGCTATTGCCAGCAGCAGAAGTGAGTAGACGAAGAACTTATGCCGCGTCGCGCCGTGGTTCAGGTCGTCGATCGCGCGTTGCAGCACTTGCGGGAAGAGCACCCAGATCCCGTTGTTGCCAAAGACGGTGAGGGCGCCCCAGAACAGCGTCCAGCGGTACTTTTTGAGATAAGGCCAGAGCGGCTTCAGGTTCGTGGGCATCAAGCGTAATAGATGATTTTAGCAGCGCGAAGGAATTAATCCTTAGCCTGTTCTGCCGAGCTAGCGAGCGGTAATTCTCCGAAGAAGCTCAGCATCGCTAAGAATGGTTATACCGAGACTTGAGCAGAATGCTTCAGTCACAGATTCGTAGAAATCGGAATCGAGCGTGCAGATTACATCCGCCTCCCCGAGAATTGCGGTCTGGACCACCGCTATGTCCTTAACATCACGAATTGGAACACGCAAACTCCTGTTCGGAATCACCGTCTCACAGACCTCTCTAAGAAGCTGGATGAAGCTGTAAATCTGTTCTTCAGTAAGTCCGTACAGCTCCTGGAGGCGAGGATAACGAAGCACCTGAGCGAGTTCCACCAGCATGTCTCCGCTTATTACGATCGTGTGCTTTTGTTCAATGAGGGTCAGCAGGAGAGCACGGGCTGATCCCAACGCCTGCTCATGGGATCTGACTAGAATATTTACATCCAGCAACACCCTCACTGGCGGGACCGAAATCCAGGACGAGTAGAGCGCAACGCTTCAGTGATGATCTGCTCCGCTTGATCGGGACGAGCCGAATCGTGCTGACGATCAATCTCCGTAAACAAAGCTCTCAGATGCGCCAGAATCTCAGACCGTCGCTTGGTGGAAATGCCCGAGGGGGTTCGAATCACACGGATGCTTATGTTTTCTTCTTCGGAGAGAGCTCGTCCTAACAGTGCTTCAAGGGCGGTCTTCTGCTCGCGTGACAGGTCTTTCGCGCGATGGATCATTCCATCACAATGTTATTACGGACGGAGAAATTCAAGAAGGTGTTTTCAAAATCAAATATCCACCGGCAAATCCAAAGATCAGGTCCGGCGACCAGGCTGCAATCAGCGGCGGAAGCTGGCTTACGTTGCCCATGGCTTCGAATAGCCCGGAAGTCACCCAGTACACCAGCGCGATAATCAGCGCAGTCGCCACTCCGGTTAGCGCGCCGCGGCGGCCGGAGGACAGCGCAAAAGGGACCGCCAGCACGGCCATCACCAGGGTGATCAGCGGAAATGCGATCTTCTTCTGCAACTGCACGCGAAGCCTCACCACGTCAAAGCCGCTCTGCTGCAGATCGCGGATGTAGCGGCTCAGCTCCTCATAATTCATCTCCTGCGACTGGCGGACCTCTTTACGGAAGTAGCTCGGCGGCTCATTCATTTCCGCGAACGTGTCCACCTCGAATTTGTGGTAGTCCGTTACCGCGTCGCCATTAAAGTCTCTGAGCCAGCCTTTCTCAAAAACCCACTGCTGCAGATTGTCTGACCAGTGGGCCCGCGCCGAATAGACGCGGCGATCGATACCGAACGTATGAGGATCAAGCTCGAAAGAAGAGATGTTGCCGAACTGGTCGTGTTCGGGGTCGTAGAACTCGTAGTAGTAGATTTTCCGGTTCTGCTCCTGGCCGTGGACCTTCCTGCTCTCTCCGAAAATCCATTTGCGGTCAGGCCGCAAGTACGTCTGCGCCGGCTTGCCTTTGATCTGGTTTTTCAGCGTTTCCACCCGCTTGTTGGCGTATGGGAGATACCACTGGTCAAGCGCGAACAATCCTCCCGCAAGCGCAAACGCGATGACCAGCACCGGAATGATGGTGCGGTAGATGCTCACGCCCGTGGCTTTCATGGCCGTGATCTCGTTCGTTTTTTGCATGATCCCGAAGGTGACCAGAACAGCCAGCAATACGCTCAACGGAGTCACAAGATAGAGCAGGGAAGGGACCACGTTAAGCAGATAGTCACCGACGGTAAGCAACGGAATCTTGTTGCGCACAATGTCATTCAGCAGCTCGAAAAAAGTAAAGATCAGCGTCAGCACCATAAAGCTGGCCAGGATCAAGAGCAGAGAACTCACAAAATTGCGCAATACGTAATCATCCAGAATGAGCGGGAAGCGAGCGCTGAAGAGCCGCTTCCGGCGGCTTCCATTTTTGCGGCCGTTTTCGCGATCGGCAACCAGCCTTTGCCACCATCCTTTTATGATAGTGAGCAGCGCCTGGCCTAACCCGATTTCCACCGGCAGCCGGTCAGTCCGCCATAGCAGCAAGGTTCCGACAATCGCGAAAATGATATTTCCCATCCAGACGCCGAAGATGGGCGGAACTTTTCCTCCTTTAGCCATGGAAAGACCGGCGATGTAGAGAAAGTAATAAATAAAAACCAGAACCAGCGTAAGGACAAACCCCGCTCCTTTACCGCCCTTCCTCGAAGCCAGACCAAGCGGAATGCCAATCATTACCAGAACCAGGCAGGCAGTGGGGAGAGCAAGACGCCGGTTGAACTCGATCCAATACAGCCGCGCCTGATCTTTGCTCGCAGTTCGGCTCTCGCGAAGCAGTTCGCTTCCGCTCTGCTGAGCCAGCGGGATATTTTCTTGCGTGGGACGGCTTGCCGGCGGCAGCGTGAGGGTAGTGTCGGTCTCGTTGAACGTTGAAATGGTGTATTCGTCCGGCGCGCGCGGATTGCTTTCATGCGTTTCGCCGCTCACCAGGTGCAAACGAATGCTATTCGGCCCGCCGCTGCTGACAATCGCTTCTTTTGCAATCGTGATTTTCGGAGCGCCGGGCGTGCTGATGTCGGCCAGGAAGACGTTCTTCCACACGGCTGCGCCTGCCGCTGAGCTGACGTCTTCCACATAAAGAACGAGGTTCTTGAAATCTTCGTAGAAGACCCGCGGTTGCACCTCGAACGAGAGCTGCGAAGAGGCCATGCTCTTTTCAAGGTCGGCCAGCGCAGCCGCCGAACGCGGGGCAAGAACAGCCGTATTAAACAGTGCCAGAAGCCATGCTGTGACTCCAAAAATCGAAATGATCTTGATGAAAGTGCGGACGCTGACGCCCGAGGCCCGCATGGCTGTAATCTCGCTGTCTGCCGCCATGCGGCTCAGCCCCAGCAACACCCCCACCAGCACGCCCATCGGGATTGTCACCGTGAATGCTGCGGGAAGAGTCAGGAAGAAGAGCTGGGCCACGCTGGGGATGGGAGCGCTGTTCCGGACCACCAGTTCCAGAATGCGCGTTACGTCGCGCATGAAGATCACGAAGGTGAAAACCGCCGCCCCAATGAGGCCATGGGACAGCACTTCCTTCAGAACATAGCGGGTGAAAATGCGCACGCGTCTTCTGGTCCGGTTGCTGCTTCGAGTCTAGCAGAATGGCCATGTGTTATTAATGAATAAGTCTTATGCCCTCCATCCGGCTCCTGTTCCTCTGGCACATGCACCAGCCTTTTTACAAGGACCTGGTCACGGGACAATACCGCCTGCCATGGGTGCGTCTTCATGCGCTCAAGGATTATTTCGGGATGGTCAAGCTGCTGGATGAATTTCCCCGCGTCCATCAGACTTTCAATCTCGTTCCTTCGCTGATTGCTCAAATTCAGGATTACGCTTCAGGCACTGCGAACGACCCGTTCTGGGAAGTAGCCTCGCGGCCTGCGTCGGAACTCGGGTTGGACGAGCGACGCTTTGCCCTCCAGTATCTATTCCAGGCCAATAACGAAAATATGATCGGCCGCTACCCGCGCTACCGCGAACTGTGGCAGAAGTTTCATCCCACTCCTGTAGAAGCAGGGCGCCTCGCCGGCCGGATTTCCGATGCGGAACTGGCTGATCTACAGGTACTCTCACAGATTGCCTGGATGGATGAATTCTTTCTCGACGAGCCTGCGATCCGGGAACTTGTCGCGAAGGGCAGACAGTACTCCTTTGACGACCAGCGGCTTGTGATTCAGAAACAGAAGGAGTTCCTGGGCCGTGTTCTGCCGGCATACACAACGGCGGCCCAGCGCGGCAGCATTGAGATTTCTACCTCGCCTTTTTACCATCCCATCCTGCCGCTTCTCTGCGATACCGATGCAGGCGCCACTTCTCATGCCGGGCTGCCACTTCCTGCGGAAAGGTTTCAGCATCCCGAAGACGCGCGCGAGCAGATTGAGCGCGGGCTGGCGCTGCATGAGCAGGTGTTTGGAGTGCGTCCCAGAGGCATGTGGCCGTCAGAAGGCAGCGTCTCTGACGCAGTGCTGGAGATTGCGCATCAATGCGGTTTGAACTGGCTGGCCACGGACGAAGGCGTCCTCGGACGCTCCATCGGTTTTCTTTTTCATCGCGACGGAAGCGGCAAGCTCGATGCTGAAGGCGCCGAGCGGCTTTACCGGATCTATCGTTGGGAACAGGACGCTGCCCACGTTCATGTGCTGTTTCGCGATCACTCGCTCTCTGACCTTATTGGCTTTGTCTATTCCGGAGTTCCGCCGCAGGAAGCGGCGCGTGATTTCATCCACCGCGTGAAGGATTCCGCCGCTCCTGTGCTGGCAAAGGGCAAAGATGCAATTGTTCCCGTGATCCTGGATGGCGAGAACGCATGGGAGAGCTATTCTCGTTCGGGAAGAGAATTTCTGCGGCGCCTTTACCATGCGATTGAAAATGATCCGATGTTCGAGGCGCTTACGTTCTCTGACGCCATAGCTCGGGAAGAACAGCCCGCAACCGTCAGCTCGATCTTTCCCGGCTCCTGGATCAACGCGAACTTCGACGTATGGATTGGCGCTCCGGAAGACAACCTGGCTTGGGACTATCTCAGCGCGGCACGCGATTTCTATGCCGGGCACTGCGAATCGGCATCACCTGAACAACAGCGCCTCGCTCACGAAGAACTGCTGATCGCCGAAGGCAGCGACTGGAACTGGTGGTATGGTCCGGAACACCACTCGGCCAACGATGGCGATTTCGACGAGCTGTATCGCAAGCATCTCGCGAACGTATATCACGCATTGGATGCCGTCCCGCCGGACGTTCTGGCGCAGCCGATTGCCGCGATGCGTGCGCGCCCGCAGTTTACCCCGCAGACTGCCTATATCCATCCTTCAATTGATGGGAGAAACATCGGCTACTTTGACTGGCTCGGCGCAGCGACACATGTTGCCGATCGTCATTCGTCCGCTATGCATGGCAAGCTGTTTCTGCTCGATACCGGCTATGCCGGCATTGACGAAGAAAATCTCTATTGCCGCTTGGATTTCATGGAACCGGCCGGCGACTGGGCCGGCGAAAGCACCGTTTTGCTGGTGACGATCGCGACCCCGGAAAAATCCTTCAGGCTGGAAGCGGAGATCTCCCAACAAGGCTTCAAGATCTCCGGGTTTGCAGCCAACGGCTCAGAGAAGCGGATTGAGAATGACATCGCGCTGAGAGTGAGGCTCGAGTCAATCTTCGAGGCGCAGGTTCCGCTGCGGCTGCTCGGCGCCAGGCAGGGCGCCGCGTTGCGCGTGCGCTTCAGCCTATGGCGTAACCGCCTGCCGCTCGATGCGCTGCCCCAGGAAGGCTCCATCGAATTGCAAGTGCTGCCGGAAGAGGAGTTGGCCGCGCTGCCTTACGCCAAACCCTAGCGCGCTGCGGACAACGCTGAATCAGCGGCAATGAGTAACAGGGCATCGCTTCAGCGATGCCGCAAGGTTCTTTGAATGGGCTTTCCAGGGGGGCGGAGAACCTCTAACCGGCAGCAAGAAGTGTCAGGGCATGACTTCAGAGGGTGCGGAAAAACTCACTTTGATTTTTGTAAGAAGTGAGTTACAAGCAGACATGCGAGGAAACCAAGACCAGCAGGACGAAGTTTTCAGCTATATCCCACTGGAGAAGCGCGTGCCGCAGGATCATCCACTGCGAAA
>DATEGH010000314.1:0-3981 GCA_035280185.1 Terriglobales bacterium
TCCGCGAAGTGATTACGCTTGCGAAACATTGCGCTGGAGGGGTAATTCTTGGCTTTGCCCAATTTGAAACCGAGAATGGAATCAGGAAAAAGGGCACCGCGTACGAAGAACTCGTGAATCACAGGGTGGTTTTCCCTACAGCATGGAACCAACTCGAAGCCGGAATACTGTTTGCACTTGGTAAGCCAGTGTTAGTCTTTCGCGAAAACGGCATATGGGGCGGCATTTTCGACAACGGTGTAACAGACGTGTTCATTCAATCGATGCCGGCGAGCACGATCAAAGGAAAGCAGCGCAAGGCATTCCGCGAGGTATTACAGAAATTTGCAGCCCAGGTGCATAGCCACTACTACGCAGTTTGAAATCTGCAACGCAGATTTGCGCATATCCTGTTCAGCAAATGCCGGGGATCCACTCGTTTCCCAACTTTATCCTCTGGCCGGTGCCTCTAACCCCGCAAGCGCAAGAAGGCGCGTTCGCCGCGTCCACGGCCTGGCGACAGGCTGTTCAGACGTCCTGGTTTCTCTTCAAGTGACATTCGTGGTTGCAGAGAATGGGCTCAGCACCGTCCGGCAGCCGATAGAGGCCCGGGCACTTTTCACATTCGCCCGTTTCGCATGCTTCCGATCGCGAGCGGTAAACCCTCGGCTCATGGCCCGGATAAAACTCGACCTGCTCATAGCCATCCGGATAAATAATTTTCCGGTATCCCTCTCCATGAACGATCTTGCAGCCAGGAGGAAGCTTCTTTGTGTCACGGAGCATATTGGTTCAGATGCGTTGCATGGGTACCCGCCCCTATGCATGCACCAGTCCCGAAGCCGGGGTCCCCGAGCAGCGCCGGTTCTGCGCTGATTGGGGTGGTGAAGGGACGCTATAACCTGTAGCCGGGGACGGGCCGGGGTCCCGATGAATCGCGCGCCGTGGCGGCGCCGCCTCCGGCGCTGCTCGCGCTCATCCTCACCAACCGCGCTAATTTTGTCTTTTGCCGCCGGACTCGCTAACGCTGAAAAATTTTGGATCCTTCAGCCATGGAGCTGCGTATAGCCGTCATGACCGGCAGACAAGAAGGCGCTCCGCAATCTCACAAGGACCCTCTGGACACCGATCGAGAGTTGAGGGCCGAGCCGACGCTCTTCTTGAGCAACGCGGCCTCCGTGCTCTCCTTGAAAACTTACGCCCCCATTTCACGTGGTTGGCAGCTACACTCTGGAACTCATAGTATGGCGAGACCTCGACCTCAACGAGAGTCGATGCATCGCGCGATCTAGTCGCGGCACTCATTGAAGAATTGAAGAAAGGAAGAACATCAGTGAATCAGAACCTCATGCTAAGGATCACCTCTCTGCTCTCGATTCTGTTTGTGACGCTTCACCTGACGAGCGATACCATCCATGCCAGGATTGGGACACCCGAGGCAGGGGGCTCAACCCTGATTGCTGTGCCTATCCTGGTCGTCTGGCTCTACGGAACCCTGGTGCTGGCGGAGCGGTGGTCGGGGCATGTCATCATGCTGCTGGGCTCGCTCATCGCGCTGCTTATGCCTGCGCTCCACGTGCAGTCAGCGGCAGGCGTTTTTCACGGCCAGCTCGCCAAGTCCAGCCCAGCTTTCTTGTTCGTCTGGACGTTTCACGTGCTGGGGGTGACCGGATTGTTCTCTCTCATCCTCTCAATCTCGGGACTGTGGAGCTTTCGACGCAAACGAATCATCGCTCACTCCTCCTGAATCTATACGGCATGTTCATGGTTCGGGTCGCGACGGAAGAAGAATCGGAGCAGGTGGCGAAAATCATCAATGCGGCTAAGCCTCAGTCCCGAAGCCGGGGTCCCCAAGCGGCGCCGTTTTTTGCGGTGATTGGGGTGGGAAGGGACGTGACAACCTGTAGCCGGGGGCGGAAGCCCCCGGATGAGGTGAAAAGAAGATCCGAGTCCCGAAGCCGGGCCCCCACGGCGCGCGGTTTTCGCGTCGTGGGGTGGAGAAGGGACGGCACATGATTGACAGGAGGCCTCCGGGAGGTCACCAACACAAAATTTTCGTGCATGAAATCGGAGGGATGGAAGACCACATCCACATGCTGCTTCAGATTCCGCCAACCATAAACGATTGCCGACGCCGTGTTTGAACATCAAAACCGGCTCGTCAAATGGATGGGACCACGTTTTGCAAATTCCTGACTACCCGGGCTGAGCTCCGGGTTTGTCTTTCCCGCACAGAAGGCTCGCCAGACGCAGGCCATCCAGCAACTCCACTGGAGTGTTCCTGACTGCATCGCACCCGGAGATGGCTGAGGCGAACTCCCCTACGCTGATGCATAGAACCGGCAGTGAGCTGCGGACTGACCTGGCTGCTGCAACCAGCTTTTCCTGGTCGTCTTTCGGGACCGTGTGGCAGATCAGCACGAGATCAATCGCGGCAGATCGGAGGAGAGCGAGCGCATCGTCAATCGAATACGTTTCCTCAACTCCATAGCTTGCGCCGCGCAGCACTTCCGACCGCAGGAACATGAGAGTACGGTTGTAGCCCACTGAGAGAATGTGCAAAGTAGCCATACTGCAGGTGATTAATCCCCCAACTTCTTTTGACGCTCAAACGGCGTTCAGCATTTACTCTGAAGCAAGCGCCAATTAGCGCCAGAGTCTGTCGAACCAGAACAACATCCACTCCTCTCCGCGGATTCTCTCAACTGCTTCGATCACCCGACCTGTCCCGGCCCGCTGCCACACGAGGCGGTTCTTTGCGTTCTCTGCGTCCTTTGCGGTGAGCTCCTGATTTTCAATTTTCAATGTTTGGCAATTTCGGCGATTCTGGCAATTTCCCGTTTCAGCTCGATCACCTCCAGCCCCTCCGGACACTCCGGCCAGTTGTGCTCCCAGCACACGATCACGTCGCACAACGCCGGATCATGACCATGGATCAGAAAATTGCGGCTCAGATATTCAAACTCGACCTGCTCCAGTTGATATCTTCCCGGCTCCACTTCCCGCATGGCTTCGCAATCCGGAAATTCTTTCTGGATCCGCATCACCACAAAGCCCAGCCGCTCCGCCAGCATGCCAAACAAGAACACCACGCCCAGTTCATTCAGCGGCGCATGCGCGATTCCGGCCGGCGCCAGCGGAGGCCCGTACACCGGACGTCCCGGTAGAATCCTGGCGAGCTGCTTTGGCCCGTCGCCGTTCATCTGCTTCAGCGCCCACCGCTGGCTCTCATTCGCAATCTGCTGCTCGTGCTGCCGTATCATCGCGAGCACGTCGCCATACTCCTGCTCCAGGCCATTCTGTTCCGCAAACTCCCGCAGCCCCCGCGGCGCGTTGTTCCATCTTCCAAAGCGCTTCAGCAGCGGCTGCATGCTGAAACGGCTGTAAAGGGTGTATTCGTTCAAGGCAGGCGCCCGTCCCAGCTTCCGCGCCACCTCCGCCCAATCCTTGAACAACACTTCCAACTCGATTCCTTTGACTCCTCTGGCTGGTTCCAGCCCGCACGCCTCCAGCGCGTGTTTGTAGGAACTGAAACTGCGGCGATAGTCCGCGTGCTGCACTCCACGCAGGCGGTTCAGTTCTGGATAACTCGGAGCGCGCCCCAACTCCTGGGCACACTCGTGGATGGCAGTCATTACTTGTTCTTTGGTCACAGTTTTTTCTCCAATAAAAAAGCCACCCGAAGGTGGCTGTTGATGGCTGAATGGAATTTGAGTCTTGAAGGGACGTTCTTGTTTTGAGGCACGAGACAAGTGTCAGGGCATGACTTCAGTCGTGCCGTCTTGCAACAACAACGAATCGGGCTTCAGCCCCCGACACGCCTTGTTTTGAGGCACGAGACAAGTGTCAGGGCATGACTTTAGAGGGTGCGGAAAAACTCACTTTGATTTTTGTAAGAAGTGAGTTACAAGCAGACATGCGAGGAAACCAAGACCAGCAGGACGAAGTTTTCAGCTATATCCCACTGGAGAAGCGCGTGCCGCAGGATCATCCACTGCGAAA
>DATEGH010000315.1:0-6240 GCA_035280185.1 Terriglobales bacterium
TTCTACGCAATTACTTTGTTGTCCGCTGGCTTACGGGCTGGGGCTGGCTCGTTCATCCCAACCGAGATGAAGTCGAGCGTTACGCAGCAACCGTCCATTTGCTCTCTGCCCGAGAGATGAAACAACTTTTTCCCGATTGCATACTACTGCGCGAACGCCTTTTCGGAATCACCAAGTCGCTCATCTGCGTTCGAGAGCAAAGAATAAGCTGAGACGCAATGCGAAGCAGCGCTCCAACGCGGGATTGTGGTCCAGGCTCGAAGCTCCGCGTCGGCTTTGACGCGCGCTGGTACAACCGTTCTGGAGTAGGAACTTACGTAGCGGGGCTGCTCGGAGTTCTGAGCAGGCAATCCCAACTCGAACTGGTGATCTATGAGGACGCGGCCAATCCTGTTCCTGATCTCGCACCAGGCTGCATTCGCAAGCAGGTGCTCAGCGGGAAGTATTCATGGGCTGGTCAAATCGAATTGGCCCGGCTCTGCCGGCAGGATCGCCTGAACCTATTTCACTCTCCTTTTTATATCGCGCCATTTCTTGCCGGCTGCCCGGTAGTCATCACCGTGCATGATCTCATCCCGTTCTTGTTTCCAATTACCTCCTGGCCCAAGCAGATTCTGGTGAAGCTCGGGTATAGGAGAGCCGTCAGGAAGGCCGCTCATGTGGTCGCTGTATCCGGACACACCGCTAACGATCTTCAAAAGCTCTTGCATGTCCCGCGAGAACGGATCAGCGTCATCCACAATGCTGCCCGCCGCGATCTATTCCAGCCGGAGAAACAGCCGGGCGAACTGACGTACTTGTGTCACAAATATCACATTCGGCCGCCGTATGTGATGGCGGCAAGCGCTCGAAATTGGCAGACCAAGAACTTGCACGCAACTTTGGCCGCACTTGATCTTGTGCGCCGGCTCAGCAGGACGGATTTCCAGGTTGTTGTGTTCGGACCGGAAGACGGGTTGAGAGCAATCGAGAATGTGCAGAACAATGTCCGCGCGCTTGGCCCCATTCCTGGTTCCGATCTGGCGATTCTTTTTCGCAATGCTGAAGTTTTCATCGCACCATCTCTCTACGAAGGATTCGGACTTCCTGTGCTCGAAGCAATGTCCTGCGGCTGCGCAGTCATTGCTTCGAACGCAGGAGCGCTGCCGGAGATCGTGGGCAGAGGAGGCCAGGCATTTGCACCGCTCGACATCACCGTAATGGCCCACGCAGTGGTGGACTTGTTGTGCCGTCCCGATGTGCTACAGCGGTGGCGCAATTCCGCTCTTCGGCGCGCTGAGGATTTTTCCTGGGAGCGCGCCGCGAAAGAGACTCTCAGGGTTTATCATCATGTCGCATTTGGTTCGCAGCCGGAAAAAATGCTTGTGGCCGCCGATTGAATTCCATGCCCGCATCTGTTCCCCTCGATAATTGCGCCCGCAACTCCCAATCAAACCCCGCTCTAGAATCTGCAGTCCTCAAAGACAGGCAGCTCTTCTTGAAGGGAGCGGTGGACATCATCGGCTCCGCACTCCTTCTTCTGCTCACGGCTCCGTTGATCGCAATCTGCGGACTGTTGGTCCGATTGCAGGATGGTGGTCCTGCGATCCACCGTCGCCGTGTCATCGGAAGATATGGAGAATTCGACGCCTTCAAACTTCGTACCATGCGTCCTGATGCCGATGAGGTCCTCACGCGCGATCCATGGTTACGGCAGCGCTTCGAAATCAACTTCAAATTGAAGGACGATCCAAGAGTCACCCGCTTCGGAGCGTTCCTCCGCCGGAGCTGCCTGGACGAACTGCCGCAGCTCTGGAATGTCTTGCGCGGAGAAATGAGTCTGGTGGGGCCCCGAATGATCTCTACCCAGGAACTCGCTCGTTATGGCGACGCGTCCTGGATCTTCAAAGTAATGAAGCCGGGGCTCACAGGACACTGGCAGGTGAACGGCTGGGCAGCGGTTGAGTACGAACAAAGAGTTGCCATGGACCGCTGGTACGTAGAGAACTGGTCGTTGCTGACGGATCTGACGATCCTCTTTAAGACTCCATTGCGGGTCCTGAGAGGGAAGGGAAGGTTCTGATGGCGAATGTGCTTGTTACCGGAGGAGCAGGTTATGTCGGCTCGGTGTGCTGCGCAGAATTGCTTCGCCTGGGGCACGCCGTAACCGTTGTGGATGATCTCTCAACCGGATTTCGCGATGCTGTCCCGGCCGGCGCAGAGTTCGTTGAAACGGATATTGACAATGCCCTTGCCATCCAGCAACTCGCACAACACACTTCATTCGACGCGGTTTTTCATTTTGCCGCCAAAGCGCTTATACCCGAATCGGTTTCCGATCCGGGAATCTTCTTCCAGCGCAACGTAGCGTCGGGTATCAGAATGCTTGAAGCGTTGCGGGCCGCAGGCATCCGCAAGTTCATCTTCTCGTCTGCCGCCGCGGTATACGGCGCGCCATGTGACGGTCCGATTGATGAAGATGCTCCCAAGAAGCCGTTGAACTCGTACGGCGAAACCAAACTGATCTTTGAGCAGATACTCCGCTGGTATGCGCAGGCTTACGGCTGGAGCGTCTTTGCCCTTCGCTACTTCAGTGCTGCCGGCGCAACTGCGGAACACGGCGAGCGCCACCATCCGGAAACGCATTTGATCCCGCTGCTTCTCGAGGCGGCGGCAGGAGAGCGCGAGTGCTTTGAAGTTTATGGCGATGACTATCCCACGCCGGACGGTACCTGCTTGCGCGACTTTGTCCACGTGCTCGACATAGCGAAAGCCCACATCCTCGCCCTCAATGATCCAGGAGGGCCCGGGATGCGCTGCTACAACATTGGCCTTGGAAATCCTTACTCGGTACTCCAACTCCATCGCGAAGTCGAGCGTGTCACCGCCAGGCGAGTGCCGGTCGTGGGTGTTGCGCGGCGGGTCGGCGATCCGGCAATTCTCTATGCCAGTCCCGCTCGCATCATGCAAGAGCTTGGCTGGCGTCCTGAACATTCATCGCCGCGCGAGATTTTAGAGTCTGCCTGGCAATGGAAGCAGCAGCGCAGGTCCAGCGCAATTCTCGCGGGATCAGCTTTCGCTAAGTAGAAGCTCTGACTATGCTGCGGGCTATCATCTTTGATCTCGACGGAGTTGTTGCGGATAGCCACCCTGCCCATAAAAGGGCGTGGAGTGAGCTGCTGGCTTCGCTGGGGCGAATTGTTTCTGCGCAAGATCTCGAATACGTGGTCGAAGGGCGCAAACGGGACGAGATCATGCGCCATTTCCTCGGTGAGTTAACGCGTGAACAGCTTGGCGAATACGGAACCAGGAAGGACTCGCTATTCGCTCATTACTCCGCTGATCTGCAGCCGGTCGCTGGAGTGGGTGAATTTCTTGAGCAAGTTCGTGCTGCGGGCATCGTCACCGCGTTAGCGAGCTCAGCCGGGCGCAGGCGCGTTGAAGCGAATCTCGAGCAACTCGGACTCGCTGCGTATTTTCAATTTGTGGTCACAGGAGACGACGTGATCAGGGGCAAACCAGATCCGGCCCTGTTCACGATGGCGGCAAAAGAGCTCCGCGTCTCCTCAGAAGAAACTCTGGTCTGCGAAGACGCAGTGAACGGCGTTCAAGCGGCAAAAGCCGCAGGGATGAAATGCCTGGCAATCACATCACCCGGGCGAGAGATGGTGCTGAAAGCCGCGGGGGCTGACAAGATTGTCCGCGACTTCACCCACATTCCTCTCGATGAGCTGGGCCGGCTGTTTGCGGACGCGGCGCAGTCGCACGCTGCGGCTTCCTCGGGATAGCCCCGGCTATTTACCAGATACGGACGCGCTGATCGGGTGCAAGGTAGAGCTTCTCTCCTGGTTTCACCTTGAACGCCGGATACCAGACGTCGATGTTCCGCACCGTATCTGCCCGGTATTGGCTCGGCGCATGTGGATCGGTTAGCAATTGGCGGCGGAGCGAGGCTTCTCGCGTTTTGGAACCCCAGTTCTGTCCGAAGGCAATGAAGAACTGCTGATCGCCGGAAAAACCGTCCTGCTCCGGCGCCGGCTTGCCACGCAGAGCCGCGCGATAACCGTCGTAGGCGGCCGCAATGCCCGCGACATCGGCGATGTTTTCACCAAGCGTCTGGTGGCCGTTCACTGAGAGATCAGGGAACGGCTTGTAAGTATCGTATTGCGCGGCAAGCTGAGCAGTCGCCGCGTTGAAATGAGCAAGATCCGCGCTAGTCCACCAGTTGCGCACTCGTCCCTGAGCATCGAATGCAGCGCCTTCGCTGTCAAAAGTGTGGCTGATCTCGTGGCCCATGACCGAGCCGATCGCCCCATAGTTCACTGCGGCCGGAGCCTTAGGATCGAAGAACGGCGGCTGAAGGATTGCGGCAGGGAAGTTCAGAGCATTCTGCAATGGAAGGTTGACCGCATTCACCGTCTGGGGTGACATGGACCATTCTTTCCGGTTCACCTTCTCGCCCAGCCGCTTCAATTGGCGGTGGTACTCGAAGAGATCGCCGCGCCAGATATTGCCGAACAGGTCATCCGGTTTTACCTCGTAACCGGAGTAATCATGCCAGCTTTCCGGATAGCCTACGCCAACATAGAGCGTGTTCAGCTTAGCCTGTGCTTCAGCTTTGGTTGACGGCGCCATCCAGGAGAGCGCGTCAATCCGTTTGCGGAAAGCAGCGATGATGTTGGCTACCAGAGCCTGCGCCTGAGCTTTGGCTTCAGGAGAAAAATACCGATCAGCATAAATTTTGCCCACCGCATCGCCCAGGAGTTGGTCCACCAGCGCGACACCTCTCTGCCAGCGAGGCCGCTGTTGCGGCGTTCCAAAAAGCTCTTTGCCGAAAAAAGCAAAACGCTCGTCGGCAAACGCTTTGGGGAGCACGGCGGCGTAATCTTCGATCTGGTGATACGTCAGCCAGTCTTTCCACGTTTCAAGCGGAACCGATGCGACCAGCGCTGCTTCCGCCGTAAACGCCGAGGGCTGCCAGACGATGAACTCGCTCTGATTGTCTAATCCTGCGGCGCGAAAATACTCGGCCCAGTCCAGTCCGGGAGCTTTGGCAGTGAAATCTGATTTCTTCCAGGGATTATTCGCCTTATGGATGTCCTCACTATCGGCAAGGCTGATGTGCTCCTCGGCAATCGAATGCTCGAGTTCAAGAACCTTTGCTGCCCGCGCATCCGTGTTGTCGAAACCGGCGAGCTTCAGCATGGCCGAAATGTGCGCCTGGTATTTCGCCCGCAGGTCTTTCATGTGCGGACTGTTCGAGAGGTAATATTCGCGGTCAGGCAGTTCCAATCCGCCTTGAAGCAGGTATGGGGCATAATGCGCGGAGTCATTGAACCCGGGCGCTGTCCACAGGCCAAACAGGTTCGGAGTATGGAAGTTCGTGTTATTCAATGCATCCACATCCGCCCGGAGAGTTGCTCCGAGCGCGCGTGCGAGTTCCTGCTTGTTGTGGATGGCCTGAATCGCTTCCAGATGCGGTTTCAGCGGCGCCATGCCACGGGCCTCAATTCCCGGCTCGTCCATAAACGAGTGATAGAGATCGGCAATCTGCTGCTTCGACCCGGAAGCCGGCTTTGCTTTGCTGACCTCTTCGATTACGGCCAACGTTCGCTTATTGGTGAGGTCCGCCAGCTTGCTGAAAACTCCCACACCAGCCCGGTCCGGTGGGATTTCTGTGCGCTTGATCCAGTCGCCGTTGGCGTAGTGGTAGAAATCGTTTCCCGGGACCACAGATGGATCCAGGTTCTGGACCATGACCCCGTGCACATCCGGCTTCGGCGCCGCGAACAAAAGAGCTGCAATAAGTCCGGTGAAGACGAGAGCGGCATGTCGTCTAGTGGAAAGAGATCTGAGAAGAAAATTCATTGGTTGGGCTCCCAAGGGCCGGTTCGATGAGGATGGATAACAGAAAAGGGTAGCATGAGGGAAAATGCTGATGCTAATCCTCGCAGCAGGCCGTGTCCGCTTGGCTGAGCGGCAAAAGGCCTTCAATGAGGCCGCGCTGAGATCAGCGCGGAAATGAGCCCGCTGCGCCGCGCTGTGCAAACCGCGGATGGCTTCAATGAGGCCGCGCTGAGATCAGCGCGGAAATCAGAAACAGATCGAACAGCGGGCCGTAGATCACTCCGGCTTCAATGAGGCCGCGCTGAGATCAGCGCGGAAATTGCGCGTTGCTGTACGGTGCGAGTGACCTCGACCGGCTTCAATGAGGCCGCGCTGAGATCAGCGCGGAAATTTCCATGTGTCGCCCCTACGGGG
>DATEGH010000316.1:0-10300 GCA_035280185.1 Terriglobales bacterium
TGCTCTTCCAGGAACTGCAACTTAAACAGCAAGGCCTTTACCAGGTCATCAGTCTCGGTCGATTTTTGGTGTTGAACAGCGTGAACATCACGCCAGGTGAACCAAATGAATTTGGACCGGGAATGCCAGCGGAGACCTCGCGGAAGCTTGGGACGCTTCTTGTTCTGCACTCGACTTATTTCTTACAAGTCAGAAACTCGGTCAAATTCTAGGTGGCTGTTGCCCGTGAGGGAGCAATGTGCACCCGATAACCGGCACATTCCCAGACATTTCGGCAGGTGCACAAAGCAAAAGTTACCACCTACCTGTTACCACCAGCGGTTTTTCAGTGATTTTTGGGGAATTCGGAATCGTAAGTCGTTGATTTTATTTGGCTGCCCCCCAGGGATTCGAACCCCGATATGCTGATCCAGAGTCAGCTGTCCTGCCGTTGAACGAGGGGGCAGCAATGCGAAAAGAGCCGGCAAGAGTTACCGGCTATATCGATTTTAAGGTGCTTTAGAAAATGGGTCAATCCAAGCTGTCAGCCGCGTGCGCTTGCATCTCTCGCGCGGCAGCGGTATGCCAGGCGACCTCTGTCGGTTCTTGCAGCGGATACCCAAGGTCCTTCCACGCCTGAAATCCACCTTGCAGCGGGCGTACGCGCTCAATCCCGAGCTTCTGTAGTTGTCGTGCCACCCGGGCACTCGTCGCTTCGTTGGGTCAAGTGCAGTAGAGCACGATGTCGCGGTTCTTCGGCAACATCGCAGCTCTTTTCTCCACCTCATCCGGCAGCATGCGAACAGCTCCGGGTAGAACGCGCGGTTCGCCCACCGAATCGAGCGCATGCCGCAGATCGACAATCACTACCTGTTCTCCGCTATCGAGCATCTGCTTCAAGTCCTGCGGCGTGATGCGCGATTTGTAGAGCTCTTTCAGGAAGCGCCGCCGTTGCGCATATTTCAGTCCCACGTTCGCAGCCAGCACCGCCAGGCTTCCTTCAAACACAATTGCGCCGACCGCGGGAACCAGATGCATGCGCGCCACCGGCACATAACCGGCAAGCATCAGCGCCAGAACAAAGACTGCCGTTCCCGCGATGTTGATCATCAGAAATGACTGCCGTCCGATCCCGCTCAGAGCCGCCACTGCCGGAATAATGTGGGAGACTCCAGGAAGCCATTTAGAGAAGAACAGCGTTTTGCCCGCGCCTCGCTCGAAGAAGATCTTCGACTTCCGTACGCAGGTGTCCGGCTCAAACGAGATGCGGCAGAGTAGCGAGAGCACGCGGTCGCCGCGGCTGCGCCCTAGCTCATACCACAGCGCATCACCTGCGATGCAGGCCACCAGCGCCACCCAGAACCCCACGTCCAACTGCATCTGGTTGGCCGCAGCCAGCGCACCCGCTCCCACCAGCACTGGAGAAAGAAACAGCGGCAGGCCAATGCGCTCCAGCAGCGCCGAAAGCAGCAGCACCACATAAGGATGGCTGGTGAGCAGATGGAGAATTGATTTCACTTCGATTCTGCGCCTAGTGTAACCCAGCTTTCACAATCAGCATCTTCCCGCGTTTCAGATAATCTAATGGCGGAAAGAACGAGGGCCTGTGAACGCGATTGCCGTTATCTTTGGCGCAGCATTGATCCTGACCGTACTGTGGGAGACTTTCGAAACCATTGTGCTTCCTCGGCGCGTGACCCGCCACTTCCGCATGACGCGCCTCTTCTACCGCGCTACCTGGGCGCCCTGGCGCGCGCTAGCCCGCATTCGCGGCAGCAAGAAGAAGCGCGACATCATGCTCAGCTACTACGGCCCGCTTTCCCTGCTGATGCTGTTCGTATTCTGGGCCGTCACGCTGATGTTCGGCTTTGCCCTCATTCATTACGGCGACGGCGAAAGCCTGGGCGGAACGCTCTTCCCCAGTCGTTTCGGCAACGCTCTTTACCTCAGCGGGACAACGCTGGTTACGCTTGGCCTGGGCGACGTCACGCCGGCTTCGCCGCTGGCCCGCGTTATGACGGTCATTGAGGGCGGCATGGGTTTTGGTTTTCTCGCTCTGGTGATCGGCTATTTGCCCGTGCTCTATCAGTCATTTTCCCGCCGCGAAGTCACCATTTCTCTTCTCGACGCGCGCGCCGGCTCGCCGCCCACGGCGTTTGAACTGCTGCGCCGCCATAGTGGTCCCGAAGGACTCGATATCCTGATGGAGGTTCTGGAGCACTGGGAGCAATGGTCGGCGGAGCTGATGGAGAGCCATCTTTCTTATCCAGTCCTGGCATATTTCCGCTCCCAGCATGACAACCAGTCCTGGATCGCATCGCTCACTGCGATACTCGACTGCTGCTCGCTGGCGATGGTTGGACTTCAGGGCGCATGCCAGTACCAGGCGCGCATGACCTTTGCCATCGCGCGACACGCTTTAGTGGACTTGAGCCAGGTGTTCAGCGCCGCTCCGGACAAAGACGGCTCGTCAAACCGGCTTCGCCCCGCAGATCTCGGAGAAGTTCGCACGCAGTTGCATGGCCTCGGCTTTGTTCTAGCCGACTCGAAAGAGGCGGAACGCGAATTGGAGCGGCTACGTGGTCTCTATGAACCCTACGCGATTGCTCTTGCGCGGTATCTTGCCCTCGATCTGCCTCCGTGGATGAAACCGGACGGCCCGAAAGATAACTGGCAAACCAGCGCCTGGCAGCAAAGGCAGATTCAATCCGCCGAGCGCCAGGCCGCAGCCCTGCACGATGATCATTACTGAAAAGCAGCTCTTAGCTCTTAGCCTTTAGCTTTGCGTTGCCAAATTTAGCTGAATACTCTTGGGCGATGAGCGAGGAATGACAACTTCACATCACGTCAGGCGCTTCAATTCCCATTAATTCCAAAGAATCAATCAACGAACGCCTCACTACTGCTGCTGTGGCCAATAAAAAGCGCTTCTTCGCTTCGTCAGCTTCGGTCAGGATGTGGTGCTTGTGATAAAAATTGTTGAACATCTGCGCCAGTTGGAACGCATATTTCGCTGCCTGCGACGGCTCTTCAGTGGCGATGCACTGCCGCACCATGGCCGAAAGTTGGCCGGCCCGCAGCCAGAGCTCCCAGAACTCATCCTGCTGAAGAAAGCTCAGGGCGATATCGCCGGAAAGAACATCTTCCGCACTCACCCCGCCCTTACGGAAGATGTTTGACGCCCGCACAATGGCGTACTGAGCGTAAGGACCGGTTTCCCCTTCAAAGCTCAGGGCCTCAGCAAAATCAAATGCAATCACCGAATTCTTGGTGAACTTGAGCATGAAATAGCGCAGGGCACCCACGGCAATCTGCGTGGCAATCTCGCGCCGCTCGCTTTCGCTCATCTCCGAATGCCGGGCATCAACCTCCTTCTGGGCGGCAGCGATGAGAGAATCAATCAGGTCGTCGGCCTTAACGCCGAAGCCTTTTCGCCCCGAAACCTCGATGTAAGCGCGCTTGCGGTCCTCTTCGGAAACCTCATACCCCAGCTCTGCAGCGCAGCGCGGCGTGAGCGCAACCATCTCGTAAGAAAAATGATGATAGTTTTCTGCTTGCTCCGTATAGCCTAGTCCGCGCAAAGCTTCAATCACATTGTTCTGCGGATCGCTCTGGCGCGAGTCGATCACGTTATAAATCGCGTGGACTCCGCCGAAGTGGGGATGGTTGGGATCTCCTGTTTCGGCGGAAATCCATACTTCATGTCCATTGGGATAACGGTAGAAGCGGCAATAGCCAAAGTCTTTGCCCAACAGCCCGAATTTCCAGAGATGATAGGCAATGTCTTTGCCAACGTAAGTCACGGTCCCGTTCGAGCGCACGATGACCTTGGCGTCTTCATCGGGACCGGACTTGGCCTCAGGCGCGTCATTGTCCTCGGCCGGTGCTTGCTGTTTAGCGGTTTGCGAAGAGGAAGCCCGCTTCATCACCCAGCAGCCTTTGTTCTTGCCTTCGTTCTCGAAATAGAGCACGCCTTTTTGCTTCAACTGCTCGAAGGCCAGAGTCCAGAAGTGCAGGTGCAGGATCTCGCTCTCCTGAGGGAGAAAATCATATTGAATGCCGAGCCGCTGCATGGTCTCAAGATGCCGCCGGATGATAGCCGCCGAAATCAGCTTGCCCATCTCCGCGGGCTCGTTCCCGGCATGCTCGATCTGGTGCAGCGCATCCAGCCGCAGCTTCAGGTGCTCTTTGTCCTGCTCATACCATTGCGAAACCCGCGCATAGAGGTCCCAGCAGTAGTAGTCGAAAGGCTTGCCGCTGGGAGGATTCGCGATCACAGCTTCAACTTCTGCCTTTGACTTCTTCTCCAGATGCAGAAAGCCGACGACCACGTCCGCCACCTGCACCCCGGTATTGTCAATGTAGTTCTGCACGTCAACGTGCGCGCCGGAAGCTCGCAGCAGCCGCACAAAGGTGTCGCCAAGAATCGCATTCCGCAAGTGGCCAATATGCGCGGCTTTGTTGGGATTGATGCTGGTATGCTCCACCAGAATCTTTTCTTGCTCGGCCGGCCCTCTTCTCTCTGGAGGTTCGGCGTGCAGCAGGACGCCACCGGCTGCAACTCGGTCGAGTTTGGCGTTGATGTAGCCCGCTCCCGCGACCTCAAAAGCAGCGAAACCCGGAACCGCCCCCAGCCCGGCCACGATCTCTTCCGCGATCTTCCGCGGTGGCTTGCGCAGCTTCTTTGCCAGCTCAAAGCTCAAAGGCAGCGCGTATTCCCCCAGTCCCACATTCGGCGGTTGGTCAATTACGACTCTCGGCGGGTCGAGATCATACTGCTGCTTAAGCAGGTCACGAATCCGCCGGCTGAGCTGTTGCTGAAATTCCAGATACAAAGCGCGGGAGCCTTCTGAATCAGAGTCTATGGCCGTAAGTTGCTGATAGAAAACCGATTATAGCAAAGGGAAACACAGCGGCCGGTTTGACGGCGCAAACCGGCTAAACCTATGATGGTCACTTACGTCCTCATGAAGATTGCCTACCTTGAATGCTTCTCCGGGATCAGCGGCGACATGTTTCTTGGCGCCCTCATTGACGCCGGAGTCTCGCCTGAGCTCTTCACCCGGACAGTAAAAGCCCTGGGTGTGGACGCGCAGCTCGAGGTGAGCCGCGTGAACCGTAGCGGGATCAGCGCCACCAAGATAGATGTCATCGCCGCCGGCGAGAAGGAACTCCCGCGAGAGGAGTTCTGGGAAAACCAGAAAGCCCACCCTCACGAGCACTCCCACCCGCACGTCCACGATCATGAACACCCGCACCAGCACGAGGGTACTTCCTCGCACAAACATCCGCATCGCGGCCTGAAAGAAATTCGGCAGATCATCCAGAGCGCATCTATCCCCGAGACCGTGAAAAGCCAAGCTATTAAAACATTCGAAGCGCTTGGCGCTGCCGAAGCCAAGGTCCACAACTCCAGTATTAATGACGTTCACTTTCACGAAGTCGGCGCCATCGATGCGATTGTTGACATCGTCTGTGCAGCCGCTGGCGCTCAGGAACTTGGCATCGACGAGTGGATCTGCTCGCCTTTGAACGTCGGCGGTGGAACGGTGAACTGCGCTCACGGCACCTTTCCCGTTCCCGCTCCGGCCACCGTGGAGCTCTTGAAGAACGCTCCCGTTTATTCAGGTGAGATTCAGAAGGAACTGGTCACTCCCACCGGCGCCGCAATCGTGAGCACGCTGGCCGCTCGGTTCGGCAGCTTCCCTGCAATGAAAGTCGACAAGTCCGGTTATGGCGCGGGAACACGCGAGTTTCACAGCTTTCCCAACGTGCTGCGGCTCACCATTGGGCACGCGGAAGCCGAGGCATCGCTCGCGCCGCTGGAAGAAATCAATATTCTGGAAGCGAACCTGGACGACATGAACCCGCAGGTCTTTGGCTACGTCATGGAGCGGGCGCTCGAACTGGGCGCGCTCGACGTGTTCGGCACTGCCGTGCAGATGAAGAAGAACCGCCCGGGAATGTTGCTGAGCGTTCTGTGCCGTCCCGAGGACAGCCAGCGGCTCACCAAGATGCTCTTCGCCGAAACCACCACGTTGGGCGTCCGCATGCGCCGCGAATCGCGGGCCACGCTGGCGAGGCGGCATGTGAATGTGAACACCCGTTGGGGCGAGATCCGTATGAAGCTGGCCAACCTGAACGGCACAATCAGCAACTACGCTCCAGAGTACGAAGATTGTCGCCGGATTGCCGAGCAGGAACGCGTGCCGCTCAAGACCGTGATGCAGGAAGCAATTAAGATTTATCTGGAAGAGAAGAATGGATAAGGGCCAGAAGTTTTACATTACAACGCCCATCTACTACGTCAACGCTCGCCCGCATATCGGGCATGCCTACACAACACTCGTGTGCGATGCCATCGCTCGCCGCAAACGCATGCTCGGCATTGACACCTTTTTCCTCACCGGTACAGACGAGCACGGGCAAAAGATCGAGCGTTCCGCCACCGCCGCCGGCACCACGCCGCAGAAGTTTGCCAACGAAGTCTCCGGCGAGTTCCGCGCTCTCTTCGAACGGATGAATATCAGCTACAACGATTTCATCCGCACCACCGAACCGCGTCACAAGCAGGGTGTGCAGGAATTGTGGAAACGTCTCCAGGAAAAAGGCTTCATCTACAAGGGCACCTACACCGGACAGTATTGCGTTCACGACGAGCTGTACGTGGATGCGGTTGGTCCTGGCGCTCCCTGCCCTGAGTGCGGGCGTCCCACCGAAACCGTCAGCGAGGAAAACTACTACTTCAAGCTCTCTCAGTTTGCTGACCGTCTGCTCCAGCATTACAAAGACAATCCCGACTTCATCCGTCCGGAGACGCGCCGCAACGAGGTGATCGCCTTCATCAAGAGCGGCCTGCGCGATCTCTCCGTGAGCCGCAGTACCTTCAAATGGGGTGTTCCGGTTCCGGGCGATCCCAAGCACGTGATGTACGTGTGGCTTGACGCGCTCAGCAATTACGCCACCGCGATCGGCTTCGGATCGAAAGATGAAGCCGAGCAGAAGAAATTCGAGCGCTACTGGCCGGCCGACGTTCACATGATCGGCAAGGAGATCATCCGCTTCCACGCCGTGTACTGGCCTGCCTTCCTGATGGCTGCCGAACTGCCTCTGCCGCGCTCCATCGTAGCGCACGGCTGGCTGCTGTTTGAAGAGAACAAGATGTCGAAGTCGCGCGGCAACATCGTGCGCGCGGAGACTGTGATTGACGTGCTGGGCAACGATGCCCTGCGCTATTTCCTGCTGCGCGAAGTCGTATTCGGGCAGGACGGATCCTTCAGCTTTGACGCCGTGGTGCAGCGTTATAACTCCGATCTGGCCAATGACCTGGGTAATCTCTCCAGCCGCACCCTGACGATGATCAGCCGCTACTTCAACGGATCCGTGCCATATCCTTCACCGACCGTCGCGCGGCGGGCTACGGACGACGCCATCAAGGAGCACGTGCAGGCTGCAGTCCAGGAGTTCAGCCAGTTGTTCGATGAGTTCCAATTCTCGCGCGCTCTGGAAGCTGTTTGGGGGCTGGTTGCCGCCGTCAACAAATACCTGGTGGAAGAAGAGCCCTGGATCGTGGCAGAAAAAGAAGGTGAAGAGAACAAAGCACGGCTGGCAACAATCCTTTACACCGCCGCCGAAGTGCTGCGCATCGTCACCGCTCTGGCGCACGCCGTGATTCCCGAATCCACGGCAAAAATCTGGCAGCAGCTTGGTCTGGGAGATATTTCGCAGTTCAATCTGGCTGATCTCAAATGGGGTCAGCTTCCTCTGGGAGGGAAATTGGGCAAGGTTGAACCGGTGTTCCCGCGCGCCGATAAGTCTGCGATTGACAAGATGCAGCAGATGGAACAGGAGCGGATCAAAGCCGTTCCGGAACCTGCACCAACTCCGAAGACTCCTGCGCCCGCCGGTGAGGGCGCGCGTCCCGGCCAGCCGGCAACCCAGGCAGCCCACGGCCCGACGGAAGCTGCCCCCGCGGCCAAGGCAACTGCTGCGGTGTCCAACGGAAAGATCAGCATTGACGATTTCCTGAAGGTCGAAATGCGCGTGGGCCAGGTGAAGGCGGCCGAAAAAGTAAAAGGGGCGGACAAACTGCTGCGGCTGGAAGTGGATATCGGCAGCGAGGTCCGCCAGGTGGTGGCCGGAATTGCCGTTTCTTACAAACCTGAAGACCTCATTGGCCGCAAGGTGGTGATCGTTGCCAATCTTGCTCCTCGGAAGCTCCGCGGCCTGGAATCGAACGGCATGATCGTGGCCGCATCCGTGGGCGACGACGGCAAGCCGGTGCTGGCCAGCTTCCTGGAGGATGTGCCGGTGGGGGCCAAGCTCAAATAGCATCGGCACAAAACCTGACCGCTGATTTCGTTGATGACATTGATCCCCGCTGATAAGAAGCTCGTTCAATAATTCCGTGTTCATTGACTCTCACGCACACCTTGACGGCGCACAATTCGAGCAGGACCAGGCGGACGTGCTCAAGCGAGCGCGCGAAGCCGGTCTCGAGCGTATTCTCTCCATCGGCAGCGGGACCGGCCCAGGCACTTACGATTGCGGGCTGAAAATCGCAGAGCAGCACGATTGGATCTTCGCCGGCACCGGACTCCATCCGCACGATGCCAGCGCTGCCACCGAGCGAGATTATCAGGAGATGTCCCGCGTTGCCCGGCACAAGAAGGTCATCGCGTGGGGCGAGATTGGTCTCGACTACTTCTACGACCACTCCCCTCGCGAGGTTCAGAAGGAAGTCTTCCGCCGCCAGATGGAGCTGGCTCGCTCAGCCGAGTTGCCGATCATCATTCATTGCCGTCCCAGCAACAAGAGTGAGAACGCCTGGGACGACGCATTGGAGCTGATTCGGCTGCACTGGGCGCCCGCCGGCCTGCCGGGAATCCTGCACTGCTTTACCGGTGAATGGAAACACGCACAGGCCGCGCTGAAGATGGGCTTCTACATCTCTTTTGCCGGCAACGTCACATTCGCAAAGGCCGAGAACATCCGCAATGCCGCAAAGCAGGTTCCTGTCGATCGCATGTTGATCGAGACCGATTCCCCTTATCTCGCGCCGGTTCCTCACCGCGGCAAGCGAAACGAACCGGCTTTCGTCGTGAACACGGCCGAAGCGATTGCCCAGTTGCGCGGAATGAGCAAGGAAGAGATTGGGAAGGCAACAGCCGAGAATTTCTATGCACTCTTTCCGATTACGCGGGTCTTGCCACAGAGGCCACAGAGAAGCACAGAGTAGTTTTCCTTAGTAGTCGCCAAGCCTTTAAGGATCGAATCGGGCCCGGTAGGATTCTCTGAGTTCCTCCGCGCCCTCTGTGGTTAGGGGTTTTCTGTTGTTGGGATTGGAACCTTCTTCTCCCCCTTCAGTTCCGCCGCGGTTTGCTGGATGTTCCGCGTGGCAAACGCATCGAAGAATCCCCAGTCGCCGTACTTCTGTTTGAGTTCCGGCAGCACGGTATCAAGAAGCGCCTGCCCTGATCTTCCGTCCGCCTGCGCCTTGGCCACGTCCTCGCGCAGAGTAATCAAGTACTCGCGGAAGTCCTGCACGTCCTGGGCGGTCGCGATCCCGCCATGTCCTGAAACGAATGTCGCGGTCGGGTGTTCGGCCAGAAGTTGATCAAGGGTCTTGATCCAGGCATCCGTCGTCGCGTCAATCAGGTTGGGCAGATGCTTCCCCCAGACCAGATCGCCGGCAAACACAACATTCGCATCCGGCAGTAGAACAACAGAATCTCCTCCCGTGTGGCCCAGCATGTAGCGCACCTGCACCTGCCGATTTCCCAAGTAGATGTCGACAGCTTTGGAATAAACCATGTCCGGCAGCACCAGTGACGCGACACGTGAACGGTCCTCAGGCTTGGGGTTCGGTCCAAAGAATTTCAGATTCTCGGTCCGCTCCCAGGCGCGCAGATTGCGCTGCGCCAGAATGACCGCGCCCTCCTTTGCGAACGCTGCATTGCCTCCGGTGTGATCGAGATGGTAGTGCGTGTTGACAACGAAGCGAATTGGAAGGTTTGTTACTTTTCGGATTTCGGTCAGCAGCTCATTGGCGGAAGCTACGTTGGTGAAAGTATCCACCACCAGCACGCCATTCGAGCCAATAATGAAGCCCGCATTGCTTCCCGCTTTGCTTCGGTCCGGGCTTACCGCAGCGTAAACACCTTCACCGACCTTCTTGACCATAAATTCCGGACTGCTCTGGCATGCCGCAGCCGCAGCAAATACAACGATAGTTAGAACTGCGAAAGAAATTTTTGGCATGCGCAGGATGGTAACACGCGACCAATCGGACTAGCGCGTTTCGAGCTTCCGCAGCCGTTCC
>DATEGH010000317.1:0-18454 GCA_035280185.1 Terriglobales bacterium
GCGGCCGCGCCGGCTAAAAGCGCTTTTCCTGTGGTATCGCGGGTAGAGATTGCCAGGCCGGCGGAACCGAGCTCTACGATATCGCCGAAGAAAGAAGAAAAGCGGCCGGAAGCCCGCGCCAACTTTGGCACTCTGGACGCGATGGCGGCAAAGGACGGCAAGTCTGGCGCGAATTTCAAGATATTAGCTGCGGTGGCCGTGGTGGTTGTGGCCGCGCTGGGCACGTTTGCTTTCCTGAAGATGCGGAAGCCGGTTGCGCCGGCCACAGCACCGGCTGCGCAAGTGGCAGCCAACACGCCTGCGTCGCCGTCGCAGGAGGGCAACAATTCGCAGATCCAGGTAAGCGCGACGCCTGCGACTAGCAATACACAAGCGAATTCGGCGACCTCATCGAACTCGGCTGCTTCAGAACCGGCAAAAACGGAACGCGCGGGTTCGTCAGAGAACTCGAAAAAATCCGAGAGAAGCTCAAGCAAGAATTCGGAGAAGGCAGTGGCCGAAGAGCCGAAGGCCAAGCCTACCCCTGCAACCGTGGCGCTCAGCAGCGGTCCGTCCCGCATAGGCTCTGCCGCCGCAGCTTCAGGAGGAGAGGTTTCGCCTACTCTTGCAGTGGATAGCGGGTCTGCGACGGGCACGATCTCAGCCCTCACAGTTCCTGTGAATACCTCTGCACCGGCCGCGCTTCGGCAATCAAACCTTGAACCGATGCAGGTCCTTAAGGCCGTTCCGCCGGTCTATCCTGCCATCGCCAAGATGCGCCGGCTGAGCGGACAGGTTGTGGTGGAGTTCACAGTCGGCAAAGACGGCAGAGCGCACAACCCCAAGCTGCTTTCAGGGCAAGCAACGTTCCGGGACGCTGCTTTTGAAGCGGTCCGCGAATGGACGTTCAGGCCTGCCAAGCTCGATGGCAAGCCGATCGAGCAGACCACGCAGGTTAAGATGGATTTCCATCCGTAATCTCGGTCCAGAAGTTTCTGCAAAGGGCGTACCGGAAGGTGCGCCCGTTTTGTTAGTGCAATGAGGGTTTGAGGAAGGAATCCGTGGTTGCTTGCATGTTATTCAACAGGTATGTTACACACGAGTCATGCGCAATTGGATGCGCGAGCGCATGAGGCGCCGTAAGAAGAAACCGGAAAACGAAACCGAAGCCACAGGGAAAGTAGGGCAACAGAAACCTCCGGTTGACGAGTATCATCCGGAACCGATCGTACCTGCCTACGACGAACGGGACAGCTCGGTGGAAGATCCCGTTGTCGAAGAACCGAAGCTGGAAACAGAAGACCAGCCGGAATCGCCATCCGTACCACCGGAGGGCACTCCAGAACAGCATCCTCTGCAAACCGGCAAGGCTGCACGTCCGCCAAAGGGGGTGGTAGTTCTGGCAATCGGGCTGCCGGGATCAGGAAAAACCACCTGGTTCAAGCGGAGGGGCGTAACGCCTTTATCGAGCGACATGCTGCGTTCAATCCTCTTCGACGACATTACGGAGCAGCGCTATCAGGGCCTGGTATTTTCAACATTGCGCTCTCTCTTGCGCGCCCGGCTGATAGCCCGTATGCCATGGAACTATGTGGACGCAAGCAATCTGGCGCCACACGAACGCCGCCAGTGGATCAAGATGGCCCGCGGCTTCGGCTACGAAGTGCATGCGGTCTTCTTTGATGTACCGGTTGAAGTTTGCCTGGAGCGGAACCGGCGGCGCGAGCGTCAGGTAAAGGAAGATGTGATCCAGCGCATGGCAGCCAAGCTCAAACCACCGTCGTTTGACGAGGGCTTTGCCAAGATCACGGTGGTTCGGGTGAAGAAGGGTTAGCCTCAATCACTGGATTGATACTTCTGCTTCAGCCTTTCAGGAAATACAGCAGGCCAAAGATGTAGAGCCACAATCCTCCCATGAAGTGCCAGTACCAGGCAGTGGCGTCCACGGCGAGTATCTGCGAGTCAAAACGAACGTTCAGGAAGCGGCCACCGACGGCATAGAGCAAAGCCAATAATCCGCCGGTAAGGTGGATGGCATGCATCCCGGTGAGAATGAAGAAGAACGAGCTGCTGGGATTGTTGTGCAGGAAGAGTCCCTGGCTGCGGAACCCATTCCACACCACGACCTGTCCAGCCAGAAAGCCGAATCCCAGGAGAACCGTGATGCCCAGCCATGGAAGTTGGGCCTTGCCTTTGATTGGGACGATCCCCAGCGCAGCAAACTCAGCCTGATTGGCCATTCGCCGGCGCGCCATTTCCAACGTGATACTGCTCATCAGCAGAACCAGAGTATTGACCCACAACTGCCGGTAGGGAAGAGTCAGCGCGCGCCAGTCTCTAATCCATTGCTTATGAATCGGGTCCCATGTTCCCAGGTTTTGGCGAAAAACGTACGCCAGCGTCAGGCAGATAAAGAGCGTGGAAACCGAAATGATGCAGAGTAGAATGCCGATCCGGTAACGACGGAGCCGCTCTTTGCGCGATGAAAAATCCCGAGATCGATCATGGTCGCCATCATCGCCTCCTCCGTAGCCACGCTTGTGCGGAATCTTTCCCGGCCCGCCTCCACCCAGCTTAGGCTTGCGCTCAACGTGAACGTGTTCGCTGATGATCGGCATAGATAATCAGATGGCGCTCTCATCCTTCCTGGGTGGCCGGAGCGTCCTGGCCTATAAAATCGACCGCCGCTCCGGGAACGCTGTACTCATAGGGGCCACGGTTTACCATCGGAACGCGACCATTAAAACCGGCGGCCGGGGTGGGAGAGGCTAGCGTCCACTCCAGCGTGGTGCAGCGCCAGGGATTGGCTTCAGCTCGCTCTCCTCTGAAGATACTCCAGAAAAAGTTGAACAGAAAGATGATTTGGCCGGCGATGGTCGCGATCGCCGCCCAAGTGATAAATTCCTGCAAAGGCGCCATGGCCGCCACATATTGTACGCCGGTCAATTCCGAGTAGCGCCGGGGATGACCTGCCGCTCCGAGCAGGTGCATGGGCATAAAAATCGCGTAAGCGCCGGCCAGTGTAATCCAGAAATGAATTGCGCCGAGGCGCTCGCTCATCATCCGGCCAAACATCTTGGGAAACCAGAAATATGTCGCTGAGAAGACGGCAAAGATCCCTGCCATGGCCATGATCAGGTGAAAATGCGCGACCACGAAATACGTGTCATGCAGATACATATCGAGCGATGGTTGGGCCAGCAAAGGACCGGTCAATCCCCCTGCGATGAACAGTGAGACAAAGCCAACGGAAAAGAGCATCGGCGTGGAGAATTGGAGTTTCCCGCCATAGATGGTACCCAGCCAGTTGAAGACTTTGATGGCTGAAGGCACAGCAATTGCCGTGGTGAGAGTGGAGAAGGCAAATCCCTCATAAGGATTCATGCCGCTTACGAACATATGATGGCCCCAGACCATGAACCCCAATGCGCCAATTGCAATGGTCGCGGCGACCATGGCTTTGTAGCCGAATACGGGTTTGCGTGAAAAGACGGAGAGCAGGTGAGAAGTGATGCCCATCGCCGGAAGGATGGCGATATAGACTTCAGGATGCCCGAAGAACCAGAAGAGATGCTGCCATAACAAAGGCGAGCCGCCGCTGTGATTGATTGCCCGGCCGCTGATAACGAGTCCTCCGGGAACAAAGAAGTTTGTGCCGGCATTCCGGTCGAGCAGCAAGAGAATAACGGCAGCGAGCAAAACACTGAAGGCAAGCAGGCTCAGAATCGCCGTTACGAACCAGGACCAGCAGGGAAGAGGCATGCGCATCCAGGACATGCCGGGCGCGCGCTGCTTGACTGTGGTCGTTACAAAATTGATGGCGCTCATGACAGAGCTGAGGCAAAACAGGCCGATGCTGGCGAGCCACAGGTCGGTTCCCATGCCTTGCCCCGGACCTGCAGCGCGAATCGCGCTCAGGGGCGCATACTGCGTCCAGCCGGCGATAGAGGCGCCGCCAGGAACGAAGAATGCGGCAATCAGTACGAAGAATGAAAGGAGCGCGGTCCAGAAGCCGGCCATGTTGAGGCGGGGAAACGCCATCTCAGAAGCGCCCAGTTGCAGCGGAAGAAAGTACGTGCCAAAACCGTTTTGCGGAACGGTGGAAAGCACAAAGAAGACCATCAGCGTGCCATGAATGGTGAGTAAGCCCAGATAATCCTCCGGCTTAATCTCGCCCATCAGCGGAATTCTGGTGTTAGGCCACACCAGGTGAATGCGCATGAGCAGGGAGAGCAAGGTACCGACGAGGACCGCCGCCAAGGAAAGGAAGAAATATTGGATACCGATGATTTTGTGATCGGTCGTGAAGATATATCTGCCTAACAGGAGCTTCGGCGAGGTGACGGCGGCGGCAGGGAAGTGCTTGGGCATAGAAATTAAACTGTACGGAAGGATCTCATCAAAAAGGACTTCTCAGGAGCTAAAGCCCACTTCTTTTTGAATTGTTTCGGCACGACTAAAGCTCGTGCCCTGATACAAACCAGTTCACCGCGACTCTCGCGCAGAAGCAAAAAGCTATTTTGTCGCAACTTCTTCATGAGATCTTTCTTGAGCGCGTAGCCACGATACAAATTCTTCCGGACTGACGACTCGCACCTGAGCTCGCATGCGATAGTGTCCTAAACCGCAAAGTTCGGCGCACGCAATCTCATAGTTCCCGGCAACCACCGGCTCAAGGTGCGCGTGGATGGTCATTCCGGGGACCGCATCCTGCTTAAAGCGCATGGCAGGAATAAAAACGCTGTGGATCACGTCCTGAGCACGCAATGTAAGTTCCACATCGCGGCCAACGGGAAGCACAAGCGAACTGGAAACGATGTCATCGCGGCCGGCAGGGTCGGCAGGATCAAGTCCCAACGGATTGCCTTCATCAGGACGCGCAAACTTCTGCGCGTCGGTCCTTCCGAAAATGCCATCCGGGCCAGAATAGCGGAAATACCATTGAAACTGAGCGCCTGTGACTTCGACCTGGAGCGCATCGTTTGCTCCAGGATGATCCATCACACGGGACCAGAGTTTCTCGCCGGAAACATTGAACCAGAAAAACAGCGCCGCGATCGCAAGGGTCCAGGCAATTTCCCATTTCCAGTTGCCGAGAATGTACGCCGATTTTTCTTTCTTCTGAGAGCTCAAGAGAAAAGCTGCGAGCACGATTTGCGCTGCGATGAACAGCCCGCCCAGAATCCAGAAGGCGATATGAAATTCGTGATCGAGAGGCCCGGCATTCAAAGAGGCAGCGGCAGGGAACCACCAGGGATGAGCGAGGAATAGCCAGAACGATGCCGCGGTAATCAGGAGCAGCGCGATGGCGAGCGCCAGGCGCATCAGGGCCGACGGTCTCCGTTGCTGACCAGCTTCAAAAACTCCCGATGCACGCGCGTATCGGGCGAAAGCTCAGGATGAAAAGTAGCGGCCATGATGCGTCCCTGACGAACGAGCACGGGATCGTCTCCCGCTTTGGCCAGAACCTCAACCTGATCTCCCGTGCTGACGATTTTGGGCGCGCGGATAAAGACCATTTCCAGGGGATCGCCGCCGAGCTTAGTGGCAGCTTCGCGAATTGAGCTGTCAATCTGGCGGCCATAGGCATTGCGCCGAATACGAATGTCCAGCGCTCCCAGCGACGGCTGCGGCGGATTTTCGACATCTTTGGCCAGGAGAATCGCTCCGGCACAAGTGCCGAATGTGGGTTTGGTACGCACGAACTCGCGCAACTTCTCCAGGAATCCACGCTCGGCAAGAAAGTTGAGAAAGGTACTGGATTCGCCTCCCGGGATGACTATTGCGTCAACGGAGTCGAGCTGCTCAGGCTTGCGGACAAGAGTGACCTTAGCCCCGAGCTGCTCCAGCCGGGCTTTGTGGGCGAGATAGTCGCCTTGGATCGCGAGTACGCCGATGGACATGGAAAATTTGGTAATTGAGTAATTTGGTAATTGAGTAATTGAAAAATCGCGTAAACAGGAAGCATTCATGAGCACGCTAGCCGCGGATCAATTACCAACTTACCAAATTACCCAATTACTGAATGTCTTCACCAGCCGCGCGTCTGGAGCATGTCGGCTTCGGTCATCGCGGCGACGGCCAGGCCCTTCATGGCGCCAACCAGGTCTTCGCTGACTTCAAGCAATACTTTAGGGTCATCGTAGTGCGTGGTCGCGCGAACAATGGCGCGGGCACGCTTCTCCGCTTCCGCCGGCTCGCAGAAACTGATGGAATCGGCCATGAAGATTCCAGAGCCGACAAACACAGCTTCGGCGCCGAGCTGCCGAACGAGGGCTGCGTCTGCCGGTGTCGCAATCCCGCCGGCGGAAAAGTTTGGAACCGGGAGCTTGCCTTCCTTGGCGACAATCTTCACTAGCTCGTAGGGAGCGCGAAGCTCCTTGGCCTGAGCGTAAAGTTCTTCTTCAGAGAGAACCGTCAACTGCTTCATCTCACGGACAATCTGCCGCAGGTGTTTGACGGCATGCACTACATCCCCAGTTCCGGCCTCGCCCTTGGTGCGGATCATGGCAGCGCCCTCGACGATCCGGCGCAGGGCTTCACCCAGATCGCGCGCGCCACAGACAAAGGGCACGCGGAACTCATGCTTGTTGACGTGGTGTGCTTCGTCGGCAGGGGTGAGAACCTCCGATTCGTCGATGTAGTCAACACCCAATTCCTGGAGGATCTGTGCTTCGGCAAAGTGGCCGATGCGGCACTTGGCCATCACAGGAATAGAGACGGATTGCATGATCTCGCGGATCTTCTTAGGCGAGGCCATGCGCGCGACACCTCCCTGAGCTCGAATCTGCGCCGGCACGCGCTCCAGCGCCATAACAGCCGTAGCGCCGGCTTTTTCCGCAATTTCAGCCTGCGCGGCGTCAGTGACGTCCATGATCACGCCGCCTTTGAGCATCTCCGCCAGGCCGGTCTTCAGCCGCAGGCCAGTATTGCCGTTGAATTCAGACATATCCGACTCCCGATTTCACCAAGGAAAACTTGTGTGGAATATCTATTTTACCGCTTTGGCAGCAATTCTGCCTTCGAGGCGGAAGTAGATCCTCATCATTGGATTTGCAGCGAATGGAATCGGATTCACTTGCTTGGGGAGACAGATGGCGGGAGATGCTGGGCAAACATGCGGGCGATATCCACGGCAATGAACTTTCCGGTGCTGCGGGCCAGGACTTCGCCTTGCTCGTTCAGGATTTCCGCGACGTTGGTGTGTTCGCGTCCGGAGACCTGCTGCTCGCGGCCAGTAGCGGTAAGTGTCCGGCCGAGAGGAACTGGCCTCAGGTACTCGACGGTCATTGATTTGGTAAGCGCCACCACGCTACGCAGCTTGTTCACTTTGCCCATGGCTTCGTCAAGAATTGTGGCGATGATGCCGCCGTGAGCGTGTCCGGGAGGGCCGGTGTAGCGCTTGGTCAGCTTGAAATTGCAGACTGCCTGGCGCCGCTCTTCATCGAAGTAGAACTTGAGGCGCATACCGGCGGGATTGTCCTTGCCACAGGCGAAGCAATGGTTTTGCGGCGACTTGGGATGCGGATGGACGGTGTGTCCGTGGGCTGGTTTGCGACGGGGCATGAAGAAACGAAATTTTAGCATCCTGGAGTCTTGCGGGCGACCAGTTCCGCCACGGCTTTCTCTTTTACTTGCTCGCGGTACAGCAGCACTTGCATTGGCGCGATCAGCTTTGGCAACTCATTCGGCTGGAGGAGAAACGCCGGATCGGTTGGGCCCTTCTTGAACTGGAGTTGTTCAATGGTAAAGGTCTTGTAGATGAGAAATCCTCCTGGTTTGAGCGCCTGGAGCAAAGCAGGGAAGAGCGCACGCTGGAGATAGAAGAAGACCATCACCAGATCGAACCGATCTTTTCCGAAATCGTGGACCGAATGCAGATCAACCAGTTCGCAGGTCAGCTTGCCGCTGGTTGGAGTCGGCGATTGCGAGAAATTCTGCCGTGCAAACTGCAGAGCAACATCCGACACGTCAATCAATTTCACATTCCAGCCGCGGCGGGCAAGCCAGATGGCATGTCGCCCTGCGCCGCCGGCAAGGTCCAGAGCGCCGCCAGGCTTATGGCGGGCCAGAAATTCATCGTATGCTTCGGCGAGAAAGGGATCCGGTTCCAGCCACTTCTCGGGGGCTTCACCGTACTTCTGATTCCAGAATGCTTTCTCGCTGGTTGCCATACGCACAACGAGAATAACCCCGAATCGCGCTATTTTGCTGCGCTATACTGGCAGCAGTGACCGAAGATTTGCACAACACGGCCGGCGAGAAGACTTTTTATATCGAGACTTTTGGCTGCCAGATGAACGTCCACGACTCCGAAAAAGTCATCGGCACGCTGATGCGGCAGGGCTATCGCCAGGTGGAGACGGTGGACGAGGCCGATCTGATTTTCTACAACACGTGCTCCATCCGCGACAAAGCCGAGCAAAAAGTCTTCCATCGGCTGAACGATTACAAGCGTCTTCAGGCGAAAGGGAAAAAGTTCGCAGTGCTGGGATGCGTGGCTCAGCAGGAAGGCGAGAGGATTTTCGAGAAGGCGCCGCACGTCTCCCTGGTAGCCGGATCGGCTTCCTACCGCAATCTGCCGCAAATGCTGGTGCAGATTGAAGCAGGGAACCGGCGCGTGACCGGACTGGACGACCGCCAGACGGAAGAGACGTTTGAGACGGAGTTCACCGCGCGCAGCAATCCGCATCGCGGCTACATCACGATTATTGAAGGCTGTGACAAGTTCTGCGCTTACTGTGTGGTTCCTTACACACGTGGCAAGGAGCGCAGCCGGAGGTCAGAGTCCGTGCTGGCGGAAGCGCGGCAGATGGCCGAACTTGGATATACGGACATTCAGCTTTTGGGCCAGAACGTGAACGCTTATGCCGATCCGCTGGGCAAAAAGAGCTTTGCCGAGCTGCTGTATGCGGTGGGGGAAATTCCCGGAATTCGCCGCGTACGTTTCACCACGTCGCACCCGCGGCACTTCAGCAAAGACATTGTTGACGCGATCGACTCTTCGCCGACGCTGTGCGATCACATTCATCTGCCGGTGCAGAGCGGCTCCTCGCGTGTGCTGTCGGCGATGAGCCGGGAGTACACACGTGAGATGTATCTGGAGAAGATTTCCTGGATCAAATCGGCGAAGCGGGAAATTGCTCTGACAACGGATGTGATCGTCGGTTTTCCGGGAGAGACTGAAGCTGAGTTTGAAGAGACGATTACGCTGCTGCACGAGTGCCAGTATGACGGCGTCTTCAGCTTTAAGTACTCGCCGCGTCCGAACACGCCCGCGGTCGGCATGACTGACAGCATTCCTGAAGCAGAGAAATCGCGCCGGTTGCAGATCCTCCAGGAGCGCCAGCGAGAGATCCAGCGCGCTAACTACGAGAAAAAGATTGGCAGAATACTTGAAGTGATGGTTGAAGGTAGAAATCAGGCCCGAGAGCAGTTCATCGGCCGAACATCGCAGAACATTACATTGAACTTTACTGCGCCGGCGGGGTTTAATCCGGCGGTCGGGAGCTATGTTGACGTGCTGGTGACGCGGAGTTATCCCAACAGCCTGGTAGGAGAGCTGGTGGCGAGCTCGACAGCAGAAATTTAGAACGGTAGGAGCATCGCAGCAGAGGGAGCAGACGATGGAAGTGGAAATGAAAATTCGCGGACTGATGATGGATCCAGTGACGAATATGCCCATCGTTGTGCTGAAGGATGTAGCCGGAGATGCCGTCCTGCCGATCTGGGTTGGAGTTTATGAGGCGAATGCGATCGCTCTCGAGATCGAAAAAGTTACGACGCCGCGGCCGATGACGCACGATTTGATTAAGAACCTGCTGATCGGCCTGGAGACGCAGGTCCACAAGATCGTGGTAAACGAGCTGCGCGACGATACTTTTTTTGCCGTGATCTGGATGGAACGAGAGGGAAAGGTCATCAGTATTGATTCGCGACCGTCGGATGCGCTGGCTATCGCACTGCGGCTTGATTGCCCGATCTACGTAGACGAAGAGGTTCTGAAGACATCCAAGATGGCCAACTCCACCGCGGACAAGATCTCGTCCGAGGAGCTACGGAAGTGGCTGGAAGGACTGAACGATGAGGACCTGGGACGATACAAGATGTGATGAGAGCAATTAGCAATTGGCAACTGGTAATGCACGAAAAGAGGATTGCCAAAATCGCCAAAATTGCCAAACATTGAAAATTGAAAACCAAGTCTACTGGATCCGGCGAAGTTTAATTTGCATTTTTTGGCAATTTCGGCGATTCCGGCGATCTGGTTCGGGCCGACTGCTAAATGCTTCCCGAAGAACAACTCCAGCAGCTTTATCTTGCCGGCTTCGAGCTGCAGACGTTCGAGCGCTTTCCCAAAGCGATAGGCGTGCTGCGCGACGGCTGCGTTGCATTTCTGGTTCCTGGGCCCGAGGGGCTTCAGATCTTGGGCAATATCGGCTGGCGAATGGGAGAGAGCCTGGGCCCTCTGGTGGACCGACAGGGACGCAAAGTGTTCGTACACAAGGGCGAGGAGCTCGAGGCGACGCCGGAGCGGATCAGCGCGCTGAACAGGTTCGAGATCGATCTGAAGTCAGCATTAGGAAGAGCGGACGGATCGAGATAAGCGCTGTGAGACGGCGGACCATTTTGGATCAGCGCGTCACTTGTGATTTAACATAATATCCGTTATCGGACACTGGATAATTGTGGGGTGGTAGGGCTGATGGGATCCGAAAGGGTCATCCAATGGAGCCTCTACACCGCAGTACAGGCCGCAAACAGTTTGGGCCTCAGCCCAGCTCGACCAATTCCCCCAACTCAAGCACCAAATCCAACGAGGCTGATCGCCTTCCACTAAATTCTCCCTGCCGGCAGCCTGGCGCCAGCCAATCGAAGTCCAGCCAGGCTCCGGCTCCTTGCGTAAAGTCCAACGCCAGCTCGCTTAATACAACATCTGTTGATTCTGGCAGGCTTAAAGCAACCCGGGGACGAACACTCCAACAAGCCCTCAAGGGATACACGCGCCAGGACGCCGAACGAATCTGCTTAGAGCCGGTCCGGATCCACCAATGCGGCGGCTATTACGTCTGTGCGCTTCCCAAGGGGCATGAAACTGGAACAGACGTGCGGCTGCGCAAGCACCAGGCCGCGTGCCGTCTCCATCACTGCTGCATCATTAGCTGGAATCCCTCCGTTCCAATTTCCGAAAACCGGAATTCCACCAGCCGGCCGTTGAATACGTCGCCAGCCGATGTAATCTCTGCGCCGCCACACGACATCCCGACGAGGAGCTTATAGATGGAAACTTCGGAACAGCTCCGGCGGGCTTCAGGTGTTTTGAACTATCTCCGGGCGATGATGGACTATTGCCGTCTTGAGCATCGCCATGAGATCGAACGAGAGTATGAAGAAGCTTGGAGTCTGGCCGCTCAAAAGCTTTACGGTCCACTTCCCGATCGCTGGCAGATGGAAATTCGCCGGCGAACAATCCCAACCCAATACTGTCCTGAAAAGCCGGAGCCCACAGCCGGTCAGCTCCGATCATGGGCTACGCCGCTTCGCAAGGTAATCAGGACAATCACAGAAACCACGCAACAAGGCCGGTCCACACATGAGGACCGCTATCTGGTGCTGGAGTGCGGACACAGAGTTCGGGAACCGCTCCTGTACCCCGATGCTCCGGAACCGAAACGGCGCCGGTGCAAAGAATGCCGCGACCAGATGGAAGCCAGCAAGAAACCGGCAGCTTCCGTCCCGGCCAGCAGCGAGAAGAGAAAGTCAGCTTCCGCATGACTGTTTTTGAGTGCGATCAGTGCCACATGCCAATCCGCCAGTGCGCTGGGGGATGCGGTGAGTGGCTGCATGCCCAGCAGATTCGATTGACCTGCGAAGACGGAGTTTACGGAGAATGCTGCGCTCTCGGGAAACTCCTGGAAGTTCTCCGTGACGCGCAGCAGTGTGTGACCGCGGGGCGCCAGGTCCCCGCTTTGACCGCTTCCACCCCAGGAGAGTGTTCTGTGTCTTTTTCCGATCGCAACAGCGAAGCCGGCGCCCAATTCGTGCGCTACCGCCGCTCTATGCTTCGCCAGCAATTCTATGGACTCGTTACCAATCTTGTGAAAGAGATCATCGGCCGCGATCCCTCTGCCGAGAGTAAAGAACTGCTCTTTCAACTTTGCCGGATTGACTCCGGAATCGAGATCGCGGAGCAGCTCCAGCGCATGAACGATCTCACGCTTCAGGCCCAGCGCAACGGCGACATGTTGGCGCCGGGAAAAGCCGATGAGATGGGCATGGTGATGCGGCGAATGATGGAAGTCGCCACAGGCAAGGTTGATCCCATGGAGCACCTCGTGTTTGAAAAGCAGGAGCCCAGCCCCACAACCATGCCTTACGTCTGCCGGCGATGCGGAAGAGAGGGCGGTATAGAGGCGATTGCGGCTGGAGTCAATTCCTTTCCATTGATGGTTTCCAAAGCGCTGGTCCACCACGCGAAGGTTAATCCGCGCTGCGCAGCCGATCCAGGGGACCCGGTTTTCCGGCTGGCCGGAGTGACGGATGAGGAATGGGGCGTGATGCTCAAGATCGCCGCGGAAACCAGCGCAAAAGTTTTGAAGCAGTTCCCGCAAAACGGAACAACTTCAGGAGGTAACGGCCGTGAGTGATTCGGTCGAAAAAATCGCGAGGGAGGCCCGGTGCTCGACGGAGTTCCAACAGATCGCCGCTCCCAATCCCGATCTGCCGGAGAAGGTCAAAACGTCACTGCGGCAATCGTGCATGGAGATTCTGAGCGCCGGCATCGGCTATCACCAGGCCACAGACGCTTTCGCCAAGGAGCTGGTCTTCGTTGCAGCGCGAGAAGAAAGAGGCATCGTGAAACGCGCGGCCAGCAGGCTGAGAGTGAACTATTCGTGGGCCTGGATGGTGCTCAACCGCAACGGAAAGCGTAAGGCAGCCGCGAAATGATGGCGCTTGTGGATGCTGGACCGCTGGTGCGTGTGGCGGGAGCGTCGCCGCGCGACTGCGCCAGGCTGGGCATGCTCGCCGCGGAGGACCGCGCCAAGTTCCCGATCGACGTGTACCTGGAGTCAGGTGACGTTTATCGGTTTATCGAGAGCGAACCAAGAGAGACCACAACAAAGGAGGAGACACGGAAAAATGTACGACCATCGCGTTCACAAAAAGCAAAGCCGGCAGCGCATTAGGCCAACGCACCACCGGCTCAAAACGAACACGCGGAAACGTATCGTTACAGGGACAGAGTACCACGAAACCCGCAGATCTTCGCCTGGTTTTTGTGGTCCGCGGAGGCGCGTATGACAGCCGCCGCGCAGTTCGACTACACCGTCCACCTCACGCCGAAGGCCGTCTGGATCGCAGATCAGATGATTCACGGCGCCCGTTTTGAGGATGCTCTTGCTTTCGCCGATCGCGAGTTTACCGATGATGGCATGGAAGCTCGCTCCGGGGAGGTCGCATGACCGGAGCCGTCAAAAGAGGCGCTGATCTTGTGGCAGCCGGCCGGTGTCCGGTCGGCGCCACGCACAAGCTGGCATGCGTGGTCTGTCCGTTCGGACATCTGATCGCCTGCCATCATCCGCAAACCTGCGAACAGGCGGGATGCAAGCCGCCATCCGTGCTGGAGGTCTCATGCAAGTAGATCTTCCCGCGCGGATCGAGCAGAGCTTTATGCCGCAGCTCGAGCATTTCACCTTTGTCACTTTGGCCTATGTGGACGCCTACCTCCACCTAGCCAAACACGGCCGCAATAGCACGGCTCGCGAAGCGCATGAAGCGGTGGCGTTCGCGCTGGACCTGGCGGCGCATACGTCTGCGGAGACCAAGTGAGCAAGCTCATCATCATCGGGAGTGCCAACGGAAAGCCGGTCGGCTTCGATCTGGAGACGCTGATCGTCTCGCGGCTGTTGATCCAGGCCAATTCCGGCGCCGGCAAATCGTATCTCTTGCGCAAGTTGATCGAGGTTCTGTTTGGCCGTCTCCAGGTGATCGTGATTGATCCGGAAGGGGAATTTTCAACTCTCCGAGAGAAATTCGATTTTGTCCTTGTAGGCCAGGGAGGGGAGACGCCGGCGCACATCGGCACTGCCGCAGAAGTAGCGGAAAAGCTCTTGGAGCTGCAAGCTTCGGCAGTGTGCGACCTGTATGAAATGCAGGCCAAGGATCGGCACATCTGGGTAAGCCGGTTCCTGGATGCGCTGATGAACGCGCCAAAAAAGTTGTGGCATCCAGTCGTAATCGTGGTGGACGAGGCGCATGTGTTTTGCCCCGAGAAGGGCGCAGGCGAGTCCATCGCCAGCGACGGAATGATCGACCTAGCTAGCCGCGGGCGCAAGCGGGGGTTTTGCGCAGTCTTCGCAACGCAGCGGTTGGCTAAGCTGCGCAATGATGCCGCGGCTGAGCTGCAAAACGTGTTGATCGGCGGCACGTTCCTCGACGTGGACGTAAAACGCGCGGCGGAGACGCTGGGCTACCGAAATCCGGCGCGGAGTTCCGGGAGTTCGCGGCGCATATGAAGATCGTGACACCCGGCACGTTCATCGCCCTGGGACGTGCTATCAGCAAGGAGCGGATCGAGCTGCAAGTTGGTGAAGTGCAAACTTCGCATCCGAAACCAGGGTCAACCAAACATGCCGCAGCGCCTCCGCCGACTCCGGAGAAGATCCGGGAGTTGCTGCCGAAATTGGCGGATCTCCCACAAGTTGCGGAAGAGAAGGCTCGGACCGTCGCCGATCTTCAGGCGCAGATACGAAAGCTGGGAGCGGAGCTGGTCGCCGAGAAACGCCGGCAGCCGGAAACCAAAGCCGATCCGCAGGACCTCGCGCGCCAGGTGGACGCGGCGATACAGAAAGTTGTGTCGCCGCTGGTCCACCGTGATAACGAGCGAACGAAGGCGCTTGAATCGCACTTCGCTTCCCTGCTCAAGCTGGGCGAGTCCCTGGAAGGATTTACGGCCGTATTCGATTCCACGCTCAAAGCGGCCGGAGAAAATCTTGGAGGCTATGCCTCAATTGAATTGAAAGACTTTCGAGAGGAGGTGCTGCACCAAGCGCAGGTTCAACCGAAGCGTGTTACTCCGGCGCAATCACCGGCGCCGGTCTCTCCAAAGGCCGAAGTTGTCAGCATCCGCAGCCAATCCCAAAACGGGCCGCAACCCAAGCTGAGAGATGGCGCAGTGCGGATGCTGGCGGCTGCGGCGCAATTCTATCCCGAATGGGTTCCTAAGCCGCGCGTTGCCAGCCTTGCCAGTCTCAAGCTGGGCGGCACATTCAGCACCTATCAGAGCGATTTAAGCATCGCCGGCTTAGTCGCGATCCGCGGCGGAGGAAAAGGGGTTGAGCTGCTCCGCGCCATTATTGCGCGCAACGGAGAAGCCATCGCCAAGCAAGAACTCTCCGAAGAAGCCGGGATCGAGCTGGGCGGTACGTTCAGCACTTACCTTTCTGACCTTCGCACCGCGGGCCTGATTGTGGATGGCCATCGCGGGATCGCCGCCAACAGGGAGACGTTGTTCCTATGACACCCACACACTTTCTGCAAATCGCAATTCCCTTCTCCGTCGCCGGCATGTTCGTTGGGATTGTGGTGATGGCTCTCGCAGGGCGCCGCGGACTTCGCGCCACTGAGTTTCGCGGCTATCGCGACGGTTACAGGCACGGCTACCAGCACGGACTCGGGATCGCCGGCCAGATCAACTCGCTGGAGGGACAGCGCAAATGATCCAAATCAACTGTCCCGCGTGCCGGCAGCCGTTGAACGGACCCGATCCTTTTGAAGCGTTACTGACGCTGCTGGTCCACATGAAGGCCATGGCCGGACCGGAGCACAAAGCGGAGCTGAAGAGCCTGGCGGAAGAGATGCGCAACCGGCCGGAGCCGCGTTGCAGAAAAACAAGGAGGCAGATGTGAGTACAACCCCGATAACCAAACAGGCGCCGGCCGAGTCTCCGCATCCCGCGGTGATCTCAGCGGCGCAAGCATCGGCCCGGCCGGGCGAGCTGCAATATGTTCCGGTCAACCGAATCGTTCCTTCAACCACCAACCCGCGCAAGCGGCGCAACGATCAGGAAGATGCGGACCTGCTGGCATCGGTGAAAGCAGTTGGAGTTTTTCAATCCGTGCTGCTGCGGCCGATCAAATCGAGCGTGGAACACATCCTGCGCTATGAGGACAAGTTCCGCGCGGACAAAACCAAACCGTCCGCCTTCTCCGCGGGATTCGGTCCCGGAGAAGACGTTTACGAGCTGGTCGCCGGCGAGAGGCGATGGGAGATGGCGGTCCGCGCCGGGCGTCCGGAGGTCCCGGCCGTCATTCGCAAGATGGACAACTCTGAAGCCAAGCAGCTCCAGATCATCGAAAACCTGCAACGCGATGATATTGATGCCATTGACGAAGGCTTTGGCTTCAAAGCCCTGGCCGCGGAGGGGCTCACGGCAAAACAGATCTCGGAGCAGGTGGGCAAGGTGGGCAAGAGCGAGCGCTATGTGCTCCAGTCCATGAAGCGCACAGAGGTGATTGATGAGCTGGTTGCGCTCTATCGCGAAGGCCGGATCACCATCAGCCACATTGACGTGCTCTCGTTCATTCCCAAGGACGCGCAGAAGATCGTGGTCACTCGACAGCCGTCCGGTTACATTCCGTTGTTTGGCTGGCACGGGCCGCAGTCGAATCCGCTCAGCGTGCGCGAGTTGAAGCAGTGGATCCAGCAGAACATTTATCTCTCGCTGGATGCGGCGCCGTTCCGCAAAGACGATCCCAAGCTTCTGCCCAAAGCCGGCGCCTGTACCGATTGCCAGAAGAACACGGCCGTCAATCCGCACATTGATCCGGAAGCCAAGCACGCCACATGCACAGATCGGCAATGCTTCCAGGAAAAACAGCAAGCCCACCTGGTGCAGATTCAGAAGGCGATGGAAGCCGCCGGCGAGAGAGTTGTGCGGCTGAGCGGAACCTATGGAGAGCGTCCCACCAAAAACAATGACTTCATCCCCAAAGGCGAGTGGACTGAAGTTAAGAAGGGGAGCTGCTCCAGCCAGGTGATGGGAGTCATCATTGACGGTCCTTACACCGGCCAGAAGGTGGCGACGTGCGTGGACAAAAAGTGCAAGGTCCACAATCCTTCCTCATCGCGGTCCACCAGCTCGATCTCCCGGCCGAATCCGGCCAAACAATCTCCCGCTCAGTTGAAGAAGGAAGCTGACGCGGAAAAGAAGCGCCAACTCGACAAACTCATTGACCGAGAAGCGGAAGCCGCGCTGATCGCACAGATCGCAAAGAAGGCCGGGATTGATCGCTGGCTGGTAGACCAGCTCGTACTCGATGCTTGCCAGATTGATGCCTTTTCCGACGGCGACTGCAATGAGCCTCTCATGGTCAAAGTGTTTGGGCTTAATCCTCCCAAGCAGAAAATCTATGACTTTGGAGAAGTTGAAAGCCAGATCACGAAGAAGCTGGAAGCGAAACCATCTGAACAATTCACTCTCGGGCAGATGGCTGCGCTTCTGATTATCGCTTCGTGCGAGGGCGCACTGCGCATGTCCCTGGAGAAATATGCGGATCACTACAAGCTCGATCCAAAGAAGATCCGCAAGGACGTGATGGAGCGAATCGCCGCGGAGGAGAAAAAGAAGTCCGTTGCGGCCGTCAAAGCTGCGCAGACGAGTGCGCCGATCGGCAAGAGCCTGGCGAAGGGCAAGGCCAAGGCCAAAGCGAAAGCTGCTGGCCGCTAGCCGATGTTGAATTCTGCCCAGCGCGAGCTGGTGCTGTTCGATTCGCTGTTGCCGCCGGCCGCTTGCGTGTTCTGCGGCAAACTGCGTCCGCGGGAGTTGTGCGAGACGTGGATGTGTACGAAGTGCAAGCGCAAAAGTTTGTGGGAGCTGTTCTGGGCCATCGAGCCGGAGCAGCCCAGGCCAGCGGAGGAGGAACAAGTTTCTGGAGAGCCTCAGCTCTCCGGATGAGAGGAGGGTAAGTTGCAACATTACACGCGGAACTCTGTATCGGTGCCTCTCTGGTGCGCAAGATGCAAGAAACAAACGCAGCACCGGATAGACGACAGGCGAGTAGGCCCTTGCCTGGAATGTATGGACCGCCGTGAGGCGGAAAGACAAGAACGGCTGGAGCTGGAGCGGCAACAGCCAAAACTCAGGTTCGCATGACGGAACCTGAAGCACTGGCAGCCTGGCTGGAGATGAAGCAGGTCCTCCGGCGCCGGCTGGGAAAGCAGCAATGGGAGCTGTGGCTGAAAGAAGCGCGGCTGCTGTGGTTCCTTGGAGGAAGGTTCATGCTCATAGCTCTTCCGCGGAGCGGAAGAAAAATCTATGCCGCCCAGGGGCACAAGCGCACATTACAGCGCCTGGCGGCAAAACGCGATCTCTCGCTCTCGTACACGGTTTATCCCGATGAGTACGACTGGATGAGATTGCAGGAACGCGGCGCGGATCGCGAGCGCCTTAAATTTTTGGAGCCGGAAACAGTTA
>DATEGH010000318.1:0-5789 GCA_035280185.1 Terriglobales bacterium
ATTCCCTCCAGATGAACGACATTGCCGAATGCGAGCTTGAGACCACTCATACGCTCTTTCTTGATCGTTACGTCCAGAACCGGACCATGGGGAGCTTCATCCTGATTGATTCCATCACGAACGCTACTGTCGCGGCAGGAATGATTCGGGAGGGATCGCCGTCTGACGAGGATCGACTTGATCAAAGGACGGCTATCAACAGGCCCAGTGAACGCAACGGCCACCTGCCAGTTGCAATTTGGACCATCGGAGAGACGGCCAAGAAATTTGAAAGCGCCTGTTCCCTGCTTGGCTGGCGCACTCAATTCATCGCCGTCGATGAGTTCACCAGCACGGAGTTATCGGCGATTGCGCGCCTCATGCGTCAGGCCGGAGCGGTAGTGATCTATTCAGCCGGCGGGAATAGCGACGGTTCGCATCTGCAAGTACTGCGCGAACTTTTTGAGGACCGACTCCTTCAGGATCACGCTTTATCCGAAGCCGATATGACAGCAGAAGAAATCGCCGCGCGCCTGCAAGCGATGTCCGGAACTTTGAGAGGAGAAGCAGATTGAAAACAATCTTTCGCCTGAAACATTGATCAAGCAGGTATTGAGCAAGGCGGCGGGCGCTCCGTGCCTGACGTGCAGCTTTCAGGCGGAAGACATAGTCGTTCTCCATCTGTTGCGCCGGCATATTCCGGATGTTCCCGTCGTGTTTCTCGAGACCGGCTATCACTTCGCCGCGACCTGTGCCTATCGCGACCGGATTGCAGCCGAATGGCGATTGAATCTGATCAACGTCTCACCGCAGCAAACAGTCGCTCAGCAGGAACGCGAGTTCGGCCTACTCTATCTGGCTGATCCGACCGAGTGTTGCCGAAGGCGCAAAGTCGAACCGCTGATGGCGGCGCTGGAAGACTTCGATCTCTGGTTCACGGGCCTACGACGCGATCAATCGCCCACGCGAAGAAATCTTCAGCACGTGGAGGAAACGTCTCTACCCAGCGGAAAAAGACTGAAGAAGGTGAATCCTCTGGCCACGTGGACGTGGAGTGACGTTCAGGGCTACTTGCAGGTTCATCAAATCGAACCGCTTCCGCTGTATCAACAGGGCTATCTCAGCATTGGCTGCGAGCCCTGCACCAGCCTGCCCTCTGACCAGGAGAACCCGCGTTCCGGACGCTGGGCGGGAAAGAAGCTGGAATGTGGAATCCACACCTTCGACCGCCAGGAGCAGCGAAATGGAAGCGCGTGAAGCAGTGGTTGGGTTCCTGATTGCTCTGTCCGTCGCGACAACCGGAGTGGGCGGCGGCAGCTTTGCCACTCCTGCGCTGGTGCTTTTCTTCGGACTGCCTGCGGCCCAAGCCGTCGGAACCGCGCTGGTGTTCTCTTTCATTCTGCGCATTGCGATCGCACCGCTCTATGCCTTCGGCAAACGAGTTCATTTCAGGTTCCTGGGACTCATGCTGAGCGGCGCTGTTCCTGGCCTGCTGCTTGGCATCTGGCTACTGAGGGCCGTCAATACCAAAGAATGGAATCCGGTGATTGAGATTGTGATTGGATCTTTGCTGGTATTCACCGCCTTGTTCAGCCTTTTCCGCTCGCGTTTGCGCTCCGCAGCCGCTCTGGGACGCGCTGCCTGGCTTCCCTGGGTCGGTCTGCCGATCGGATTCGAAACGGGAATCTCTGCGGCCGGCGCCGGAGCCATGGGCACGATGGTGTTGCTGCACTGCCCGGAGATCACCTCAAGCGAGGCCGTCGGCACCGATCTCAGCTTCGGACTGGTTCTGGCCGCCCTGGGTGCCGGTTTTCACTTCAGCGCGGGAACGGTAAGCAGTAGTGCTTTAAGGGGACTGCTCTTGGGCGGAATTCCCGGCCTGCTTCTGGGCTGCTACTTCTCCCGCCGGGTTTCATCACGAAACTTGCGCCCAGTAATCCTGGTGGCCAGCGCTCTTCTGGGAGCGCAATTGCTCTGGGCCGGTACACGCGAGATCGCTCGAAGGCACGAGAAAGCGACCGTCGCAATGAACCCCGTCCGTAGAGTCACTGGTTCAAGCTACGGTGCATCAGAGAAGCTTAAGATTTTGTTTGACGGGATCGTTTTCTCAGGTGTAAGCTTTAGTTCGATTCAAGTGCAACAGTTCAGCGCCAATCCGCTTCTCGCCAACATGGCCATGTGCACGTGTTGTTGTATCTGTCCGGGCGAGCGGCCGGGGTTGCGCACCATTTCCTGAATCAAAAGTTCAAGTAAGTTTAGGAAAGCCAGGCCGCTCAGATTCGAGATGAGCGGCCTTCCTGTTTTGGGTTGCTCACTCGCCGGCCTCTTCGAGCGAGGATGAAATGCCAGACCGAAAGCAGCCCATCGCCATCTATTACGAGCACCCACACTGGTTCAAGCCGCTGTTTGCTGAGCTGGAACGGCGCAAGACCCCGTTCCTTCGCATCAATGCCGCCCAACACCACTTTGACCCTGCCCACCTAAACGGCGAGGCGGGATATCGGCTACTGTTCAACCGAATGAGCCCGTCTGCGTACCGGCGCGGACATGGCCAGGGAATCTTCTACACCCAGTACTACCTTGCGCACCTGGAACAGCGCGGCAAGCGTGTCGTCAACGGCCAGAAGGCGTTCCGCTACGAAACGTCGAAGGCGTTGCAGCTATCACTGCTGGAGTCGCTCGGACTGCCCTACCCGAAGTCGCGCGTGATCAACTCACCGGACGATGCAGTCCCGGCTGCCAAGGGACTGCGCTTCCCTGTCGTGGTGAAGCCGAATATAGGCGGCAGCGGCGCAGGCATAACCAAGTTCAACAGTCGCGACCAGCTTGCTGAAGCCGCGGGAGCCGGGCATCTCGACCTTGGACTCGACAACACTGCACTGGTGCAGGAGTTCATCCCGGCACGCGACAGGCACATCGTTCGCGTGGAAGTGCTGGGATGCAAGTTTCTCTACGGCATTAAAGTCCACCTTACCGGCGAAACCTTCGACCTCTGCCCGGCGGACATCTGCCGGACCACGGGCGGTCAGGAGCTGCAACGCGCTGCCTGCCCCGTTGACGCTCCCAAAACCGGCTTGCGCGTAGAGGGTTATACGCCACCTGACAACATAATTCATTCGGTCGAGCGCATCATGACCGCCGCGAGTATTGAGGTGGGCGGAGTGGAGTACATCACCGACGACCGCGATGGCCAGCTCTACTTCTACGATATCAACGCGCTCTCGAACTTCGTCGCCGACGGGCCCAAGGTAATCGGCTTTGATCCGTTCGTCAAGCTGGCGGATTACCTGGAAAAGGAGGCTGCGTAATGCGATACGGATATTGGCTCCCGGTATTCGGCGGCTGGCTGCGCAATGTGGAAGACGAACAGATGCAGGCCACTTGGCCCTACGTAAGCCGGCTGGCGCGTCGCAGCGAAGAGATCGGTTACGACCTGACGTTGATCGCCGAACTCAACCTGAACGACATCAAAGGCCCGGAAGCGCCATCGCTCGATGCCTGGTCCACCGCAGCAGCTCTGGCAGCAGTAACGCATCGGCTGGAACTGATGGTTGCGGTTAGGCCCACCTTCCACAATCCCGCGTTACTGGCCAAGCAGGCCGCGAACATTGACCACGTCAGCAACGGCCGCGTTTCTCTGAACGTGGTCTCCTCGTGGTGGGCGGAGGAAGCAAAGAAATACGGAGTGCAGTTTGACCAGCACGACGACCGCTACGCCCGCACGTCGGAGTGGCTCGACGTCGTAGATCGCGCCTGGAAACACGATCACGTTAATTTCGAGGGCAAGTACTACCGCGTTCAGGATCTGGTGCTTCAGCCCAAACCGGTTTCGCAGCCGCGTCCGGTGATCTACGCGGGAGGAGAATCGGAAGCGGCCAAGAACCTGATCTCACAGAAATGCGATGCCTACGTGATGCACGGCGATCCGCCGCAGAAGATTCGCGAGAAGATTCGCGACCTCTCCGCGCGCCGGGAACGCTGGGGACTGCCGCGGATGCAATTTGGGGTAGCGGCGTATGCGATTGTGCGCGACTCAGAACAAGAGGCCCAGGCCGAGTTGCGGCGAATCACCGACGTGAAACAGAATGCCGCCGGGTACGAAAATTACCAGCAATGGCTCGCCAATACTCAACTGGAGCAGCGCGTCTCACTCGAAGACTATTCTGTCTCGAATCGTGGCCTGCGTTCCGGATTGGTGGGAACGCCGGAGCAGGTGTTCGACCGCATCGCCGAATTTGAAGATGCTGGTGTGGACCTGCTGCTGCTTCAGTTCAGCCCGCAATTGGAAGAGATGGAACGCTTTGCTGCGCAGGTGATCCGTCCTGCGCGGCGGCCCATTGCGCAGGTCGTCAACGGTTTCGCGTCCCGCGAAGCGAGGAGGGTGGCGTTCGCCTGATTTTCCCGGTCGCCGTCCTGCTCAAACACTCAGGCGGGCCATCCAAGTGGCTTCTTCCGTGGCCCGCCGGTTTGTTCAACTTCCTCTCCTCCGCACAGATTTCCGCTCAAGCTTGACAACCGCACATCTCTGGTAGATCATCTACTCATATTGATTAGTAGATTGTCTACCAATCCATGAGCAGAGGCCAAAGTAATTCCGATCGTCTTGAGCTGCTTCAGGGCACACTTGACCTGCTGATTCTCCGCACGCTGCGCTGGGGACCCGCGCACGGACACGGCATCGCAACTTCAATTCAGCGAATTTCTGAAGACGTCCTCAAAATTGATCACGGGTCGCTTTATCCCGCACTTCAGCGCTTGCTTCAGCAGGGCTGGATCACAGCACAGTGGGGTGTCTCCACCAACAACCGCCGCGCTCGGTTTTACCAGTTGACAGACGCCGGAAGGAAACAGTTGGCGGCCGAGTCCTCGAAATGGGAACGGCTTTCTCATGCAATCGGGCGCATTCTCCGTGCACCCCAGGAAGGATGAATGCAATGTTCTGGAAAACGTTTCGCGAAAAGCTGCTGGCGAAAAGAGGGCGCTTGGATCAGGAACTCGATGAAGAGTTGCGGACTCACATCGAGATCGAAACGGAGGAAAATATTCAGGCGGGTATGTCTTCCAAGGATGCCCGCGCGGCGGCTTTGAAGACCTTTGGCAATGTGAGTCGGGCCAAAGAGGCTTCGCGCGAGATGTGGCGGTTCCCGCCATTGGAGAGCCTGGCCCAGGATGTGCGGTTTGCGCTCAGAATGCTGCTGAAGAATCCTGGATTCGCAAGCGCAGCCATCCTTACCCTGGCGCTTGGGATTGGGGCGAATGCCGCAATTTTCAGTGTGGTCAATACGGTCTTGTTCAACTCTCTCCCTTACTCCGATCCCAGTCGGCTCACCGTGCTTGATGAATACAAGATTGATCACGGAAGCAGGACGGTCTCGTGGTTGGATTTTCAGGATTGGCGCAATGAAACGCCTGCTTTTGAAGGGATGGCGGCATACCGGCTCTCTCATCTGACTCTCACTGGGCGGGAGGAGCCTGCGCTCCTGCGCGTGGCGGAGGTTTCAGCATCATTTTTCAAGCTCCTGGGAGTGCAACCGCAGATTGGGCGCTTTTTCACCGATTCCGAGGACCAGCCGGGTGCGACGCCCGCGGTCGTGATCACCTACCCATTTTGGCGGAGCCGATTCGGAGGGGATCCACATATTCTCGGCACAACTATGGATCTTGATGGAAAGTCCTATGCCGTGTTGGGCGTACTTCCTCCGAGATTCGATTTTTTTGATAAACCAGTGAACGCTCTGGTTCCGGTAGGGCTGCATGGCGATGAGATTGTCTGGAACCGGCGAGGTTTTCATCCTGATCTTCTGGTTCTT
>DATEGH010000319.1:0-4897 GCA_035280185.1 Terriglobales bacterium
ATCAAAGATCTTGTAACCCGTCTTGCGGAAATCCCAAACTCTCTGCAAAGTTACGCCATGGCCTGGCCGGCTAGCCGGCGAGCCACAAACTGCAGTCTTTCGTCCATGATCGAACACTCCCTCCAAGGCATTTCTCCCTCCCCTTTCAGAGAAGGAAGTGGTACCTATGTGTCCGGTACGATGTGTCACCTATGTCTCAGGCCGCTCACTTTTCTTTTCAATCCCGTGGCAAAATTCCTGGGGGCACTAAGGGGCAGGAGGCTACAAAACCTTGAGGACAACCACCATGCGGTCGTCGTCAATGGTTCCGCCACTCGAATAACGGTCCACTTCTGCCATAACGCTTTCCGCGATGCTCTGGGCTGATTTGTCGCGTTCGGCCTTGGCCACGGCGACGAGGCGCGGCAATCCAAATTGGCGACCGTGAATGTCCGTCGCTTCGGTGATGCCGTCCGAATAGCTCACCACGACGTCGCCGGTGTGAAGCCGCAGGAAGCCGCGCTCATAGGTCACATTTGGGAAAAGACCAACCAAGGTTCCACCCTCGGTAAGGTAAACGGTTTCCCCATCGGCGCGGATCACGGCGGGAGGAACATGGCCGCCGTTGATGTAATGCAATGCACGGTTGCGTTTGTCCAGCAAGCCCACGAACATACTCGAGAACTTCTTAGCCCGAGTGTCGGCCAAAAGGATGCGATTCACAGAGCTGACGATGTTCTGTAGCGCATGCACGTGGGCGGAAAGGGCGCGTAAGGTGGCTTGTATGGTGGCCGCCACCAGCGCCGAGGCTACGCCCTTGCCCTCCACGTCGGCGACGACGGTGAGCATGGTTTGTGGATCGAGCGTGACAAAGTCATAGTAGTCGCCGCCGACCATTTGCGAAGGAATGTGCAGAACGCCAAATTCAAAACCCTGGGCTTGAGGCACATGTTCTGGCATCAGTCCCTGCTGGACAGAGCGCGCCAGCTCAAGATCGTGTTCCATGCGCTGCTTGAGAAGCGCTTCACGATGGAGCCGGGCTTTTTCCAATGCCACGGCAACATGAACCGAGAGGTGGCTGAGGGCGCGCTCATCAGCGGCGGTGAACGATCCACCCTTCTTGTTCAGAAGTTCCAGTACGCCGCCGACTTCGCCGGCCTCATTGCGAATTGGTAAGCACACTAAATTACGGGTGTGATAACCAGTACGGCGATCTACTTCGGATTCAAAGCGCGGATCATCATGGGCATTCTCGAGGTTGACTGTTTCACCGTGCCCCGCAACCCAGCCGGCAATTCCGCGGGAAATCGGCAATCGAATCTCGTGCTGGTCTAAACCCAACCCAACGAGCGACCAAATTTCGTTACGCTTGCTGTCCAGCAGAAAAACCGTTCCGCGATCCGCATTTACCATGCGAGCCGCAAGTTGAAGAATAATGTTGATCAACTCGCCGAGATCGAGGGTAGAATTAAGTCGCTTTGTCGCTTCCACAATGGTCTGAAGTTCCTCGAAATCCTGCAGCCGCTCTTCGCCGAACAAGGCGAGTCCGGCAACGCGCGAAAATATTCCAAGAAAGCTACGCGTTCTCTCCGTGAGTGGTCTGCTGCCGAACACCTCCAAGATGCCGACGATTTGATCGTTCTCCCCAACGGGCCAAGACCAGGAAGTCGCGTTGGCCTTTGTGGCGGCGCGAGTCGAAAACTGTTTTTCAGAAATTCCAGCAGCCGGCGGCGGGAGTTTACCGCTCTCTTGCCAGAGGGTAGTCCTGTTTCCTGAGAGCTTCCACAAACGTGCGCCTTCAATGTCTGGCTGCAACGAAGCTAGTTGCACAACGCAGTAGGAGAGGTCAACGGCGAGGCTGTCCGCCAGCGCTTGGCTAGCCACGTCGTCCTGCGCGTGCCCCAAACGAGGCACACCCGCTCCCGAACGCGCCGGGGCCGGTCGGGCTGCACCTTTGGGGCTCACCGAGGTTCTCCAAGGACGAGCAGCATCTCAAGCTGAGAATATTCTGTCAATACAGTACGAGCTACCGCAAAGTACTAGCCATCAGATGAAGGTTCACTCAAATTGCTCGCGAGAGCGGCTAGTTCCCGGCTACGGGTGAACTGTCACAGTCAGGGATAGGATGTGGGGCGCCCCATTCGCCGTGCTTACACTTAATATGATCGTGTAGTTGCCCGGGGGAGTACCGGGAGAAGGCGCCACAATACCTGGCGAGCTGGATCCGCCTGCGCAACTCGACATGAAGAGTGCAAGGCACATGCACGCGGCTGCAGCCGCCCAGGCGCGACGGCGCCGCGTCACCGCAACCAGGAAGACCAGCACCGAAACCAGCACGCCTAGAAGCTGCCACAGTGCAGTTAGTGGGACGTTGGTAGGCGGAGCATATCGTAGTCCCGGCATGGCGCTGGCCGACGACGGAGCCGTGGTAGTGACCGTCGTAGTGATCGTCGTAGTAGCATTCAAGTTAAATGTACTCGGGTTCGACGAGCAAGTGCCTGCCGGCGGCGCGCCGCTGCACGAAACTGTCACCGTGCCATTGAATCCCCCCAAGGGAGCTACGACTGATGTGAACGTTAGGGTCTGTCCCGCCGCGATGGTGCCCGAGTTAGGAGAACCCGGAGGCAAGGAAAACGAGAAATCAGTTCCGTTACCCGACAGAGTTATTGCTTGTGGATTGCCGGCAGCATTGTCCGAAATAGTCACAGCTCCAGCGCGTGCGCCGCTCGTGGCAGGGCTGAACGTTATAGAAATTGAACAAGTGTCACTCGGGGCGAGGCTATTCCCGCAGGTGGTGGTCTCCCCGAAATCGCCACTCGGCTTGATGCTGTTAATGGTTAGCGCCGCATTGCCCGTGTTGGCCAGCGTGACGATCTTCGCCGCGCTGGTCGTCCCTACAGCCTGGTCAGGGAAAGCCACACTAGTAGTCGAGAGGCTTGCCGCTGGACCAGAGGGAGTGCCGGTGCCGATCAGGATAATCTGTTGGGGGCTATCGCCCGTGTTGTCAGTAATTTTAACCCCGCCTCCCGTAGTCCCGGTCGTCACAGGAGTGAAGGTAATGCTGATGGTGCAGAAGGCATTCGCTGCGAGCGTCGGTCCGCAGTCGCTTTGGGCTGCGAAATCGCCGCTCGCGGTAATGCTGCTGATGTTCAGCACGGCATTTCCTGTATTTGTTAGAGTGACCTTTTGAGCGGCACTCGTTGTTCCGACGGCTTGGGCCGGGAAGCTCAAACTGTTGCATGGCGTAATACTCATGCACGACAAGCTCACCGCGGGACCGCTGAGAACGCCATTACCGGTCAAGGTTGCAGATTGGGGACTTCCCTGCGCATTGGAATTTACAGTGAGCGCACCATTTCTTGTACCCGTTGTTGTTGGCAAGAAGCTGACGCTGATCGTACAAGCGGTGCCTGCTGCCAGGCTTGCTCCGCAGTTGTTCGTTTCCAGGAAGTCACCGCTCGGGACAATGCTGGAGATCGTCAAAATCGCGCCGCCCGTGTTGCTCAGCTTGATAGTTTGCGGCTGACTGCTGGTACCCACCGTTTGGTCTTGGAAAGTCAGAGACGTGGGCGACAACGAGAGCGTTACAACGACTCCTGTGCCGGTGAGCGAGACCATGTGTGGACTGCCGGTGTCGCTGCTCATAATCGTAAGCGAACCGGTTCGCGTCCCCGTCGCAGTAGGCGTAAAAGTGACGTGAATCGCGCAGTTGGTGCTCGCGGCGATGCTGTTGCCGCACGTATTGGTTTGCGCGAAATCACCCGTAGCGGCGATGCTTGAGATGGTTACCGCGGTGGCGCCGGCATTGGACACCGTTACCGTCTGCGGAGAACTCGTCGTGCCCACTGTCTCATTGTCGAAAATCAGCAGCCCCGTCGACAGATCGATGCCCGGTGAAAGCCCCGTGCCCGAGAGGGTCACTACCGGCACGCTTCCCCGCGCATCGCTGGTGATGGCGACTCCCGCCGTACGTTGACCGCCGGCGGTAGGCGTGAAGACAACGCTGATCGTGCAACTCGCCGTTGGTGCCAAGGTGGCACCGCAGTTGTTGCCCTGCGTGAAATCCCCGCCGTTGGTGCCCGTGATCGCAATGCTTGAAATATTCAGAGTCGCGTTGCCGGTGTTGCTCATGGAGATAGTGAGCGGCGGGCTCGAGGTCCCAACCAGACGGCTGCTGAAAATCAGGCTGACCGGTGACAATGTGATCGCCGGAGAGTTGATGCCGATTCCGGTGAGGGATACTCCCTGCGGGCTGCCCACGGCATTGTCTGTAATGGTGATTGCCCCGGTGCGCGTACCGGCCGCAGACGGCGTAAATGTCACTAATATGTTGCAGCTCGCAGAACTGGCCAGGCTGCTGCCGCAATTGTTGGTCTGCGAGAAATCTCCGCTTGCGACAATACCCACGAAATTCAGAGGCAGGGCCGCGCTGCCGTTCGTGAGTGTCACGATCTGGGCGCTGCTGGATGAGCCGACCGGCTGGCTCGCGAAGTTCAAGCTGTTCGCCGAAAGCGTCAAAGTGGGCGAATTGACGACAGTGACCGTAGACGTAGCGGTATTGTTCTCGGGATTGGGATCAGAGACAGAAGAGTTGACGATGGCGGTGTTCGTAATCGTGCCAACCGTTGTGGGAGTCACGACGATGCTTACCGCAGCGTTTACTCCAGTGGCCATCGTCCCCAGATTGCAGGTGATTGTCGCAGCGCCAGTGCAGCTTCCTTGGCTGGATGTGACGGAGACAAAGGTCACTCCCGCGGGCAACCTATCCGTCAGCGTCACTCCTGTTGCTGGGGAAGGTCCGTTGTTGCTGGCGGTGAGCGTGTAGGTGAGATTGACCCCAACGCCCGCTGGGTTTGGCGTGCCGGTCTTGGTCAGGGCGAGATCCGCAACGGCATTGACCGTGGTGCTTACGTTTGCG
>DATEGH010000320.1:0-11410 GCA_035280185.1 Terriglobales bacterium
CTCCTTCACGGTGAGAGTCAGTGATTTGGGAAAGCCGCTGGATGTGTGGTTTCCCATGGCGCACTCCGATCTTTATCAACAGGTAAAGGTGGTCTCGGTAACATCCGATCTACCGCTGGAACAGAGGAGCGAGCAGGAATACGGCAATCGAATCTTCTACGCCCATGCGGCTCACGCAAGGAAGCCGGAGTATCACTTCACAGTGAAGTATGACGTGGTGCGGCTGGAGCATCTGGCATCCGCGACCGCAGCGGATTCTCCAAGCAAAACAGAACTGCAACGCTTCCTTCACCCGGACAGGTTGGTTCCTGTTACCGGCAAGCCTGCGGAACTGGCCCGCGCGCAGGTGAAACCCGGGATGTCTGAAATAGAGAAGGCGCGCGCGCTTTACGATTACACCTTCAGCACTATGCGCTATGACAAGAGCGGCTCCGGCTGGGGACGCGGCGACGCGGTCTGGGCCTGCGATGCCAAACACGGCAACTGCACGGATTTTCACTCGGTCTTTATTTCCATGGCTCGTTCACAACGTATTCCGGCAAAGTTTGAGATCGGTTTTCCGCTGCCCGAGAGGTCTCATGGCTCTGACGTTGCCGGCTATCACTGCTGGGCGGAGTTTTACGTTCCGCAGCGGGGCTGGTTTCCGGTGGACATTTCCGAAGCATGGCTTCACCAGGAAAAGAAAGAATATTTCTTTGGCGCCAATGATGTGAACCGCGTCCAGTTCACGGTTGGTCGGGATATCACTCTCAGCCCGCGGCAGCACGGTCCGGCTTTGAATTACTTTATCTATCCGTATGTGGAGCTTGGCGGAGAGGCCTATCCCAATGTGGCCAACGCGTTTTCGTTCAGCGATGTAGCGGGCGTGGAAACCGCAACGAGACGCTAGCTTCTCTAGTGTCGCAGGCAAGAGTGCCTGCGCTCCAGCAATTCTCCCGATGTTGGGTTTGACCCTTTTTGCACCCTCTCTTAGACTGGAAGTTTGGACCCTGTCCCGAAAACCGCTTCGCTCTGACCTCCCGCTCGGAAGCGGCGCAAGGAAAAACATTGGAGAACATGAACACAGAAAACCCCACAACAGAGACTCCGGAAACGCAGCCTGGAGCGCCGCCTCAGCCCCAGGAAGACCCCTACGCCGCCTGCCGCCAGCAGTTGACCATTGAAATTCCGGCCGATGCCGTGGCCGAAGAAGAAGAGCAACTGGTGCAGCGGTTCTCAAAGGAAGCGCGGGTGGCCGGATTCCGCAAGGGCAAAGTACCGGCGAGCATCGTGCGGTCGCGCTTTTCCGAACAGGTACGCGAGCAGTTGCTGGAGAACCTGGTGCCGCAGTACTACCGCGTAGCGGTGATGAGCGGCGGCTACAAGCCAATTTCGTCGCCTCATATTTCTGACCTGCACGCCGAACCGGGCGAGCCGATCCGATTTACCGCGAGCTTTGACGTCGCGCCGGAGTTCGAGCTAGGCGATTACAAGTCCGTCAAGGTAGAAAAACCAGAGATCAACGTTACTGACGAGCAGGTTGATTCCGAGTTGCGCTCGTTCCAGGAGCGGCAGGCCAGCTACGATCCGGTGGACGAAGAGCGGCCGCTGAAGGATGGAGACTTTGCCCAGGTTTCTTTCCAGGCAAGGCCGGTTTCCCAATCTAACGAAGAAGCAAAGCCAAACCCGCCGCAGCCGGTGCAGATGGACGAGGTGCTGGTGGAGATCGGCGGGCCCACGACCATCAAGGAATTTTCCGAGAACCTTCGCGGAGGGAAGGCAGGCGAGGAGCGCACGTTTCAAGTTTCCTATCCGGCAGACTTTCACGACAAGCGCCTGGCCGGAAGCGTTCTCAGCTATCAGGTGAAGATCAACGCGATCAAGAAGAAGACCTTGCCTGAGTTGAACGACGCCTTCGCCAAAGAACTAAGCCCAGAGTTCGAGACACTCGACCAGTTCAAAAAGAGCATCCGCGAGAACATGGAATCGCAGTTGCGGCATCAGGCGGAGCACGAAGGCAAGGAAAAGCTGATTGAGGAGTTGATCGCGAAGCATGATTTCCCGGTTCCCGGTTCGATGGTGGAGCACCAGATCGACCTTCGGCTGGAGCGCGGACTACGCGCGCTGGCCTCGCAAGGAATGAAGACAGAAGATATGCGTCGGCTGGATTTCAAGCGCCTGCGCGCGGCACAGCGCGATGGCGCCACGAAAGAGGTCAGGTCAGGACTGCTGCTGAACAAGATTGCCGACACCGAGAACATTCAGATTTCCGAAGAAGAGCTCGATCAGGAAATTCTGTCGCTTGCAGCCCACACTCACCAGACGCCGGACGAGGTGCGCAAACAGTTAACGCAAGACCAGGGACTGGAACGGATCCGGGCACGCATGAGAAGTGAAAAGGCGTTAAACTTCCTCTACGGCCAAGGTCAATAACGACGGCTGCATCATAAGATTTTGGAGAGGAAAGAGAGTTTATGGCACTGGTACCCATGGTGGTCGAGCAGACGAGCCGCGGAGAGCGCGCGTATGACATTTACTCCAGGCTGCTGCGGGACAACATTATTTTCATAGGCACGCCGATTGACGACACCATCGCCAATCTTGTGATCGCGCAGCTTCTGTTTCTGGAGGCGGAGGACCCGGAAAAGGACATCCAGCTTTACATCAACTCGCCGGGGGGTTCGATCACGTCCGGAATGGCCATCTATGACACCATGCAGTTCGTGCGTCCTGACGTGATGACGATCTGCTGCGGGCAGGCCGCCAGCATGGCTGCCACGCTGCTTTGCGCCGGCGCTGCCGGTAAGCGTTTTGCCCTACCCACTTCTAGGATACTTATTCATCAGCCTTTGATGTCCGGCCTTAGTGGCCAAGCCACAGATATTGATATACATGCTCGTGAGATCCTTCGCATGAGGGAAATCACTAATCAAATGCTTGCCAGGCACACCGGGCAAAAGCTGGAGAAGGTAGAGAAAGACGTGGAAAGAGATTTCATCATGAATGCGCAGCAAGCAAAAGAGTATGGCATTATTGATGACATTATTTACAAGCACAAATAGAAGCTATTTGAGGGCATAAACCCGGACTTCTGGCCTGCAAGTAAAGTCCGGAAAATCAAGGAGTTCCAAACTGTGAAGCCACGCTCGCCGGAAGAGACACTTCGCTGCTCGTTCTGCCACAAGTCGCAAGACGCCGTGGCCAAACTCATTTCTTCCCCCAGCGACTACCCGCGCGCTTATATCTGCGATGAGTGCGTGGCCGTCTGCAACTCCATCCTGGAAGACGACCGCACGGAATCGCACGCTGCGGCTGCTCCCAACCACCTGCCCAAACCGCAGGAGGTAAAAACCTTCCTGGACGAATACGTGATTGGACAAGAGCAGACCAAGAAGAAGCTCTCAGTCGCCGTCTACAACCACTACAAGCGCATTCACATGAACCGCGCCAAGGGAAGCGAAGTTGAGCTGGCGAAGTCCAACATCCTTCTAATCGGTCCCACCGGAACCGGCAAGACGCTGCTGGCCCAGACGCTGGCCCGCATGCTGGATGTGCCCTTCGCGATTGTTGATGCCACCACGCTGACCGAAGCCGGCTATGTGGGCGAGGACGTGGAGAACATCGTCCTCAAGCTGCTCCAGGCTGCCGACGGCGACGTGGGACGCGCGCAGACCGGCATCATCTACATTGACGAAATTGACAAGATCGGCCGCAAGGACGAGAACCCCTCCATCACTCGCGACGTGAGCGGCGAGGGCGTGCAGCAGGCGCTGCTGAAAATCCTGGAAGGGACCATCGCCAACGTTCCTCCGCAGGGCGGACGTAAGCACCCGCATCAGGAATTTACGCCGGTCGATACCACGAATATTCTCTTCATCTGCGGCGGCGCGTTCGTCGGATTGGAGAAGATCGTGGCGCGGCGCATCGGCAAGAAGTCGATGGGCTTCCGCACCAGCGAGCAGAAGGAAAAAGAATTTACCGAAGCCAGCAAGCGCGACACAGAACTATTGGGCAAAGCCGAGCCGCAGGACCTGGTGAGGTTCGGGCTCATTCCGGAATTTGTCGGCCGCCTGCCGGTCGTCGGCATCCTCAACGATCTGGACGAGGCCGCGCTGATCGAAATCCTGACCAAGCCGCGCAACGCCATCATCAAGCAGTACCAGCGCATGTTCGAGTTCGAGAACGTGAAACTGCGCTTCTCCGACGGCGGGCTGGCAGCAATCGCGCGCGAGGCCATGCTGCGCAAAGTTGGCGCCCGCGGACTGCGGATGATCCTGGAGGAGTTGATGCTCGATCTGATGTATCACCTGCCCAGCCAGAAGCGCGTGAAGGAATTCGAAGTCACCAAGGAAATGGTGGAGCGGCGGGACATCTCGCTGCCGGCGATGGAGAAAGCTGGATAGATTTCCTTGTGGGTTGCAACAACCGCCTGCCGGAAGGCAGGCGGTTTTGTTTAGGCCAAAAATCGGGAATTCATTTTGACTTGAGTACCTTCAGCAGGCCCTGCTGTTCCCTAACGACCTGCTCTCGATTGTCGTTCATCTTCAAATAGCCCGGTATAACAGATCGCACCGCCGGATTCATTTGGTCCGCTCTGGCCATGAGCGACTTGAGTTTCTCTTCAGCCTGCTCGTGCGAAAGTTGAAAGGCGGCGACAATTTCGTTCATCAGGGCGGCGAACGCTTCGATTTCTCCGGCGGTTGGCGGGTGCGCCGCTTCCGGCGCCGGCGTGCCGTAAAAATCCTTGTATGTCTGCTGGAAATTGGTCGACGTAGCCAAATTGCGCAGACTTTGCTGATCTGCCCAGGCTTCGGCGCGTATCGAAGACGCCCAATCAAGACCGTCAGCGGGTAACTTGCGCAATTGGGCGGTGACCTGCCGTTGCAACTCACCTGTCAGTCCTGATTGCGCCGCTCTGGTAATCAAGTGAAGGTTCGCCATGAAGGCCGGTTTGGCGGAGAGAATGCCGATGAGTCCTACACCCTTAGAGACACATTGGGCAAAGCGCAAACCGGCAAGCCAGGTAGCGACGGCTCCCGCAGTATCCCCTTGTGCGATTTGACGCGCTCCATACAGAGCATTCAGGCGGGCGAGCACTCGCGCTTTGGGAAGATGGCCGAGTGACATTGCTTCTCCGCGGCTGTAGTCCAATCCCCAGTTGCACTCCGGGAGTTCCGAGCCGCGCTGCATGCTCAACACTGCTGCAGAGTTCGCCTCGACGATAGGGCCCAAGCGCTGCTCGTCCCAGTTGGCTGATCCTTCGAGAACCTGTTCCATCAATGCAGTGGTGGCTTGGTCGGCAGGATGGTCCTGCAGATCGGCAAAGGCCATCCAGTAGCGCAGCGCGGCATTTCGGTTTGGCGGCGGCGTAAACGGCTGCGACCCGGCCCACGCGGATGCAGCCATCATTAAAACCACCAGCATGCAGTTTATCCATCGCTTCATGTATCCTCCCCTTGTTCCTCTATTCACGAGCCAACGTTTTCAAAATTCCACGGCTGCGCTGGACATCGGGCAGGAGCCGCGGCGAAAGCGAATTCATCGCGCCATCAAGCTTCTCGGGGTCTTGCCGCAAAATCCGGTTGAAGGAGGCGAGCGAAGACTCGACAGCCAGATCGGCGGGCTGTGTGCGCGTGATCTGGGGCCGATGAGGATGCTTTGCCTGCTGGAAAAAGAGCAGCAGGAGGGCAGTCACGATCAGCGCGGCCACGGCTGCGAGCGCCGGCACGGGAAATCGCCGCCGGATCGCATACCGCTGCGGCAGAGGACGAGGCTGACGAAGGCTAAACTGGCGGAGGTACGCCTCAAGCTTGTCGTCATTATGTTCGTGGCTCATTGCGATGCCTCGAAGTATTTCAAGTGCGCGCGCAGCTTCTCCAGCGCATAGCGGTACCGCGAAGCGGCTGTGTTGATGGAAAGCCCGAGAATTCCCGCGATTTCTTCAAAGGTCATGTCGCCCCAAATTCTCATCACGACGACCTCACGCTGTTCCGCCGGAAGCCTTTGCAATGCACGCTCCACCTCGAGCCCCGCTTCCACCATGCCCTCCGGCTTCACGAGCCATTCCTGGTCCTCCAAGGACGTCATGCGCCCAACGTTGCGCCTTGTATTGAGCGCCCGATTGCGCACCGCTTTGAACAAATACGGGCGAGCATCCTGAGGCAGACTTCTCATGCCCAACAGCTTGAGAAAGACCTGATGCAGAACGTCTTCGGCCGAAGCGCGATCGCCGAGCAGGCTGGTGGCATATCCCAACAATGCGGCGCCGTGTTTCTGGTAGAGGCCCCGCACGTCGTCAAATGTGAGTTTGGCGGTCATGGACCTCAACCAATTTTGTACCGCTTACAATTACATTCACACTTGAACCGGGGAGATTTGTCTAACAACGAAAAAAATCAGAAGAGAATCAGAATTCCAATCCTTCGCGGCGCAGCCGTGCGATAACGTTGCGGGAGCCGTGAATGACCCGGAGGACCTCAATCCCACCCGCCGCAGGGCAATAGAGCACCAGCATCCGTTTGAATTTTTCAATCGGGAACACGCGTACTGATTTCAGATCAGCGGAATGGAACCGCAGAGGCCAGCCGATTCCCGGGTTCGCAGCGAGGAGATTGAAAGTTTCATGCGCGGCCAGCAGGAAGCGATGTCCCAATTCAACTGTTCCCCGTTGGGCCAGATACAATGCCTGGTCATCCATGTCTTGGTCCGCTTTAGGACGGAGAACATAACGTGGATTCACGGCTCGTGGGAGTTTTTGAAACGGGAATCCAAGCTGCGATGTTTCTCCTGCCAATGTTCAAGGCTCGGGGCAAACGGTGCACCGGAGTTCAGTCCCTCACGGGCAAGTGCCTCCAGTTCGTGCCTGGTGTTCTGATCGCATTGAACCATGAGTTCCAAGTAGGCTTCAATAGTTAAGCCATGGGTTTCCGCCGCGGCACGGAGCCGAGCTTCGAGGTCAGGATGGAGACTGATGCTCATTCTGCCCACAATTTTACTATGTCGCGCAAGTCGGGCCGTAGTTGCCCACTCTCCATCATGTCTGTTACAGATAAATCAGTTGCAATGAAACCTCTGATCGCGAAGTTCATCACTGCGGCGACCGCTTCGGCGGGGTTCCCTGCTGCAGGGCCGCCGGAATTTGCGTTTCTGGGAAGATCGAATGTGGGCAAGTCGAGCCTGATCAATTCCCTGCTCGGGCAAAAACTGGCGCACGTGAGCTCTACGCCGGGACGCACGCGCACCATCAACTTCATCGGGATTTACCAAAAAGCAGGACAGCCCAATCCTGAACTGATGCTGGTGGACCTGCCGGGCTACGGCTATGCCAAGATTTCCCGTGAAATTTCAGCCGAGTGGCCGAAATTTATCGAACCTTACTTGAAAGAGAGAGAGCCGCTGCAACTTTGCGTGGTCTTGATTGACGCGAATGTTCCGCCGCAGGCCTCCGACCGCCAGCTCATTGAATTCCTGCGCCATGCAGGAGGCGATTTTCTGGTGGTAGCGACCAAGACCGACAAGCTCTCCGGCAACCAGCTCCGCGCGGCTCTGGCCGGGCTGGCGCGCGAGCACGAGGTTGATGGAATTCTTGCTTACTCGGCCCGAACCGGCGCGGGCCGGAGCGAGCTTTGGCGCGAAATTCACTCGCGGGTTGGAAGCTGACACCATGGATCCTTTCGCCCGCAACATGCTCCGCAGCACGGCGGCGTTCGCCATCTCACTGCTGGTGATTTTTTCCGTGATGACGCTGACGTACGTGCATATACATCCGCAATGCCCGGATTCTGTCCTGGTGCAATCTGAAAGCCCTTCGCGGAAGTTTGTCGCCACTGTGGTGCAGCGGCGTTGCGGAGAAGAATCGCCCTTCGTTACGCAGGTGAACCTGCGCGATGCATCGCAGGACCTCTCTCGTGGTTTCGTTTCAGGAGAGGTCAAGACGGGAATTGTGTTTCGCGTGGAGCAGGACGCGGCAGGCGCCGGACTCAGTTTGTCTTGGACAGGTCCCGAAGAGCTTACGGTCCGCTGTCCGCGATGCGAAGCAAGTTTCATTCAGCAACGGGATGAAAGATGGGGAGAGGTAAGGATTGTGTATGGGTCACGATGAGTCGCATGAAATTTCCAAAATTGCCAAAGATTGAAAAGTGGATCCAGGGAGTTCGAGCCTTATTATTAATTAATACCAGTTTAGAGTAATTTTACTTGACAACGAAGAAATAACGAGCTATTCTGGAATTGTGTTGCGCCGGGAGTAGCGCCGGCGAAGGCGGCAGCCGCGAGCGGTTGCAAGCACCTGAAGAATGGGACTGCTACGGCCCGCGCCACCCCGCTGCTATCCTCTAGCAGCCAATGGAAGTGCGGGTTCTGAGAACAGGGCGACGTGTGTCCGCAATAAACTGCCAAGGTTGGGCAATATTTCCAAAGAATCAAAATTTTCAGGGGCTAAAGCCCGATTCCTTGTTGCTGCAAGCGGCACGACTGAAGTCATGCCCTGACACTTGTTTCGCGCCTGGAAACAGGGGCTAAAGCCCGATTGTATTTGCTGCAGACGGCACGACTGAAGTCATGCCCTGACACTTGTCTCGCAGCTTCCCATCCGTGATCTCAAGCAACAGATTTCAACAAACAGATTCCCGCGGAAACTCCCTGAAGCAGCAGGGCGGAGGAAACATCTGCCCAGCTCCCTCTCTCCGCTCGGAATGGCTACCGGTTTCCCGCAGCCGCTGAGGCTGGATGCTGCTGGAGCCAGGCAGCCAGATTGTTTTGCTGGCGGCTGCGGTAATCGATGCAGGCGTTGATGCGTTCCACCGCCTGGCCCAGCGCTCGTCCTGTGCCTGCCAGCTTCTGCTCGGTGAAGAAGTGCTGAACGTCGTCGCGCATCTCTGTGTCGCAGAATCCGGCAGCGGCCCGGGCAAATCCGCCGGAGAAGATGCCGGCCGGAAGTTTGCCCTGGACGTCAGACCAGTGCTGCTTCACCCACTCCCATGCAGGCTTCTGCACGGCCACGTTCTGGAGGACGGCGCCGATATAGAACGGAGCGTCCTGGCTGCGGGTCTCCGGAGCAACGATTTTTTGCAGCCATTGCTGCGTCAGCGTGAAATCAGTGAAATTCGCCAGAGCGATGGCGAAATTACTGATCTCTTCCGGAGTAGCGGCGGGATCGGAGATTGCCTTAAGGTACTGGCTGAAGAGCTCAGGATTATTGCTCTCGGCAGCCACCAGCAGGACCTCGCGCACCATGCTGGGATCGATAGCGTGCCGGTCTTTGATGTATTGCTGCGCGAGCTCTACCGAGTGCTGAATGACAACAGGATCGCCGCCGATCTGCCCCATGATCCTGACGAGATGGCCGCGGGCAGTCTTGAGGTCCTCGCTCTCGCCCGGCGCGGCCGTCCAGCCAATCTTGGTCAACATGGGGGAAGAGTTGGAGCGCACCCAATCGCGGAACGCCGTGCGATCGGCATCCGTCAGGAGGTAATCATCAATCGAGTTGAGTTCCGGCAGATAGCTTTCGATCACGGCACGCTCGGGATCCTGGCCAAGCGCGGAGACCAAGTTGAGATAAGAGGAGACGCTCTCCTGCCCGGAATGTGCAAGGGCCCCTTCGTCGTTGAGCAGAGAAATTCTCTCGGCTGTGGTGAGCGCAGTGGGGGCCACGCTGGTGAGCTTGGCGAGGCTTATGCTGTCGTATTGGGTACGGTAATAGCCGGAGGCATTCGCGTTCACAAACGTCCACGCTCCGCAGCCCGAGACCGGCACCACCTGTTCCTTCTGGCTGACAATCTGGCAGAAGGGCTTGGCATCGTCGGTCTTGACGCAGACCGGAACCATCCACGTGCTTGAACTGCCATGGGCAGCGCTGGGGTCGGCCCAGAAGCGCGCTTGTGTCAAAGTAATTTCCGTCTTGGGCTGGGCTTTGGGCAGAGCGCGCCGACGACGGGAATGCCGCCCGCGACGCCTGGCGGGCTCAGGAGCGGGAGCGGCGCATGATGACTTAACCGTGATCAGCGGCTCGCCCGGCTGCTCTACGAAGGTAGGCATGATTGCATCCACCGGACGTCCCGAAGCCGCAGCCACGGAGCGCCAGAAGTCTTCAGCGGTGGCATTGCTGTAAGCGAATTTCCGCAGATAAGCGTTGACTCCGCGGCGAAAAACATCGGGAGTCACATAGGATTCGATCATCCGCAGCACGGCCGCGCCCTTTTCATAAGAGATGGCGTCAAACATCTCGTTGATCTGGTCAGGAGTTTCGGCCGTGGCGCGAATGGGATGGGTGTGCTGAAGCGCGTCAGCGCGCAGTGCCGTATCGGTTTCATGAACTGCATCGAGCGCGGCGTTCCATTCCGGATGCAGCGCCTGCGAGGGCTTCAGCGCCATCCAGGTGGCAAAGCTTTCGTTGAGCCAAACGTTGTCCCACCATTTCATCGTCACCAGGTCGCCGAACCACTGGTGCGCCATTTCATGGGCCAGAACTTCAAAGACGTTCTGGTGCGATTTTGCGGAAGAGTTCTGGTCGTCAATGAAAAGATCGGACTCACGGTAGAAGATGGCGGCGGTGTTCTCCATGGCCCCGGCTTCAAAGTCCGGAACGCCAAGAATGTCGAGTTTGCCGAAGGGATACGTGATTCCGTAATACTGGTTGTAAAACTTGAGAATCTCCTCCGCATAGCGCAGAGCGGCAGTGCCCAGCGGCTTTTTGTCGGGCGTGCCGCAGACGCGAACCGGGATATTGTCAGCCGCGCCTTCATTGCATTCAAAGTCGCCCACGGCCATCGCGACCAGATAGGTGGACATCTTGGGCGTGGTGGAGAATTTCAGCGTGTGCTTGTTCTCGCCGGGTCCGGGAGTATCGGAGACAATGCTTCCGTTGGAGATGGCGGTGTCGCCACGATCGACAATCAGGGTGATATCGAACTTGGCTTTCAGCGCCGGCTCGTCAAAGGATGGGAAGGCGCGGCGCGCGTCGGTGGCTTCGAACTGGGTTGTCGCATAGTTGCGAGTGCGGCTCTTGGCCAGATAAAAACCGCGAAGCTGATTGTTCAGGATTCCGGTGAAGCTGATGTGGACGGTCGCCGGCCCGGCCTGCAACGGCTCCGGCACGGTCAGCGTTGCCTGTTCCTTCTCTGAAGCAAGACTGCTTTGAGCTTCCTGGGTCTTCCCTGCCTGGGTGATTTCAGCTTTCTGAAACTGGAGCTCGGCCGCGTTGAGGGTGATGGACGCGGCAGGCTTGGCCAGCGCCACTTCGATAGTCTCCTCGCCGGAGAAGGTGGCCTTCTGAAGATCGGGCGTGAACGTGAGATCGTAATGCTGCGGGGTTACACCTGCGGGCAAGCGCTGAGCAAAAACGAAAGCTGGAAAAAGAAAGACAAGAAAATAACGGAGTTTTTTCAGAGGCAATTGTGTCTCCTGCAATTCAACCCAACGATGAAGATCCGAG